>DASWGQ010000040.1:0-12679 GCA_036393595.1 Myxococcales bacterium | reverse complement strand
GGCTACAGGCGCTTCTCGTACACGCGGTACGTCTTGTACTTCCGCGCGCCCATCCGCTCGATGCCGCGGTTGATGAGCACGTTGTCCTCCAGCGTCCAGCTCAGCTCGCCGCCCACGTAACCGCGCCGCAGGCCGCGCTCGGCGACCTCCACGTAGAGCACCGCCGCCAGCGTGCCGTACTTGTGCGAGGCCCGGAACTCCTCCTTGACCCCGAGCAGCAAGAGGCGGGCGTGCTTGGGCCGGTCGAACTTGAGGCGCCAGAGCAGCTTCACCAGATTGAGCGGCCTGCGCGTCAGCTCGCCGTCGAAGTCGCGCACCATCTCGTTGACGTCGGGGATGGCCAGGCAGATCGCCGCGGGCTTGCCGTCGACCTCCGCGACCAGCGCGATCTCGGTGTCGACGAACATCTTGTACTCGGTGGCGATGATCTCCAGCTCCTCGTTGGTGAAGGGGATGAAGCCCCAGTTCTCCTTCCACGCCGAGTTGAAGACGTCGCGCACGATGTCCACCTCGCGGCGGAAGTGCTTCAAGCTCATCGGGCGGACGGTCACGCCGGGGAGCGCCTTGGTCTTCTCGGCGATCCGCTTGGTGCGCTCGTCGACGTGCCCGGAGGTGTACCACCAGGCGTAGAAGTCCTTCGCCTTGGCGTAGCCCGCCGCCTCGATGGTGGGCCCCAGGTGCGGCTTGTTGTGCGGCATGCCGATCCGCGGCGGCGTCTCGAACCCGTCGACCAGTACGCCCACCTCGCCCTTCGTATCCAGCGTGAACGGACCGCGCAGCCGCGTGCGCCCCTTGGCGCGCGCCCACTCCTCGGCGGCGGCGAAGAGCGCGCGCGAGACGTCCGGCCGATCGGCGCACTCGAAGAACCCGAAGAAGGCGACGCCCTGCTCTTCCGGGTGCACCCGGTCGAACTCGCGATCGATCTGCACGCTGATGCGGCCCACGGGCTTGCCCGCGTCGAATGCCGTGAAGCAGGCCAGCTCGCCGTGCTTGAGGAACGGGCTCTTCCTCGCGTCCAGCTGGCGCCTGTAGTCGTCGAGGAGCGGCGGGACCCAGTTCGGGTCCTCCTTCATGCCCAGGGACCACGGCACGCGCAGGAAGATCTCCACGTCCTTCTTGCCCTGGACGGGGCGCACCTCGACGCCGGAGGCGGAGATCTGGCGAGCGGGAACGGCCATCGAGGGCTCCCTGGAAGGGCGCGCAGCATAGGCGACAACGCGCCGCGGCGTCGAGTGGAACGGCACCCGATCCGGTTGCAGGACTGGCCCCTTGCTGCTACTCGTCCGCTCTTTCCGCCATGGACCTCAAGGACACGGTCAACCTGCCCAGGACGGCTTTCCCGATGCGCGCGCAGCTCGCCGAGCGCGAGCCCGCGCAGGTGAAGGCGTGGATCGAGGGCAAGGTCTACGAGCAGATCCTGCGCAGGAACGCCGGCCGCGAGAAGTTCGTCTTCCACGACGGCCCGCCCTACGCCAACGGCTCGATCCACCTGGGGCACTTCCTCAACAAGATTCTGAAGGACGTCGTGGTGAAGCACGCCTCGATGAGCGGCAGGCTCTCGGACTTCGTCCCGGGGTGGGACTGCCACGGCCTGCCCATCGAGCTCCAGGTCGACAAGCAGCTCGGGGCGAGGAAGCGGGACATGAGCGCGAGCGACTTCCGCCGCGCATGCCGCAAGTTCGCCGAGGAGCAGGTCGAGGTGCAGCGGCGCGAGTTCCAGCGCCTGGGCATCCTGGCGCGCTGGGATGATCCGTACCTGACCATGCAGTACACGTACGAGGCGGAGATCGTCCGGCAGCTTGCCGCCATCGCGCGCAAGGGAGCCCTCTACCGGCGCAAGCGGCCGGTGCACTGGTGCCCGCGCGACCGGACGGCGCTGGCCGAGGCGGAGGTCGAGTACGCGGAGAAGACCAGCCCGTCCATCTACGTGGCGTTCCGCGTGCTGGACGGGACCAAGCTCTACAAGATGGCCCACGCGCTCAAGGGACACCCGCTCGCGCTGGCCATCTGGACGACCACGCCGTGGACCCTGCCGGCCAACATGGCCATCACCGCCAACCCCGAGATCGAGTACGTCGCCTACGATCTGGGCGACCGCGCCGTGGTCGTCGCCAAGGACCTGCTGGCGCCGTTCCTCGCTGCCTGCGCGCCGCAGGAGGTGGAGCAGGGCGGCGGGAATCCGGACACGCTGCTGGGCGCGGCGCAGGGCGCGGCGCGCGTCCCGCGGCTGAAGGACCCGCGGAAGGTGCTGTCGCACTTCTCCGGAGAGGACCTCGATGGCGTGACGTATCACCACCCGCTCATCGAGCGGGTCGGCCGGGTCGTGTTGGGCTCACACGCCACCACCGAGGCGGGCACCGGCCTGGTGCACACCGCGCCGGGACACGGTGAGGACGACTTCCAGATGGGGGTGAAATACGGGCTGCCCATCTGGGCGCCGGTCGACGACCGCGGACGCTTCACCGCGGACGCGGACCTCGGGCTCGAAGGCAAGAACGTCTTCGACGCCAATCCCGTCATCGTCGACAAGCTGCGAGAGGCCGGCGCGCTGCTCAACGCGGGCGGGCTGGCCTTCGAGATCCGCCACAGCTACCCGCATTGCTGGCGGTGCAAGCAGCCGGTCATCTTCCGCGCCACCGACCAGTGGTGGATCGGGATGGACGTGGACATCGGCGGGACGACCATCCGCAAGGCCGCGCTCGAGGCCATCGACCGGATCGCGGCGGCGGGCGGCTGGATTCCCGCCTGGGGCAAGGAGCGCATCCGGGGCATGGTGGAGAACCGGCCCGACTGGTGCGTCTCCCGGCAGCGGAGTTGGGGCGTGCCCATCCCGGTCGCGTACTGCGTGAACGACCGCGAGCCGCTCGTCTCGCCCGAGGCGATGGAGCACGTGGCGCGCATCTTCGAGCAGCACGGCGCCGACGCCTGGTTCGACAAGGCGCTCTCTGAGCTGCTGCCGCGCGGCACCCGCTGCTCCAAGTGCCAGGGGACCGAGTTCGAGAAGGAGACCGACATCCTCGACGTCTGGTTCGATTCCGGCTCCTCGTGGGCGGCGGTGCTCGCCAGCGGCCGCTGGCCCGACCTGCGCTTCCCCGCCGACCTCTACCTGGAAGGCTCCGACCAGCACCGCGGCTGGTTCAACTCGTCCCTCACCATCGCCGTCGCCAACCGCGGCGAGTCGCCCTACCGCGCTTGCGTCACCCACGGGTTCGTGGTGGGGGAGGACGGCCGCAAGATGAGCAAGTCGCTCGGCAACTACGTCGACCCGCAGCACACCATCAAGAAGTACGGCGCCGAGATCGTCCGGCTCTGGGTCGCGTCGAGCGACTACCGCGACGAAGTGCGCCTCTCGGAGAAGATCCTCGAGACGCTGAGCGAGGGGTATCGCAAGATCCGCAACACGCTGCGCTACTGCCTGTCGCAGCTCTATGACTTCGATCCCTCGCGCGACGCGGTGGCAGAGGACCTCCTCCAGCCAATCGACCGCTGGGCCTTGTCCCGGCTGGAGCGCTACCGCGCCGGTGTCGCGCGCGCCTACGGGCAGTACGAGTTCCACCGCGTCTACCACGCCACCGTGGACCTGTGCGCCACCGACCTGTCCGCCTTCTACTTCGACGTCCTGAAGGACCGCACCTACTGCTCCGCGGCGGGCTGGCCGGCCCGCCGCGCGGCGCAGACGGTGCTGTACCGCGCTTGCCGGGACCTCTGCCGGCTGCTCGCGCCGATCGCGTCCTTCACCACCGAGGAGGTCTGGCACCACCTGCCCGGCGAGAAGGTCGCGTCGGTGTTCCTCGCCGGCCTGCCCGCGCCCGAGCCGCAGCTCGCCGACGACGCGCTCGAGGAGGAGTTCCGGCACCTGGCCGCCTTCCGGCGTGTGGTCAACGAGGCCCTCGAGGCGAAGCGGTTGGCGAAGGAGATCGGCAAGGCCACCGAGGCCGAGGTCGTGCTGCGCGTGCCGCGCGAGCCCGCCGTCCTGCGCGAGGTGGCGCAGAAATACGAGGCTCGGCTCGGCGACCTGTTCCTCTGCGCGACCGTGCGCATCGAGGCCGGCGAGGCACTCTCGGCGGAGGTGAGGCGCAGCCCGCATCCTTCCTGCGAGCGCTGCTGGCGCGCGCTGGCCGAGGTCTCCGGCTCGCCCGCGCTGTGCCGCCGCTGCAAGCGAGCCACCTCGGGAGAGCCGCAGTGAGCAACTCGCTGGGAAAGTGGACCTTGCTCGCGCTGATCTCCGGCACCGTGCTGATCGCGGACCAGGTCACCAAGTACCTGGCGGTCGAGCACCTGACCTACGCCTTCCAGGCCCCGCGCGCGCGCACGCTGCCCGAGAAGGTGAAGGCGTTCCTCACCCAGAAGGACCTGCTCGAGCGCGGCCTGTCGGACGGCCGCCAGATCCAGGTCGTCCGGAACTTCTGGCAGTTCCAGTACACGCAGAACCGCGGCGCGGCCTGGGGTTTCCTCTCCCGCTCGGGCGAGAAGTTCCGCGTCCCGTTCTTCCATCTGATCAGCATCGCGGCGGTGATCTTCATCTTCAGCTACTACCGCAAGCTCGCCACCGAGCAGCGCTACCTCCAGGTCGCGCTCGCGCTGGTGCTGGGCGGCGCGCTGGGGAACGCCATCTGCCGGGTGCTGCGCGGGTACGTGATCGACTTCATCGACTGGCACTGGTTCGATCCGTTCTGGCAAAGGCCCTCGCTCCACTGGCCCACCTTCAACGTCGCCGACAGCGCCATCACCGTCGGGCTGGTGATGCTCGTCCTCGAGATGCTGTTCGCGAGGAAGCCGGCGGCGAGCGGCGCGAGGAAGCCTTCCGCGTGACTGCAGGTTAGGAAGAGACGATGCTCCCGGTCCTTTTCAGCGTGGTGCTGCAACCCTCGTGGGCGCCGCTCGCCGCCGCGGTTCTGACCCTGCTCTCGGGCGCCTGGCAGGCGCGGGGGGCGCGAGTCGCCGGCGACCCTTGGAGGAAAGCGCTCCAGACCGGCGCCCTCTGGGCAGGCGGGACGGCGGTCGTCCTCTTCCTCGCGGTGCGGATGCTCGGCGAGCCCGGGAACAACGACCTCCTCCACCTCAGGCGCCCGCTGGCGATCCCGCTCCACACCTACGGTCTCCTCATCGCCACGGCGTTCCTGGTCGCCATGCAGCTCGCCGGGCGCGCCGCGCGCCGCGCGGGGCTGGACCGCGAGCGCGTGATGGACCTCTGCTTCTGGATCCTGCTCGCCGCGATGGTGGGCTCGCGCGTCCTGTTCATCATCGTCAACTGGGACGACTACGCGCGCGACCCGGGCAGCATCTTCGCCTTCTGGAAGGGCGGCCTGGTCTTCTACGGCGGCTTCATCGGCGCGGTCCTGGTCTCCATCTGGTACATGCGCCGCCACCGGATGTCGTTCTTCCCCTATGCCGACGCGATCATCCCCTCGGTCGCCATCGGCCACGCCATCGGCCGGCTGGGATGCTTCGCCGCGGGCTGCTGCTGGGGAGCGGCGTGCGATCCGCACCTGCCCTGGGCGGCGCGCTTCCCGCCCGAGTCGCTCGCCTACCAGAGCCAGCTGGCGAACCACGTCATCCAGTTCGGCGCGGCGCGCACGCTGCCCATCCATCCCACGCAGCTCTACGAGGCGCTCGGCGAGCTGGGGATCTTCGTGGCGCTCACGCTGTGGCGCGCGCGCAAGCGCTTCCACGGCGAGTTGCTCGCGCTCTACCTGGTCCTCTACGCGCCGCTGCGCGCGCTGATCGAGACGATGCGCGGGGACGAGGAGCGCGGGCGCGTGTTCAACTTCCTCGGCCCGCTGGCCCGCGGCGCCTGGTGGAACCTCTCCACCAGCGAGCTGATCAGCGTGGCGATCTTCGCCCTCGGAGTCGTCCTCTACGTCACCCTCGGCCGGCGCGCGGGTGGGAGGGCGGAGCCTGCCGCCGCCTAACGGAACACCTGGGCGGGTGGCTCGCCGATTGGTAGAGTCGGCCCGTGCCTGCTGTTACCGGGACCCAGCAGCTTCCGCAGGAGAAGCTGGCGGATGACCTCGACGAGCTCGAGGAGGCCATGACCGGCCTGCAGGTGCTCTACGAGAAGTACTTCCTCGGCATCGACCGCCGCCCGCCCGACGCGCAGCGCCGCCAGGTCTCCGAGAAGATGCGGCTGCTCAAGACGACGCAGGTGAAGAACACCGCGCTCAAGTTCCGCATCCAGACCCTCTTCGCAAAGCTGATCTCCTTCGAGCGGATGTGGGACCGCACGCTGCGCGAGATCGAAGAGGGCACCTACAAGCGGGACGTGTTCAAGGCGAAGCTCCGCGATGCGCGCCGGGGCGGCGAGCAGAAGGCGGCGCAGGCGGCGCCCTCCTCGCCGCAGCTCTCGGATCAGATGATTCGCAAGCTGTACGACACCTATCTGGTCGCACGTCAGCGAACGGGAGAGTCGACCAGCGGGCTCACCTACGATGCGATCGCCAGCCGCATCCGCGCCCAGGTGCCCGAGCTGATGGCGCGGCACAAGGCGCGCAACATCGAGTTCAAGGTCGTGATCAAGGGCGGCAAGGCCGTGCTGAAGGCCATCCCCCGGACGTGAGTAATTTTTTCCACACAACTTGCCGCGGCGACGGCCGCTCCCCACCCTACCGGGCGTGGAGGGGGCGATGGGGCGCCGGGTGCTGGGGTTGGGGATGACGCTGCTCTTGGCTGCGTGCGCGAAGGAGGCGGCCGCGCCGCGGACCTCGGAGGCGCTGGAGCGCTCCGCGCGGATGCTCGCCAAGCTCGATCAGATGGAAGCCGACCTGCACGACGAAGGGTCCAAGCTGGCCGTGTACGGCGAGCTGGAGCAGCGGCACAGCCAGACCTCGCAGATCGCCTGCCAGGTCGCGGACGAGCACGTCCAGGAGATCCACCGGCTGGCCATGGCGCAGGAGAAGAAGCAGCAGGAGAAAGTGCGCAAGCGCCGCGCCGTCGCGCAGGCCCGTTTGACCCACCGGACGGCGACGGCGCTGAATTAGCCGCCGACGACCGTTACTCGAAGATCTTCTCGACCGGGACGATGACGACGTCCTGGTCGCCGCGCGCTCCGAACGAAGTGCGGTTCACCGCGCGGTCCGCCTCCAGCAGCGCGGCGGGTTTCTCCGGGACGTTCCCCTGCGCGTCCTTCTGGTAGCGCATCGGGGTCTCGGCATCTGCGATCAGCGCGTGCTTGACCTCGTCCATCCCGGGACCGACCAGCACGCATTCCAGGGCGTCCGGCTTCACCCACTTCTTCCAGGCCGCGTTCACCTCCGCCGCGCTCACCTCGCGCACGGCCGCGCGCCATTTCTGCAGGAAGTCCGGCTGGCCCAGGAAGTCGCCGTCCAGCGCGTACCCCAGCTTGCGCGCGTCGGTCTGGTCGAAGAGGAGGAGGTAGCCGTCGAGGAATCCCTTCGTCTGCTGGATCTCGTCGTCGGCGAAGGGTTCGGCGTCGAGGCTGCGCGACAGCTCGTGGAGCGCGGCGCGCAGGGCGAAGAGCCGGTTCTCGTTCTGCACCGGCCGCAGCCAGACGGTGAAGTCCTGCTGGTGGCGCGCGCGCCCGAGCTGCACGGTGGCCGCGTTGCCGCCCTGCTGCTGGAAATGCTCGATGTATGCGTAGTCGCCGTAGTTGAGCCCGCGCTGCTCGCGCAGCCGCTGCATGAGCCGACCGTTGAACTGCCGGTGCTCGCCGAACGCGCTGCGCGCGACGGACAGGGCGGCCCAGTCGGGGTCCTTGTGCGAGAGCTGCCAGGGGAACCCGCAGGAGATGGCGGTCGCGTCGCCCTGCTTCTCGATCAGGAGGTACCGCGGCCCGTGCGGCCGCTGCTGCGGGATCGCGGCGCGGTCGGGCCCTGCCTTGGGCAGCCCGGCGAGCGCCGCGGCCGCGCGCTCCGGCAGGCCCTGCGGGTAGCCGCCGGCGATGCCCACCGTGAGCCGGTCGGCGGTGAAGACCTTGGCGGCGTGCGCCTTCACCTCCTCGAGGGTCAGCGCCTTGAGATCTGCGACGTGGCCGTCGGTGAGGCGCCCGTACGGGTGGCCCCGGTAGAGGATCTCTCCCAGCGCTTCCTTCCCCAGGTTCTCGTCGTCGCCCTGCCGCAAGCGCTTCTCGACGTCGATCACGGCGGCGTCGCGCAGGCGGGCGAACTCGCGCGGGTCCCAGCGAGGGTGCGCCACCACGTCCAGCAGGATGGGGAGGAGCTTCTCAAGATTTTCGCGGTGGACCGTCGCGGAGAAGGTGGTCAGCTCCTTGTCCACGCGGGCACCGATCGACGTCGCCATCGGGAAGAGGGCGAGGAGCAGCGAGCGGGCGTCCAGGGACTGCGTCCCGCCCTCCGACATCACGCGCGCGGCGAGCGAGGTGATCCCCGCCTGGCCCTTCGGGTCGTCCACCGCGCCGCTGGTGAAGCGCAGCGCGATGGTCACCATCGGCTTCTGGCTCGGAGGCAGGGCGAGCACGGGCGCCTCGTTCGCCGCAGCGGCCGGCGCCTCGGCCGCGGTGCGCACGTCGGCCGGGGAGCCCGGCGGGGGGTGCTCGGTCCCCTCTCCGCCCACCCTGGATCGGGGCTTGGCGGTGAGTGCGCCGGAGCGCTCGCTCTCGCCGACGGCCGCCGCCTCGTCCTGCGGGGCACCCTCGGTCGAACCCGATGCCTGCGAGCCTGAGGCCGTCTTCACCCGGTCCTCTGCGTGGCTGCAGGCGAGCGCCGCGAACAGCGCCAGGGCGGCGCGCCTCACCGACCACCCCCCTTGGCGGTCTTCGCCGCGGGCTTGCGCTGCGCGCGCGCGGTCTGGGAGGTCAGCGTGACCGTCGTCCGGTTCGCGTCGAGGAAGGCGCGCTTGGCGAATTCCTGCAGCATGGCGGGCGTGAGCGCGTCGATCTCGCGCGCCAGCGCGTTCAGGTAGTCGAGGTCGCCCGTGAGCGAGGTGTACTGCACCAGCGCGTTGGCGATGGAGTCGGGCTTGTCGAGCGCGGCGACGATCGAGTAGCGCACGTTGGACTTGATCGCCGCGAGCCGCGAGGCGTCGACCCGGCCACGCGCCAGGTTGGACACCTCGCGCAGCACCACCAGCTCGGCCGGGCGCAGGTTCTTCTCCTCCTTCACCCGAAGCATCGCGCCGAGCAGGAACGGGTCGCGGTTGACGCCGTCCTGCGCCGAGATGCTGTCGACGATCTGCCGCTTCAGCACCAGCTCCTGGTAGACCGCGCTGGTCTCGCCGAAGAGGTAAGGCGAGAGCACGGCCTGCACCGCGGCCGCGTGCAGGTCGTCCGCTCCGCGCCCGTGCCAGGCCATGTACAGGCGCGGCACCGTCGGCGCCTTCCACGCCACCGTCGCCCGGCGGCTGGAGGTCTGCCGCGGCTCGCGGGGGATGGGCGACGGATCGAGCTTGCCCTTCCAGCCGGAGTACGCCTTGGTGAGGCGGGCGAGCGTGTCCGCCTTGTCGAAGTCGCCCGCCACGACGATGGTCGCGTTGTCCGGCGTGTAATAGCGGCGGAAGAACTCGCGCGAGTATTCGAACCCGCTCGGCATCGCCTTGATGTCCGGCAGGAACCCGATGGTGGTGTGCTTGTACGTGTGCCGGTTGAACGCGGTGTTTTGCATCACCTCGGACATCTTCTCCTCGGGATCCGAGGCGCTCTTCGCGTACTCGCCCAGGATGGCGCCCGCCTCGGTCTTGAACTGGGCCTCGCTGTAGTCGAGGTTCTGGAAGCGGTCCGACTCGTAGTCGATGATGGTGGGCAACGCCTTCGCCGGCCCGTAGAGGTGGTACACGGTGAGGTCGAGGTCCGTGTACGCGTTCGTGTCGAGGCCCAGCCGCGTGACGGTGGCGTTGTAGTCGTCGGCGGGGTGCTGCTTCGTGCCGCGGAACATCACGTGCTCGAAGAAGTGCGCGTAGCCGGAGCGCCCCGGCTCGGGCTCGTTGCGGCTGCCGACGCGCATCAGCGTGTAGTAGGCGACCAGGCCCGGCGAGTCGTACGGGATGAGCACCAGCCGCAGCCCGTTCGGCAGCGTGTGCGTCTCGGTCGGGAACGGGAAC
This sequence comes from Myxococcales bacterium, assembly GCA_036393595.1. Classification (GTDB taxonomy): domain Bacteria; phylum Myxococcota; class Myxococcia; order Myxococcales; family 40CM-4-68-19; genus VBKO01. The sequence goes on along the minus strand of DASWGQ010000040.1, from coordinate 2,668 downwards.
GCCTTGGCGGGCGCGCCGGCCGGGGCGGGCTTCACCGGGGCGGTCCGTTGCGGCGCAGCGGCGAGGGCGAGCAGAAGGGAAAGAGCGACGGGCATGCCTTGTGTCCTCCTCCTCGGGCGTCAGAGGGCGGCGCAGCATAGTCGACCTCCCCGGTGGCGTCGACATTCACCGCCAGACGGATCGTCAGTGCCGCGCCGGCGCCGCGGCGTCCGGTGGGGGCCCCTCCCACAGCACGACGCGTCCCTTGCCGCGCTGCTTGGCCTCGTACATCGCCGCATCCGCCGCGCGGATCATCTGCTCCGCGGTCTCCGGAGGAGCGCCGTACATCGCCACTCCGATGCTCGCTCCCAGGTGGAGACCCGGGTGCAGATCGTCGAGCTGCTTCAGGCGCTCGAGCAGGCGCCGGGCCGCCGCCTCCGCGGCGTCCTGCCGCATCCCCACGAAGAGGATGGCGAACTCGTCGCCGCCCAGCCGCGCCGCCACGTCGCTCGCGCGCACCGACTGGCCGATGGCCCGCGCCACCTCGCGGAGAAGCTCGTCTCCGGCGGCGTGCCCCTGGGCGTCGTTGATGCGCTTCAAGTTGTCCACGTCCACGTAGCCCAGGCACAGCGGGGTGCCGTCGCGCTGCGCCCGCGCCACCTCCTGCCGCAGGCGCTCGGTGAACGCGCGCGCGTTGGCCAGGCCGGTGAGCGCATCGGTGCGCGCGAGGCGCTCGGCGTCTCCGAGCAGCTCGGCCAGGCGCCGGTTGGCCCCGCGCAGCCGCTGCTGGTCGCCGCGGATGCGCGCCGTCATGGCTCCCATGGCGAGCAGCATCAGCAGGCGGCTGATGGAGTTCCACAGCAGCACGCGGGTCGGCTCGCCGCGGTGGCCCCACGCCTCGGCCACGAACCAGAAGATGCCCGCCGCCAGCCCCGCCGCGAGCGCCGGCCCCCGTCCCAGCCACCACGCGGCCGCGAGCACCGGCACCACGTAGAAGAGCGCGAACGACATCCAGGGACCGGTGACGTAGTCCAACAGGCCGACGAGCGCGACGGCGATGACGCACACCACCGCGAGCACCGTCCGGAGTGTGCGCATGGACCCGTTCACGCTGGGCCCTAGAGTAGCCCGAACTCGCGGCCGGCGGGCCGGCCACCCGGGCCGAAGTCCTTGACCGGGCAGGTGGTCTGCGGCATACAGACCCGCCCCGGCAAGCCCAGGTAGCTCAGTTGGTAGAGCAGGGGACTGAAAATCCCCGTGTCGGTGGTTCGATTCCGCCCCTGGGCACCAACAACCCAACGAGATCGTTCGTGATGGCCCGGGTCGCCGATCTTCTGGGTATCGCTGACGTACTTCGCGGGACCACCGGTAGTTGTCTTGCGATCACGTCTTCTCGCGCGGTCGCAGATGATCGGCGACGGGACGCTTTTGTTCCTTCTTCGTGAGCTGCTCGACGATGCGAGCGTGCTGAGCTCGCACCGAGTCTGCGTCGGGCTGCGCGAACATCGTCCGCACGAAGGTGGGCGACGAGGCCGTGCGCCGCCTTCGGCACCTTGGTCAGCAGGTTGCGGATGAATTGCGTTCGGCAAGTCGAGCCGGCTCGCGGTTGCTGGCATCGCCGCTCCAGTTTGACAAGACCATGATCGGAGGTCGCGGTCGAGCCATCCTTGGGCCGCGGAGACGCCGGATCGAGTTTTGGCCAACGACAAGCGATAAAGGCCGTCCCGTGAACTCCTGCCCCCTCGTGCGGCCACCGCCAGCCGTATGTAGATGAGGGCGCGGCTGTGCTCTGCACCAGCCGCGCAGGGACTACTCGACCCGCGACCGGGTAAGCACCGCGGCGCCGCAGGCACACCAGCGCCCAGCCGTGCCTACTCCCGCGCCTTTACACCGGACCCGCCGCGTTTCGTATCCTCTCCGCGAACCCCTGTTCCGGAGAAACGTAATGAACATCGGTCCCTGTGGCCTCGCCGGGACGGTTCTCGTTGCCGGCGCGCTCGCCGCGTGCGGCTCGAACCTGGCCCCAGCAGGAGGGCAGTGCACGCTGCCGCCCGCAACCCAGCTGTCGGTCGTCAAGGTGGATCCGCCGACCGACGCGACGGGCGTCTTCGCCGGCACCAACGTCTCCGTTTCGTTCAACACGTGCATCGATCCCGCCAGCGTGAAGGCGCCGAACTTCCTGCTCATCGCCGGGCCCAGCCTCATCCCCGGCTCTCTGAGCTATGACGCGCCATCGGCCACCGTGGTTTTCGATCCCAGCGCGAACCTCGCCTACTCCACCTTCTACTTGATAGCCGTCAGCGGAGTGCGCGGCGCGCACGGCGAGGCGCTGGCGGTGCCGTTCGGTTCGTCGTTCACCACCCAGGCCGCCGCCGAATTCGTGCCGCCGACAACCACCGCCTCGCCGCAGGGCGGGCGCTACAACGTGACGCAGTACGTGACGCTCACATGCGCCGACAATCCCGGTGGCACGGGCTGCGCGGCCACCTACTACACGGCGGACGGCAGCACGCCGACGGCCGCGTCGCCCCGGTACACCGGACCCATTGCCATCGCCGACAACGCCACGCTGCGCTTCTTCTCCGTCGACGTGCAGGGCAACGCCGAGACCCCGCGGCAGGAGATCTACGTCATCGACAAGGTGCCGCCGACGCTGGCCGGCAGCGATCCGGCGGACGGCACCGTGAGC
>DASWGQ010000039.1:0-7430 GCA_036393595.1 Myxococcales bacterium | reverse complement strand
ATGCTCGCCACGCTGGTGGACGAACCGCCACCCGACGAGGAGAACTGGATCGTCGAGCGCAAGTACGACGGCTATCGGGCGCTGTCAGGGCTGTCGAGCGGGCGCGTCGCGATGTGGACGCGGAACGGGCTCGACCTGGTGGCGCGCTTCCCCGCCATCGCGCGGTCGCTGTCGCAGATCGTGGTCGGCGATGCCGTGGTGGACGGCGAGATCGCCATCCTCGACGCGAAGGGCGTGCCGAGATTCGAGCTCATCCAGCAGGGCAAGAACGACGAGGCGCTCCTGTTCGCCTTCGACCTCTTGCGTCTCGACGGCGAAGACCTGCGCGAGCGCCCGATCGAGCAGCGGCGCGACCTCCTGCGCAGCCTGTTCTTCAACACGCCGGCGAACCTGCGCTTCAGCGAGGAGCTGCACGGGCCCGTCCGGGAGCTGCTGGAGGAGCTCGGCCGGGCCGGGTGGGAAGGCGTGGTCCTGAAGCGGCGCGGGTCCACTTACCAGAAGGGGCGCAGCAGGGACTGGCTGAAGCTGAAGGCGCACCTCTCGCAGGAGCTGGCCATCGTCGGCTGGACGCCGGGCGAGGGGGCCGCGTCGAGCGGCATCGGCGCGCTGCTCCTCGCGGTGAACGAAGGCGGCGAGCTGGTCTACGCCGGCAAGGTGGGGACGGGCTTCTCCTCCAAGCAGCGCAACGAGCTGCTGCAGGAGCTGCGCAAGGACGAGGTCGACGAGCCGCAAGTGCGGGGAGCGCCGCGGATGCACGACGCGCACTGGGTGAAGCCCCGGCTCGTGGCGCAGGTTCGCTTCACCGAGTGGACCAGCGACGGCAAGCTCCGCCACCCCAGCTTCCAAGGGCTGCGGCCGGACAAGACCCCCATGGAGACGGTCCGCGAGAAGCCGGCCGCGCCGCCCAAAGCGTCGAGGTCGCGGTCGGGGTCGGGGTCGACGTCGGGGTCGGGGTCGGGGTCGACGCCGGGGCCGAGGTCGGACCAGGCGGCCGAACCAGCCGAGGTGAAGCTCACCAGCCCCGACCGCGTGCTCTACCCGAAAGACGGCATCACCAAGCGGGACGTCGCCGCCTATTACGACGCCGTTTCCGGCCCGCTGCTCGCCGCGATCAAGGACCGGCCGCTGGCGGTCATCCACTGGAACCAGGGCGTGGGCAAGCCGGGTTGGTTCGAGCAGAACACCGGGCAGAAGGCGGAGCCGTGGATGAAGGTGGTGGACACGCCATCCTCGAAGGGTCCGGTGCGCCACCTGGTGGTCGATCGCCCGGAGACGCTGCGCTGGCTGGCGCAGCACGCCGCGCTCGAGCTGCACATGTGGCACTCGCGCGTGGAGAGCCTGACCATGCCGGACTGGGTCGTCTTCGACCTCGACCCGGCGGACGGAAAGGGGATCGAGCAGGCGGTCGAGGTCGCGCAGATCCTGCAGGGGATGTTCGACCGCCTCGGGCTCCCGAGCGTGCCCAAGACGACGGGGAAGCGCGGGCTCCACGTGTTCGTGCCGCTCGCACCGGGGCACACCTACGACGACGCGCAGGCGTTCGCGCTGTCGGTCGGCGAGACGGTCGTCCGGAAGCTGCCGCAGGTCACCCTCGAGCGCACCAAGGAGAAGCGGAAGGGGCGCCTGTACTTCGATTGCCTGCAGAACGGGTACGGCAAGACCGTGATCGCGCCGTACTCGTTGCGCGGCGTCGACGGAGCGCCCGTGTCGACCCCCCTGCGGTGGAACGAGGTGGAGCCCGGGCTGGATCCGAAGCGCTTCAACCTGCGCACCGTCCCGGACCGCTTGAAGGAGGTCGGCGACCTCTTCGCGCCCGCGCTGCGGCAAGGCGTGCGGCTGCCGAGGTTCAAGCGGTGATGCGCGACCTCTACGCCATCCTGGGGCCCCGCGACGACGCGAGCGAGGATGCGATCAAGGCCGTGTACCGCCAGCTCGCCCGCACGTTCCACCCCGACGTGAACTCGGACCCCTCGGCCGTCGAGCACTTCCGCGAGATCACCGGCGCCTACGTGGTGCTCTCGGATCCGGAGCTGCGCGAGCGCTACGATCGGCACCGGGCCCGACTTCCGCCCAGGCGACCCCGAGGCGAGCAGACGGAGACGCGCATCGGCCTGCACCTCGCCGGCATCGACCTCGGCGGGCTCCTCGGAGAGACCGTCCAGGTGCGGCGGCGCCCGCTCTTCGACGACGATTCGGAGCCCGACCCCGAGCCTCCCGTGCGCGCCAGACCGCGCCTGCGGCCGCGCCGCCGATGAACGTCAGCCCCCAGGCGGATGCACCGCCACGATGGCCTTGACGATGAACGAGTCGGAGCCCGAGCCGCCGCCGATCCCGAGGTTGAGATCCAGCCATCGCGTCGCGAGGTCGATGACGCCGAACCCGCGGTGCACCTGCTCGCGCAGCGGCAGCAGCGCGTCGATGGGCCCCAACGCGGCGTAGTACTCGGCGCCGAGCGACAGCGCCTCGGTGACCGACCACGCCGCCTTCGCGCACGGCTCCAGCTCCGGATGGAACCCTCCGTTCAGCTCGAACGAGAGGATCGGATTGAGCCACAGGCCCAGCGGCCCCCGGCGCGTCTCCAGGATCGGCCGCAGCTCGCCCCCGCGGCGGGCCGCCTCGTAGGCCGCCGGGATCCAGGACAGCTCACCGTTGAGCGCCAGGTTGAGCCACCCGAACACGGGCTCGAGGAGCCGGGCCTTCAACCGCAGCTTCGTGCCCGCGTAGTCGTACGTCCCGTCGGGGCGCAGCGCCGATTGCAGGTAGGCGCCGGCCTCGAGCCAGTCCGTCAGGCCCAGGTGCGGCTCCAGGGTGGCGTGGGCGACGTGGTGGGTCGGCAGCTCGCCCGCCGGGGAAGGCTGCTCCGACCCGTGCAGCACGCCGTTCAGGTGGACTTCCAGCCCCGGCGTGAGCGGAGGCGCCGTGCTCGTGTCGTAGACCTGGATCTCGAAGGCGTCCTGCGCGCGCGCGGCGCCAGCGTAGAGCAGCACCACGACCAAGGCTCGCATCGGAGTACTGTAAGGCGAAACGTCGGGGCCCGCCCGTCATCTCGATCGCGATTGGAGGTCGCCATGGCCGAGAAGCGCTACCTGATCGTGGGCGGAGGGATGACGGCGCACGCGGCGGCACAAGGGATCCGCGAGCTGGACGCGCAGGGGCCCGTGACGATGCTCGGCGCCGAGCCGCACCCGCCCTATGCTCGGCCGCCGCTCTCCAAGGCCCTCTGGAAGGGGCAGCCCGAGGACTCCGTCTGGCTGCCCCAGGTCGCGGGCGTGAAGCTGCTCTCCGGCCGCCGGGCGACCTCCGTGGACCGGAAGGCGCGCCGGGTGACCGACGACCGGGGCGATTCCCATGGCTACGACAAGCTGCTCCTCGCCACCGGCGGCACGCCCCGGCGGCTGCCGTTCGGCGGAGACTCGGTCGTGTATTACCGCACGCTGGACGACTATCGCCGCCTGCGCCGCGCCGGGAAGCGGGCGGTGGTGATCGGGGGCGGGTTCATCGGCAGCGAAGTCGCCGCGGCGCTCGCAATCGACGGGCGCCAGGTGTCCATGATCTTCCCCGAGGACGGCGTCTGCGCTCGCGCGTTCCCCAAGGGCCTGGCCGCGTTCGTCACGGGGTACTACCGGGAGAAGGGCGTGCAGGTGCTGTCCGGCGACGTGCCCACCGCGATCTCGGAGACCGGGGCGGTGCGCACCCGGTCCGGTCGCGAGCTGCCGGCGGACATCGTGGTCGCGGGTCTCGGCATCGCGCCGGAAACCAAGCTCGCCGAGGAGGCGGGCCTCGAGGTGCGCGACGGGATCGTGGTGGACGCGCAGCTTTGCACCAGCGATCCCGACATCCTTGCCGCCGGCGACGTGGCGCGGTTCCACAGCGACGTCCTGGAAAAGGACGTCCGCGTCGAGCACGAGGACAACGCGAACACCATGGGCCGGCTCGCGGGCCAGGCGATGGCCGGCGCGTCCGTCGCTTGGCGGCACGTGCCGATGTTCTATTCGGACCTGTTCGACCTCGGCTACGAGGCGGTGGGAGAGATCGACTCCCGGCTGGAGACGGTGGCCGACTGGAAGGTCCCTTTCCGCGAAGGGGTCGTCTACTACCTCCGCGACGGCCGCGCGCGGGGCGTCTTGCTCTGGAACACCTGGGGCCAGGTGGACAACGCGCGCGCGCTCCTCGCCGAGCCCGGTCCGCACCGCGACCTGAAAGGCCGCCTGCCGCGCTGATTTCTGCGCCGCCCCGGCGGCCGGTGTTACCCTGCCCGCGTGGCAGACGAGATCGTCATCCCGGCGTTCCGCAGCGTTCCGCGCACCGGCGTCATCTACGTCACCTCCGAGGCGCATCGGCGGGGGTACCGCTCGCGCGATCCGAGTTGGTGCAACCTCGGTCAGGGACAACCGGAGACGGGTGAGCTGCCGGGCGCGCCCGCGCGCGTGCACCAGGTGGCGATCGAGGTCGACGATCAGGAGTACGCGCCGGTGCCCGGCGTCTGGGAGCTGCGCGAGACGGTGGCCTCGCTCTACAACCGGCTCTACCGGCGCGGGATGCCGTCGCAGTACAGCGCCGAGAACGTCTCCATCTCCGGCGGCGGCCGCGCCTCGCTCACGCGCGCGGCGGCCTCGCTGGGCCACGTCAACCTCGGCCACTTCCTGCCCGACTACACCGCGTACGAGGAGCTGCTCGACATCTTCCGCGCCTTCACCGCCATCCCCATCCTGCTGGAAGGCGAGCGCGGCTACGCGTTCACCGCGGACGACCTCCGCCGCGAGGTGCAGGGACGCGGGCTTTCCGCCCTGCTCGTCTCCAACCCGTGCAATCCGACCGGGAAGCTGGTGCAGGGAGAGGAGCTGTCGCGCTGGGTGCGGCTCGCGCGCGAGCTGGAGTGCACGTTGCTCATCGACGAGTTCTACAGCCACTACGTGTGGAGCTCGCGGCCGGGACAGCTGCCCATCGAGAGCGCGGCCCGCTTCGTCGAGGACGTGGACCGCGATCCGGTGGTGCTCTTCGACGGGCTCACCAAGAACTGGCGCTATCCCGGGTGGCGGGTGACCTGGACGGTCGCCCCGAAGACGGTCATCGAGGCGGTGGCCAGCGCGGGCTCCTTCCTGGACGGCGGCGGCAGCAGGCCGCTGCAGCGGGCGGCCATCCCGCTGCTCACCGACGAGCACGTGCGCGCGGAGACCCTGGCGACCCATGCGGCGTTCCGCGACAAGCGCGACCGCATGCTCTCCCGGCTCGAGCGGCTCGGCATCCGCGCCGACCGCGCGCCGGACGGCACCTTCTACGTGTGGGGCAACCTGGCCGGGTTGCCTGCGCCGCTCAACGATGGGATGGGCTTCTTCCGCGCTGCGCTGGACCATAAGATCATCACCGTCCCCGGCGAGTTCTTCGACGTGAACCCCGGCAAGCGGCGCAGCCACCGCGCCTCTCGGTTCCGCAGCTACACGCGCTTCTCGTTCGGCCCCCCGCAGGCGGAGATCGACACCGCGCTGGGCCGCATCGAGGAGATGGTCGCCGAGGCGACCACCCGCCGAACGTAGCGCGCAAGCCAAAAAGATCGCACCACGGAGGACACGGAGAGCACGGAGAAAGAGGGGGTTCGAACCGACCGACCTCCGTGACCTCCGTGCGCTCCGTGGTGCAATCGTTTAGTCATTACTGTTTCGACGGGTTCGAGGTGTCCGAGCGGTGCGCCTCGACCACCAGCGCGATCGGCTGACCGTCCAGCACCTGGTAGGACGCGCGCACGTCCTCGCCGGGCCTGATGTCGTCCAGCGACGCCGACTTGCCGTCCACAGTGACGGTCGTCGAGTCGTTCGCCTTGAGCCTCAGGTCGCCCTGGTCCGGCGCGCGCAGGAGCAGCTCGTCCTTGCCGGCGGTGACCGCCTTGCCCTGCACGGTCTTGGGCTGCATCCACTGCTGCTGGTTCTGCTGGGTGATCTGCTGGTGCGTCTGCGCTTCCTGCCGCTGCAGCTGGATCGCCTGCTGCTGCTGCCGCTGGGCTTCCTGCTGCGCCTCGGCGCTGAGCCGCTGCGCCTCGCGCTGCGCCTGCTCGGCCTTGGCCCTCTGCCCGGTCAACCTCGCCTGCGCGTCGGCCAGGTCCTTCTGCTTCTGCATCACTTCCTGCTGGAGCTGCTCCGCCTTCTGCTGCTCGTCCAGCGCGCGCTTCTGCGCGTCCGCGGCGCGTTGCAGGGCCTGCTGCGCCTGCGTCTGCGTCTGCGTCGCCTCGCTCATCTTTGGTTGGTTCGAGGAGCCCGAAGCGCACCCGAGCGCCAGGGCCGGGATCGTCGCCAGCCACCACATCCGTCGTCGCATACTGAAGATCCTCCAAGGTGTTTGCCCCCTCGCCGCGCCTAAGGTGGGACCTTTGCGACCCACCTGCACCGGGCGGGCCAGGGATGGCCTGTCCAGAAGACGACCGATCCGTGGCGGCGCGGCACGGGCGTGACTACCTCCTGCCGGAGGAGGGGCATGCATGCGCTTCGTTCGCTGGTTCTCGGGAAGCCGCTGGGCGCAATGGTCGCAAAGCCCGTCGCGGCGTACGCCGACACCGAACCTTTCTTCCCCGACAAGCCCGAGTAGCGCCGGAAAACCAAAACGATTGCACCACGGAGCGCACGGAGCCCACGGAGATCGGTTTTCAAAACCAAAAAACTCCGCGTGCTCCGTGTCCTCCGTGGTGCAATTGGTTTGACCCGCTTCGGCCCAGCGTCCGAGCGGCCACATCCACTGGGCGCGAGCGCCTGGTGCTGGTGGGCGGGGGCGGCCCTGACCAGCGTCAGGTGATCGGTGGCGGGGGAATGCTCACATTTCGACACGGGAAAGATTCTTCATGGAGGGGACACCCGCATGATCGCGGTCCTGGGCGTGCTGCTCGCGGGCACGGTGGCGCCGATCGGAAACGGAAATGCGCTCACGCTTCCGGCGGCGCGCCACCTGGTGCGGATGGACACCGGCGGCGGCCGGCCGCCCACCTGGCTCCTGGCGATCCAGCAGGATGGGGCCGACGGGCACGGGCTGTGCTCGATGCGCTCGACCGGGCAGTGGTGAAGGGCGTGGCGTGCGGCGACTGCCGCATCGACGCGAAGCTGGTCGGGTACGGAACCGGGGCAACCGGGTTCACGCTCCGCGAGACGCCGTCCGGCGACCGCTACGACCTGGTGGTGCTCTCGAACGGCCGCGTCCAGATCCGCCGCTGGCGGTCAGCGCGGCGCTGCGCTTTCCCAGCGCGGACGTGATGGGATGTATTCTAGGCGCCGGCGGCGTCAAGTTCTGGACGCGCGGCGTGTCTAGCCGTGTGCGCGCAAAGGAGGCGGCCGTGGCGTTGACCATCAGCTCACCCGCGTTCGAGAACGGTGGGGAGATTCCCCGGCGGTACACCTGTGACGGCGAGGACATCTCGCCGGAGCTGCGCTTCGGCGGCGTCCCACAGGGCG
>DASWGQ010000038.1:0-8235 GCA_036393595.1 Myxococcales bacterium | reverse complement strand
GATGAAGGGCACATGAATGCACTTCTCGCGGGCGTGCGCTTCTGCCAGGGGTCAGATCGGCGACGGGCGCGGCAGGTCGAGGAAGGCGCGGGCGCAATGCCAGAACAGCCGCCGGTTCACGCCCAGCGCCAGCGAGTGCGCCAGGCCGGGCAGGATGCTGAACTGCCGGTCCGGGTTCGGCAACTTCCGGTAGAAGTCGAGGAGGTCCTGCTCGGTGGCGATGCCGTCGTGCTCGCCGCGCACCACGAGCGTCGGCGCCAAGACCTTCCCCGGATCGACGACCGGCAGGTTCGCCGTCATGTCGAGATAGGTGCCGGTCGGGATGCTCTCGCCGAACGGCAGCTCGGCATCCGCCATCGCCTCGGCGACTGCCAGGTCCGCGCTGCCGGGCTTGTCGCGGGTGAAGATGCTCCGGATCATCTCGCGGTCGCGCTTCCTGCGGTTGTGGGTGCGGAAGTACTCGACCTGCTCGGCGCGCTTCTGCAGCGTGGGCGAGCCGGCGCCCGTATAGGTGAACGCCATGAGGACGAGGCGGTCGACGCGCTCGGGGCGCGCCACCGCGAAGGCCGCCGCGCGCAGGGCGCCCGAGGACTCGCCCATGAAGTGCATCTTCTGCTGCCCCGTCTCGCGCGCGACGAGCGCGCTGCCGGCCTCGAGGTCCTCCGCCCCGCTGCGGATGTCGGAATTGCCTTCGGTGCGCGTCGAGCGGCCGTAGCTCTCGTGGTCCATCGTCCAGACGTCGAATCCGTAGCCGGCGAACACGTTCATCAGCGAGTACTCGCCCTTGCCCGGAACCGCCAGGTCGAACGTCGGGCGGGACGAAACCGACGAGCCGTGGACGAGGAAGAGGACCGGCCGGGTCGGCTCGGCTTTGACCGGCGCGCGCGCGCGCTTGCGGAACAGGTAGAGCGAGACCTCGCCCTTCTTCGCCCGGTACTCGGCGCTCCAGAGCTTTCCGCTGACCGGCTGCGCGGCGGCCGACCGCGGCGCGAGACTCGCGGCCGCGCTTGCGGCGAGCCCTGAGCCGGCGAGCTTCATCAACGTGCGACGGGAGTGGCGGGAGCCGGAACGTGGCACGTGGGCCTCCGTGGGAGGAGCTGTCGCCATTATGCCGCTCCGCGGCCTGCGCAGGACGACCGCCTGGCATCGGGTGTAGCATCCCGCCGCTCGTAAATCCTGCAAGGGGGAATGATCATGACTCGGCGAAGGCTCACGATGGTGGTGGCCGGCGGCGCCCTGGCGCTGGCCGGCGTCTGGGCAACCGGATCGCTGAAGGCGCAGCAGCCCGGATTCAAGCGCGTCGAGCTGCAGAAGCACGACCTCGTCATTCCGGGGCGCGAGGTGGTGCAGGCCCGCGCTGAATTCGACCCGGGCGCCTCGATCGGCAAGCACACCCATCCCGGCGAGGAGATCGGATACGTCCTCGAAGGCACGCTCGAATTCGAGGTCGCGGGGAAGCCGATCGTCAGGCTGAAGGCAGGCGATGCCTTCTTCGTCCCGCCCGAGACCATCCACGCTGCCAGGAACGTCGGCAGCGCTCCGGCCAAAGTGCTCGCCACGTACGTGGTCGAGAAGGGCAAGCCGCTTGCCACCATGGTGAAAGAGACCGCGGCGTCCACACCCACGCCGAAGTAGTCATTCCCTCAGCCGCCGCGCTTCTTGAGCGCCTGCTCGCGGATGGCCGAGAGCGTGGTGGTCGGCGTGATCACTTCCTCGGAGAGGCGCAGCTCGAGCAGCGCCGGACGGCCGGCAGAGAGCGCGCGCTCGAACGCGGGCGGGAACTGCTCGGTGGTCTCGACGGCCTCGCCGGCTGCCCCGAACGAACGGGCATAGGCGGCGAAGTCGGGATTGGTCAGGCGCGTGCCGTGGACGCGGCCCGGATAGTGCCGCTCCTGGTGCATGCGGATGGTGCCGTAGGCGCCGTTGTTCACCACGATGACGATCACCGGCAGGTCGTGCTGCACGGCGGTCGCGAGCTCCTGGCCGCTCATGAGGAAATCGCCGTCCCCCGCGAACGCCACCACGATCCGGTCGGGATGGACTGCCTTCGCGGCGACGGCCGCCGGGACGCCGTAGCCCATCGCGCCGCTGGTCGGCGCCACCTGCGACTTGAAGCGGCGGAACCGGTAGAACCTGTGCGCCCAGGTGGAGAAGTTGCCCGCGCCGTTGGTGATGATGGCGTCGGGCGGCAGCCGCTCGCGCAGGTGGCCCACGATCTCGGCCATCTGCAGCGGTCCAGGGACGCGCACCGGCGTGTTCCAGGCGACGTACTCGGCCCGCGCGGCCGCCGTCTCTTCCGCCCAGGCCGGTGACGCGGCCGGCCGCAGCTGCGCGAGCGCGGCGGCGAGCTCCGGCATGCCCGCGTTGATCGGCAGATCGGCGGCGTACACGCGCCCCAGCTCCTCGGCCCCGGCGTGCGCGTGCACCAGCGTCTGCCGCGGGACCGGCACCTCGAACAGCGTGTACCCGCTGGTCGTCATCTCGCCCAGCCGAGGACCTACGACCAGCGCCAGATCGGCCTCGCGGACCCGCCTCGCCAGCTTCGGGTTGATGCCGATGCCCACGTCGCCGGCGTACTGCGGATGGTCGTTGTCGAACAGGTCCTGGAAGCGCCACGCGCAGGCGACGGGCAGCTGCCACGCCTCGGCAAAGCGGCGCAGATCGGCGCACGCCTCGGCGGTCCAGCCGCTGCCACCGAGGATGGCGATCGGCCGGCGCGCCCCGGCCAGGAGCGCCGCGAGTCGCGCCATCTGCTCGGGAGCGGGCGCCGCGGCGACGCGCTGGTAGTGTGGCGCGGCCTTTGCCTCGGCCTGCTCGGTCAGCATGTCCTCCGGCAGCGCCAGCACCACCGGACCCGGGCGGCCGGAGGTCGCTGCGTGGAACGCATGGCTCACGTACTCGGGGACGCGGCGCGGATCGTCGATCTGGGCCACCCACTTGGCCATCTGCCCGAACATCCGGCGGTAGTCGATCTCCTGGAACGCCTCGCGGTCGGCGAACGCGCGCGGCACCTGACCGACGAGCAGGAGGAGCGGCGTGGAATCCTGCGAGGCGGTGTGGACGCCGATGGACGCGTTGGTGGCGCCCGGTCCGCGCGTGACCAGCGCGATCCCCGGCTTTCCGGTCAGCTTCCCGTACGCGTCGGCCATGTTCGACGCGCCGCTCTCGTGCCTGCAGACGACCAGGCGGATGCGGTCGCGCGCGTCGTAGAGCCCGTCCAGCACCGCCAGGTGGCTCTCGCCCGGGACGCAGAAGACGTGGTCGGCGCCCTGGCCGAGCAGGCTCTGCACCAGGATCTGTCCGCCGCTCCCGGCGAGTATCGAGGGATGTCCCACGGGCCTACAATGCATCCCATACTGTCCGCGCTGGGAAAAGCATAGCGCCGCCCTATCGGCGGCGACTACTTGTACGCCTTCGCGTCGGCCGCGACCCGCGCGGCGTCGAACCGGTTCATCTCGTCGACCAGCTCGTTGGTCACCAGGTCTGCGGTCGGGACCTTCGCCCCGATCACCTTCCACTTCAGCAGGAAGTCCTGGTAGGCGTCGAAGTCCTTGACCGAGCTCTCGCCCCAGCGCTTGACCCCGCCCGCCTCCAGCTTCCAGTGTTCGGCCCGCGCGAGGAGCGTCTTGACGTCGTCGCGCAGCGCCTGCTCGTCGCTCTTCCCGCTCGGCTTGGTCTGCGGATACACCTCGTAGAGGATCTTGACCGCGGCCTCCGGATTCGCCATCGCGAACACCGTGCCCATGGCGTATCCCCTCCCGAGCCCGACTGCCTGCGCCCGATCCTTCTGCAAAGTCTCCTGGAGGGCGAGGAAGCCGTTGGAAGGGAAACGCGCGACCGGTCCGGAGTCGAGGAGCCGCACCTGCACGCCCGCGCTGTCGACGAGCGCGTACTGGGTGTCGTAGAGCGAGAGCGCCGAGACCTGCTCCCCGCGCAGGAGCGCGGCCGCTTGCGCCGCCTCGCCCACCACCACGATCTGCGCGTCCTTCTCGGGGTCGAGCCCGTTCATCGCGAGCAGCCCGCGGGCGACGGGGACGCCGGCCGATCCCATCGAGGCCACCCCGATCTTCTTTCCCTTCAGGTCCTTGATCGAGCGGACGGCGCTCTCCTTCGGCACCGCGATCCCGTAGATGTTCCCCTGGTATGCCGTGTAGAAGATCCTCGCCTTGACTCCCTGCTGGAGCGCCGCCGGCAACGGCTCGATCGAGGGCAGCGAGTAGGGCAGGTCGCCCGTCGCCACCAGCTTCACGCAGTCGGTCGATCCCGCGACCGGGACGAGCTGGACCTTCATTCCGGGCGCGTACCAGCCCATCTTCATGGCGATGGCGAACGGCGCCGCCGCCGAGGTGATGGTGCGCGCGCAGAAGCCGACCTTGACGAGGCTCGTAGCGCCGCGGCCGGTGGAGGCGAAGACGGTGAGCACCGCGAGCGAGGCCACGAGCGTGGCGAGGATCCTCTTCATAGGCCACCTTTCAAGGAAGCGGCGTTTGCTTCCGATTTCTGCGAGGGGTCCCAGAACAGCACGCGCCGGCGGACCGAGACCAGGGCTGTGTTGAGCAACAGTCCCATCACCGCCAGGATGAAGAGGATCGCGAACTCGCCGGCGACGTCCATGCTGAAGTTCCTGCTCTGGATCAGCATGCCCAGCCCCGCCTCCGCGCCGACGAACTCGGCGACGATCGCGCCGACCAGCGAGAAGACCATCGCCACCTCCAGTCCGGCCATGATGAAGGGGAGGGCGGAGGGGAGGCGCAGCATGCGGAAGATCTGCAGCTCGCTGGCGGCGAGGGACCGCATCAGGTCGACGCGGTCCTCGTCGGCCGAGCGCAGCCCGACGATGGTGTTCACCAGCAGGGGGAAGAAGGCGATCAATGCGGCGCTGACCACCTTCGAGGTGAGGCCCAGCCCGAACCAGATCACCACCAGCGGCGCCAGAGCCACCTTGGGCATCGACTGGAACATGACGATGAACGGGTAGAGGAAGTACTCGGTGCGGCGGCTGACGGCGAGCGCGGTTCCGACGAGGAAGGCGACCGCCGAGCCCAGGGCGAACCCCAGCAGGGTCTCGGCGAGGGTGATCCAGAGGTGCTGGAGGTAGATGCCGCTCACCGCGCCGCGATACAGCGCCGCGCCCACCTGCGACGGCGGCGGCAGGATGAACGCCGGGACCCGCAGCGCCCGGACCGCGGCTTCCCAGAGCGCGAGCGAGCCGATCAGGATCGCCACCCGCAGCGCCGGATTGCGCAGCCCGTTCATGCCTCGATCCCGCCCTTCGCGCTGAAGTGCGCGCGGATGCGCCGGACGATGCCGCCGAACTCCGGGGCGGCCATCACGTCGAGCGGGCGGGGGCGCGGGATGGCGACGGGGACCTCCTCGGCGATGTGCCCGGGCCGGGGAGTCATGATCAGCACCCGATCGGCCAGGAACACCGCTTCCGCGATGGAATGGGTGATGAACACCACCGTCTCGCGGCGCTCCAGCCAGATGCGCTGCAGCTCGAGGTTCAGGCCCTCGCGCGTCATGGCGTCCAGCGCGCCGAACGGCTCGTCCATGAGCAGCATCGCCGGGTTGTGGATGAGGCCGCGCGTGATCGCCACCCGCTGCTGCATCCCGCCGGAGAGCTCCCACGGGTAGCGGTGCTCGAACCCGTGCAGTCCCACCAGCGCGAGGAGGTCGAGCGCGCGCGAGCGGTTGTCCTCGCGGCCCAGCCGCTGCACGTCCACGGGGAGCAGGACGTTGTCGAGCACCGTCCGCCAGGGGAACAGGACCGGAGACTGGAACACCACGCCGATGTCGCGGCGCGGACCGGTGATGGACACGCTGCGCAGCCTGACCTCGCCGCCCGTGGCGGGGAGCAAGCCCGCGAGGATCTTCAGGAGGGTCGATTTCCCGCAGCCGGAGGGGCCCACGATGGCCACGAACTCGCCCTCGCCGACGGTGAAGTCGATCCGGTCGAGCGCCAGCACGGTGCCGCGCGGGGTGCCGTACTCCTTGCGCAGGCCCTTCACGCTGATCACGTCGGCGGCCCGGGCCATCGCGCCTCCCCGACTGTACTTTATCACTCGCCGCCGATAGGGCGGCGGTGCGCTTTTCATGGCGCGGATCTCGCCCGCGGCCGCTGTTCCGCCGGCCGCGACTGCGGTACAGGTCACCGGATGGACGGACGCGAGCGCGCGCTGTCGGAGGCGTTCGACGGGCAGGCGGCGCAGTTCGAGCGCGCGCCGGTGCAAACCGACCCGGTCGCCCTGGCCCGCATGGTGGAGTTCGCCGCCTTGCCGCCCGAATCGCGCGTCCTGGACGCGGGCTGCGGGCCGGGGCTCGTCGCCGAGGCGTTCCTCGCCGCCGGGCACCGGGTGCAAGGCGTCGACCTGGCCGGCGAGATGGTTCGCCGCGCGCGCGAGAGGTGCGCCCGGTTCGGCGCCCGCGCGCGCTTCGATCAGGGCTCGGTGTTCGGGCTCGCCGCGGAGGCGCCGTTCGACGCCGCCGTTTCGCGCTTCGTCATCCACCATGCCGCCGATCCGGTCGCGTTCGTCCGCGCGCAGGCCGAACGGGTGCGGCCGGGCGGTGTGGTGCTGGCGAGCGATCACGTCACCGACCCGCACGAGCCCGCCGCGCGCTGGCACCAGGAGATCGAGCGCGCCCGCGATCGCACGCACGAGCGGAACCTCACCCCGGGCGAGCTGGCGGACGCCTTCGGCCGGGCCGGGCTCTCCGGCGTGCAGCTCGCCGAGGACGGTTTCGAGCTGGACTTCGACGAGTGGTTCGATCGAGGCACCCCGGCGCTGCCGAAGGCGGAGGTGCGCGCGCGCGTGCTCGCCGGAAGGGCGCGCGGGTTCGAGGTGCGCGCGCGTCCCGACGGGGGCATCACGCTGCGCTGCATCCGCGTGCTCGTGCGCGGGATCCGCTGAGCTCCGTCCACATCGCCCTGCGGCCCGGCGCTCGCCGCCCCCGCTCCCGTGCGGCTCACCGCCGACCCTGGGGACTTCGCCGCGCTCCTGCTGCCCGGCGGATTCATCAATCCGGACCTGCTGCGCCAGAGCCTGGCGCGCGGGCCGGCGGCTCCTCGCGGCGCGCGCGTGACCGCGGCGCCCCGCCGTGGATCCGGGCGCGGTCAGCCCGTCAGCTGCTCCGCTTCGCCAGCCAGGCGCGGGCAGGGCCGGCATCGACCCCGAGCCTCTCCAGGCCGGGGAGGACCACCTCCTCCAGCGTCCGCACGAAGATCTCCCTCTTGCGCGAGCGCGGGAGCACGCCGTGGCGGAGGAGCGCCGTCGCGTCGGGCTCCGGCTCGTCGCGCGTGAAGAGGCCTTCGTCGACGGTGCCGGAGAGCATCGACGGGATCCAGGCGGACAGGAAGGACACGTCGTGGACGGCTGCCTCGTGAGCCAGGTGCGCCCAGCCCATCCGGCTGTGCACGACCTCGTCGCGGGCGATCTCGTGCAGGACCTCGCGCACCCGGGGCTCCGCCTCTTCCGAGAGCAGGGTGGCGAGGGTGGCCACGCTCTCGGTCTCGGTGAGGCAGCACGCGGCGACCATCTCGTACAGGACGGCGGCGCGGGGACCCAGGCTCGCAGGCGCGATGGGTTCGTCCGGCACGCCTTCGTCGACCGGTTGGCCGTAGGCCGCGCAAAGCTCCGCGCAGAGGACGGCGTGCCGGCGTTCGTCCTCCGCGGCGCGCTGGAGGAGCGCGGGCACCGGGGAGCCCGGGTCGAACGCGGAGATCGCCGCTCCGAGGCGCTCGAACCGGCGCGCCGCCTCCCGCTCCACGCGCGCGCGGAACGCCCACGCCTCGCCGGCCTCGCGGCGCGGCCCGCCGTTCACCAGCCGGTGACCCCGCCCCCGGCGTCGGCCGTGCCACCGTCGCCGTCCTGTGCCTTCGCGGTCCCGCCGTCGGCGTCGGCGCCGCCGTCGCGGCCCTCGGGCTTCTTGTCGGAGGCGGCCAGGGTCTGGCCCGTGCCCGCGCAGCCGGAAGCGGATCCCACCATGGCGCCGCCCAGCACGAGCAGCCGGAAGAGCTTCTTGAACAGCATGGTCTCTCCTTTCGCGGAGGAGAGGAGACTAAGCGAGCCGGCTGGGAAACGCACCGCGGTTCAGTACGGCCTGCGGCCCACGAAGTTCCCGGGCGGCTCGTAGTCGCACACCCAGAAGTCCCACGAGGGCAGCTGCGCGCCGAACGGCGAATTGGTGTCGCAGGTGCGGTGGGCGCAGCCGACCCTCAGCGTGTCGCGCCAGACGATC
>DASWGQ010000037.1:0-7124 GCA_036393595.1 Myxococcales bacterium | reverse complement strand
AGCGCACGTAGCCGTCGCCGTCCTGCGCGAGCGCCCGCTCGCCCGCGAGGAAGCGCCGCATGGACGGCAGCGGGATGCGGCGGATGTTGCCTGGAGAGGTCCGCTGGAAGAACCAGAGGGCCATGCTTCCTCCTGCGCTTCTGGTACCACGGAAGCGCTCCGGGGCCCCGGCGGCGGAGCTCCCGCTGTCGCTCGATGAACGGTTGGCGCGGGCGGCGCGCGCCTCGATCAGGCCCGAAAGGAGCGTGCGGTGGCAGCGCGCGGGGTCGGTGCAGGCGGCCGAGCAGAGCAGCGTGATCGTCTCGCCCGCGGCCACGCGGCGCGCCAGCTCGTCGATGGCAGAGGTCCGCTCGCGCATCTCCGCGAGGTACCGCTTGCGGTACTCGGGCCACGAGAGCGGCTGCGCGCCGCCCTTGCCGTGGAACGCGGCCAAGAGCTCGGGGCTCGGACCCAGCTCCTTGACCCATTCGTCCCACGTTTCATTCCCTTTCGGGAGCCCGCGCGGACGGTACCGGCAGATGAGGATCCGCAGTCCGTCGCCGGGCTGTCCCGGGTCGTTCCAGCGGCGCGTACGAAGGGGCATGTGTGCGACGATCTCCGTCCGAATCCATTCTTTTGCACTCGCAGGACCGTAGAGTAGGCTTTCGACCATCGTGCCGGCCACTCGCCTTCTCGTCCTCGCCGACCCGAAGATGCTGCCAGCGCTGGCGAGCGGCCTGCGCGAAGGCGGCAGATTCGACGTGCTCACCCTGCCTTTCGGCGACGCCGGGGCGGCGGCCGCCGCGCAGCGCGCCGACGCGCTGGCGGTTTTCTACGGCACTCCGGACCGACCCCTGCAGGCCGCGCTGCAAGCGCTCGCCCCCGCGGTGCGCGGCCGGGGCAGCCGCGTCATCGCGGTCCTTCAGCGCGAGCAGGCGGCGCAGCGGGACGAGTGCTTCAAGGCGGGCGCGAGCGACCTGCTCTTCATGCCCATGCCCAAGGAGCAGTTCGTCGCGCGCCTCGCCGACGCGGTGGGGCTTTCGTACGCGGCCGAGCGCGGGGCGCCCGCCGCGGTGCAGGTCGGCGGGCGGGGGAACCTGGTGCCGCTCGCGCAGACCACCGTGACCGCGTCGGGACTGCACGCTGGGGTGGCGCTCCCCTTCCAGCCGGGCGAGACGGTCCGCCTCTCCTGGGGCCCCTTCGAGACGTGGGGGCTGGTCGTTCGCGCTTCGCCCGACGCGCAGATCCGGTTCGCGGGCGTGACGCCGGACGAGGAGGCCCGCATCCGCGACTGGATGCGGCAGGCGATGGGCGGCGCGGCCGCGAAGCCCGCCGCCTCGTCGGCGCGGCAGGCCGCGGCACCCTCCGGCTCCACTCCCCGTCCGTCCACTCCCGCCGCGCCGCGCCCGCCCCCGGTGGTGGCGCCGCGGGCCGCGCCGGTGGTTCCTCCCGCGCAGCCTGCGCGCGCCGCTCCGCCGGCGGCCGCGAGCGGCGCCGGGCCTCCGCCCGGGTTCGCGGAGCGACCGCGCGTCAAGGACACCACCCCGGTGCGGCCTGCGCCGGGCCCCGCCCGCAGTCCAACGGCGGGCAACGGCGCGCCGCCCGCGAAGGCGGGGACTCCTCCGGCCCGCGCACCGCAGGCCGCGGTGCCGGCGGCGCCCGCGGCCGCGCAGCCGCCGGCAGGGCAGGGACTGTCCGATCTCTTCGACGACGGCGGCCCGGCAATCGCCGCTGCCACGCCGGCCGATCCCGCCCCGATGTGGCCGGAGGTACCGCCCGCCGAGGCGTGTCTCCTGGTCGGCATCGCGCTCGTGCGCGGCAAGAAGGCGCCGGCGGATACCGCGCCCGAGATCGCCGCCGCCGCGAAGAAGATCGCCGGCGTGCTGAACGTGGGCGAGCGCGCCGCGCTGGAGAAAGCCGGCACGGAGTCGCCCTTCGCCGATGCGCTGGCGGCCCGCATCGCGCTCGAGGTGGGCCGCGCGGAAGCGACGCGCCTTTTCACCAGCCAGCCGCCGCCGCTGGTGGACGATGGCTCGGTCAAGGCCATGATCCAGCTCGTGGACGCGGCCGCGGCGCGCCTGCAGAAGGAGGCGGACGGCGCCATCAGCCGGGGCGAGGTGGAGAGCCTGCAGCTGATCACCGCCTCCAGCGCCGCGCTTTCGCGCGATCTGCACTCCTTCAAGGAGACCGCCGACCGGCTGCGTGGCGTGGGCTCGGCTCCCCGGCTCGGCGCTGGAGCGCTCGACCCGGATGTCGTGCTCCCCGGTCAGGCCCGGCGCCTGCCGCCCAAGCCCACCGAGCCTGCGCCGGTCAGGGCCGAGCTGCGCGAGTTCCAGGGACTGGGAGAAGCGTCGCCCGAGTCGCGCCGGCGGACGGCGCTGGTCGTCTGCATGCTCGCGCTGGGCGCCGCGCTCGTGAACGTGCTCTTCTTCGCATATCCCCGCATCCACGAGCTGCCGCCCGTCGCGGGCATCGCGCGCATCGAGGTGTCCGGAGAGAGCGCGCGGGTCACGCTCGCGTCCGACTTCGCCGACCGGCAGGAGGCGGCGGTCGCCGCCCTGGTGCAGGTGCTGCGCGAGCGGGGCGTGCGGACCGCCGTGCTCCTGCGGCTGAATGGCAGCGGAGCGGGTCAGCTCTCCGTGACCGACGGAAAGACCTACGGGCTGCCGCCAGCCGTGAAGCGCAACGACGTACCGCTCCCCGTAGTGCCCACGCAGGCGGCGCCGCAGCCCGCGCCCCAGCCTCCGCCCGCGCAATCCGCTCCAGCGCAGCCTCAGCCTGGCCGGGCCCCCGCGCCGGCGCAGACCGCCGCGGGGCAGCGGCCGCGGGCGCGCTGAGTCGCACGAGCGCGACGAGGGCGGAACGCGCCGGTCTTCCGAGTAGATGCGCGGGGAGATCAGAAGGTCGGGAACTCGACCGGGAGGCCCGCCGGATCCGAGCCGGTCCACGACTCGGAATACGTGTAAAGGCCGACGCCCCGGAAGTTGCCGTGCGCCGTGAGCGTCACCGTTTTGCCCGAGTTGGTGACGCTATACTGGTAGCGCATGCGGACGGCGCCATCCATGCTGGGCAGGTTGATCCAGTCCGGGTCGGTCGTGTTCCAGGCCGTGGCGTCGCCCAGGGGCGGAGTCCCGGTCACCGGGTCGACGGGGTTCCAGGTGCTGTCGGTGCCGCTCACGGGCGCCGGGAAGAAGCTGGTCGCGTGATAGGTGGCGATGAACTGCATGCGGAGCTTGCTCATGGTCAGCTCCATCTCGGACCTGCGCGCCCGCGCGGTGAACTTCTGGTAGTACGGGATCGCGATCGTGGAGAGCACGCCGATGATCGAGACCACGATCATCAGCTCGATGATGGTGAAACCGCGGTTCCCGCTGCGCCGCACCGTTTTCCGCTCCATGTGCACGATTGTCGTTCCGACGATCGACGGCCGCAAGTCTGCGGGCGTGCGCGCGGGTGCTACTTCTTGCGGGCGAGTAGGTCCGCCGGCACCACCGCCCCCGGACCGAAGCGATCGGCGATGCGGTCGAGCGAGGCGTTGAGGCGGGCCCGCTTCCGCGCGGCGGGCTGCGCCTGGTCGAAGAGCCCCAGCTGCGGAGGGGCGCCGAGGTCGCCGGCGTGCACTCCCGTGAGGCGGGCCGGGCGATCGTCGACCTTGCCCAGAAGCCGCCGCGCGACCGCGTAGATCTGCGCGCCGTCGTCGGTCGGCTCGGCGAGCATCTCCTGCCGGGTGGCGATGCGGAAGTCGGCGAACTTCACCTTGAGGTGCACCGAGCGGGCGCGCAGCCCGGCGCGCCGCAGCCGCGAGGCGACCCGCAGCGCCTGCTCGTGGATGAAGGGGAGGAGGTCGTCGCCGCGCAGGTCCTCCTCGAAGGTCTCCTCCGCGCCGACGCTCTTCGCCTCGCGGTCCGGCTCGACGGCGCGATCGTCCACGCCGTTGGCGAGGTCATGCAGCCACGGGCCCACGCTTCCCAACTCGCGCTCGAGCTGCGCCCGGTCGGCGGCGGCCACGTCCCCGATGCGCTTCAGGCCGCGCCGCAGCAGCACCTCCTCGGTCTTGGGTCCCACGCCCCACAGACGCGCGACCGGGAGCGGCGCGAGGAACTCGCGGACGCCATCCTCGGGAACGACCACCAGCCCGTCGGGCTTGCGCAGGTCCGAGGCGATCTTGGCGGCGAACTTCACCTCCGCGACGCCCACCGAAGCGGTGAGGCCCAGCTCGGCGCGGATGCGGTCCTTGATCCGGCGCGCCTGCTCGACGGGCGCGCCGTGCAGCGCGACGGAGCGCGTGACGTCGAGGAACGCCTCGTCCAGCGAGAGGCCCTCCACCTCGGGAGTGAAGGCGTGGAAGATGCGGAAGACCTCCTCGCTCACCTCGGAGTAGCGGTCGAAGCGCGGGGGAACGACGAGCAGATCGGGGCAGAGGCGCAGCGCGCGCGCCATCGGCATCGCGCTGCGGATGCCGAACGGACGGACCGCGTAGCTCGCCGCGAGCACCACGCCTCGCCGCGCGCTGCCGCCCACCACCAGCGGCTTGCCGCGCAGGGAGGGGTCGTCGCGCTGCTCCACGGACGCGTAGAAGGCGTCCATGTCGACGTGGAGGATGGCGCGCCGCACGCCTGGCATCATACCTTCGCCCGCGATTGGAACCTCTCCGGGCCATCGACAACCGCGTGCGGCGCTGGCTGTTCGGCCGGGACTTCGCCGTCTGGTACGAACCGCGCTACCGGCTGCCGCTGCCCAGCCTGGAGGCGCGCACGGGGCTCGACACGCGCCGCGCGGACTTCGCCGCCTGGTTCCTGGTGGACCGCGGGGCCGTGCGGCCGTCGCGGGTGCGCAGGCCCGCGCGAATCGCCTACGACGACCTGGCTCGGGTGCACGCCCCCGAGCTGCTCGAGTCGCTCGACCGGCCGGAGACTCTGGCCCGCATCTATTCGGTCGACCCGGGCGACGTCCGACCCGAGGAGCTGATGACCGCGGTCCGCCTCGCCTGCGGCGCGACGCTGCAGGCCGCGCGGTCCTGCGTGCGCCCGCGGCCGCGCAGCGTGGCGCGCCGCGAGCTGAACCTCTCCGGCGGGTTCCACCACGCCGGCCGCGCGCGCAACGGCGGGTTCTGCCCCGTGAACGACGTGGCGGTCGCCGTCGCGGCGCTGCGCCACGACGGGTTCCGCGGGCGGGTTGCCATCCTGGACCTCGACGCCCACCCGCCGGACGGGACCGCGGACTGCCTGCGCGCCGACCGCGAGGTGTGGATCGGATCGATCTCGGGCGTGGACTTTGGACCGCTGCCGGGAGTGGACGAGACGGTCCTCGCGGAGCGCGCGGGTGACGCCGAGTACCTGAACGCGCTCGACGGGCTGCTCGAGCGCATGCCCCCGGCGCAGCTCGCCTTCGTGCTGGCCGGCGGCGACGTGCTGGCGGGCGACGCGCTGGGGAAGCTGGGCCTCTCGCTGCAGGGAACGCGCGAGCGCGACTTCCGCGTGGCGGACGCCCTGTTCCGCGTCCCGAGCGTGTGGCTCCCGGCCGGCGGCTACGGCCCGGACGCCTGGAAGGTCCTGGCCGGCACCGGGCTCGCGCTCGGGACGCGGTCGCGGGCGAGGGTGCCCGATGGATACGACCCGCTGGCGAAGCGCTACTCGCGGATCGCGGCGCGGCTCACGCCGGCTGAGCTGGGCCCTCCGGCAGGGGAGGACGAGCTGTTGCTCGCGGAGCTGGGGCAGCGGAGCGCGCGGCCGCTCCTGCTCGGGACCTACAGCGCGGAAGGGCTCGAGCTCGCCCTCGCGCGGTACGGCCTGCTGGGCGAGCTGCGCCGGCTGGGCTACGGACCCTTCCGCGTCACCGTCTCCAACGACGCGGTCGGAGACCGCGCGCAGCTGTTCGGGCGCGGCGAGGACGGCGAGGAGCACCTGCTCATCGAGTGCGTGCTGGAGAAGCGCGAAGTGGCCGGCGAGCCGGTGCTCTACGTGCACTGGCTCACGCTGCGCCACCCGCTGGCGCGGTTCTCGGCGCAGCGGCCGCCGCTGCCGGATCAGGAGGTGCCGGGGCTCGGCCTCGCGCGAGAGATGACCGCGCTGTTCGCGCGGATCGTCGAGCGGCTGGGGCTCGCCGGTGTCGCCTTCCGGCCGGCCGGGTTCCACACGGCGTACGCGGGGCGCGCGCAGCTCCGCTTCGTCGATCCGGGGAGGCAGGGGCGGTTCGAGGCGTTGATCCGCGACCTCGCCGGCATCCCGCTTCCGGCGGCGACCGCGGCCGTGGCCTCGGGACAGGTCCTGCTCGGCGGGGAGCCGTACCGCTGGGAACCCGACGAGATGGTGCTCTGGCGGGCCCCGCACGCCCAGGATGAACAGGCGATCGCCGCCGCGCGCGAGGCCGCCCGGTTCACCGTCCGCGGCCCCTGACCGCATGCCGTGACGTCCGCGCCGTGAAAAGCGTAGCGCCGCCCTATCGGCGGCGGCTAGGGAACCGCGGTCGGGCGGCGGCCGGTGAGGAAGTTCAGCACGATCATCACCAGGCCGACGATGAGGGCCAGGTGGATCGCCCAGAAGGTCACCTTGAAGGCCAGACCGATGAGCCACAGCACGATCAGGATGATGCCGATGATCGCGAGCATGCGCGCACCTCCTCGGCGCTCAACATGCATCGCGCTCTGCCGGTGTGCCTGCCCGGCTGCCCGCCTGGTCGCCGCTCCTGGGGCGGCGCTGTGCTCTTGGAGCGCGGAACCGAGATGCGCTTTTTTACCGTCCGTCGATGTAGGTCTGCAGCTGTTCGATGAGGAACTGCTTCTCGTCGAGCATCAGCTGGATGACGTCGCGCATGGAGACGATCCCGACCACCTTGCCGCCGTCCTCGACCAGGAGGTGCCGGGTGAAATGGTCGCGCATCGTGTTCGCGCACTCGCTCTCGCTCGACCGGGTCGGGATGGTGGGCAGGTCGGTGCGCATCGCCTCGCCGATGGGCATCGAGCCCGAGTCGCCACGCGCCAGCACGCGCCCGACCAGGTCGCGCTCGGTGACCAGGCCGATGATCCGGCCTCCCTCGCGGACGGCGACGGAGCCGACCTTGCGGTCAGCCATCAGCCGCGCCGCCTCGCGGCAAGGCGTCATGGAGTCGAGCGCGATCACGTCGCGCGTGACGTGCCTCTCGATGCT
>DASWGQ010000036.1:0-1730 GCA_036393595.1 Myxococcales bacterium | reverse complement strand
GACCACCATTCTACAGAGGGTCAAACATCCGGATTATCGATCGCCAAGAAGCAAATGTAGGCAAATAGTGGTAATTTGCGGAGCAGGTATGTCGATGCGCGACAAGGTCGAGGAGCTGCGCCGCCGCAGGGCGGAAGCGCTGCGGATGGGCGGCGAGGAGCGGCTGCGCCGCCAGCGCGAGCGAGGCAAGCTGGACGCGCGCGCCCGGCTGGAGCTGCTGCTGGATCCGGGCAGCTTCGTGGAGATCGGCCTCTTGGCCACCCACCTCGGCCAGCTGCCCGAAGAGGCGCAACGGCCCTCCCCCGCCGACGGCGTGGTGTGCGGGACGGGGCTCATCGACGGCCGGCCCTGCTGCGTCGCCTCCTACGACTTCACCGTACTCGGCGGGAGCATCGGGCCGGTCGGCGAGCGGAAGGTCGCGCGCCTGCGCGAGCTGGCCTTGCGCGAGCGCATCCCGATGGTCTGGCTGGTCGACTCCGCCGGCGCGCGCCTGTCGGCCGACGCGGACGAGGCGGCGATCGTCAGCTCGTTCGCGGACACGGGCTATCTGTTCCGCGAGCAGGTGGTGCTCTCGGGAGTGGTGCCGCAAGTCGCCGCGATGGTGGGACCCGGCGCGGCGGGGACGGCGTACATCCCCGGTCTGGCGGACTTCGTGCCGATGGTGAAGGGCACCTCGTCGATGGCCATCGGCGGGCCCTACCTGGTCAAGAGCGTGGTGGGCGAGGACGTCACCGAGGAGCAGCTCGGCGGGAGCAAGGTGCACACGGAGATCTCGGGGTGCGCCGACCTGGAGGTCGCGGACGACGCCGCCTGCCTCGCGGCCGTGCGCGAGTACCTGTCCTTCTTTCCGCTCCGCTGCGGGGAAAAGCCGCCGCGCCGCCCCAGCTCCGACCCGGTGGACCGCCGCGACGAGGCCCTCCTCGACGCCGTTCCGGACAACCCGCGCCAGGCATACGACGTCCGGAAGATCGTCGCCGCGGTGGTGGACGAGGGGCGCTCACTGGAGATCAAGCCGCGCTGGGCGCGCAACATCGTGACCGCGCTGGCGCGCATCGACGGCCGCAGCGTCGGGATCGTGGCGAACAACCCGATGCACCTCGGGGGCGTGCTCGACGTGAATGCGGCCGACAAGGCGGCGCGCTTCGTGAACCTCTGTGACGCCTTCGAGATCCCGCTGGTGTTCCTGCAGGACGTCCCGGGATTTTTGGTCGGGACGAAGGTCGAGAAGGAGGGGATCATCCGGCACGGCGCGAAGATGCTCTACGCGGTCGCCTCGGCGACGGTGCCGAAGTTGACCGTGGTGCTCCGCAAGGCCTACGGCGCCGGCTACTACGTGATGAACGGGCGCGCCTACGAGCCCGATGCGCTGCTGGCCTGGCCCGGCGCGGAGATCAGCGTGATGGGCGCGGAGGGGATGGTGGCGATCGCGGCCAACAAGCTGCTCGCGCAGGCCGAGGATCCCGAGGCGCTGAAGAAGGAGCTGGCCGACCGGATCCGGCCGAAGATCGACATCTACCGGGTCGCGGCCCTGGGCTACGTGGACGACGTGATCGACCCGCGCGACACCCGCCCCCTCCTCGCCCACTACCTGCGCATCACCGAAGGCAAACGAGTCGAACGCCCCTACCGCAAACGCGAAATCTCGCCTGTGTAAGGGCCAAACCGATTTCACCACGGAGAACACGGAGCTCACGGAGAATGCGATCGAAAAAACTCCGTGTGCTCCGTGC
>DASWGQ010000035.1:0-4014 GCA_036393595.1 Myxococcales bacterium | reverse complement strand
CGCGCCGGCTGGACGCGGCGCTTCGGCTCGCGGCCGGGCCCAACTCGGGCACGCTCTCCGCGACGCTGAGCTACCTGTGCGCCCAGCTCTCGGCCCTGTGCGCCTCGCCGATCGCCTCGGTGTACGTGCTGGAGGACAAGGACGACCTGGTGCTGCGCGGAAACCACGGCTTTCCCGACGCGGTGCTCGGCGAGGTGCGGCTCAAGGTGGGGCAGGGGATCACCGGCACCGCGCTGGAGACGATGCGGCCGATGACCGTGGACGACGCGGGCGTGGTCGAGCAGTTCGAGTACTTCCCGCAGCTCGCCGAGGAGCGCTACCCGGCCTTCCTGGCCTTGCCGCTGCTCGCCGGCCCGCGGCCTCGCGGCGTGCTGGTCCTGCAGCGCGAGGCGGGCCCGTTCTCCGAGGCCGACGTGCTGCTCGCCACCGCGGCGAGCCGCGCCGTGACCGCCGTGCTCGAGTCACAGCACCCGCAGGGCGCGAACTTGCTCTTGCACGGCGCCGGGAATCGCCGCGGCCGCGTCCTGGGCGCGGCGCAGGTGCTCTCGCGGGCGCTGCCCCGGCGCCAGCGCGCCGCCGAGGTCTCCTCCGACGATCCGCACAGCGACCTGCTGAACGCGTTCACCGCCGAGCGCGAGGAGATCCGCGCCCTCGCGGAGCGCGCCCGGGCGGCGCTGCGCGAGCGCGTGCGCGAGCTGGAGGAAGCGGCCACGGTGGTGGAGGACGTGCGGCTCCAGGAGCGCGCCCTCGAGCACCTCTCGGCGGGGCTGCCTCCGTCGCTGGCGCTGGAGCGGATCGCCGCCGAATTCGCCCGCACGCTGGCGAGCCACGGCCCGGCGGCCCGGCGCGCGGTGGACGTGGAGGCTTTTCTCGGCGCGGTTGCGCACCGCTATGCAGGCCTGGAACCTCTGCGGGTGCGGCGTGGCGAGCTGATCGTCGCGGTCCACCTCTCGGGGCTGTCCGCGCTGCGCGGGTGGGCCAGCGGGGCGGTGGGGGCCCTGTGCGCGGGCGCCGCCGAGGACTCGACCGGCGTGCCGGTGCTGAGCGCGCTGGGCCTTCCGGTGGCCTGCGGGGTGCGGCAGCTGTTCGACGCGGTGGGGAACGGGACCCGCATCGCGCTCGACTCGGACGAAGGCGAGGTCTACGTCAACCCGACCGCGGCCCAGGCCGCTTCCTGGCGGCGCTGAACAGCCCGTTGCCTGGTGAAAAGCATGGCGCCGCCGAATACGGCGGCGGCTGCTCAGTGCCGGGACTCGGGCCCGCCGCGGACGCCGCCGTGCTCGTCCAGCTCGATGCCGAAGTACCGGAGCAGGCGCTCGTGGTGCCGCCGCAGCCCGCGCACCCGCAAAGACCGCGAGTGCGCGCTGCGCAGCACGTGGCTGAGCACTGCCACGCTCGCGTCGCCCAGCTCGTCGACCGAGGCGAAGTCCAGCACCACCTCGTCGCTCTCCTCTTCCTTGACCAACTCGCGCTCGAGGAGGAGCGCGCTGGCCGGGTCGAACCTCCCGGTGATCCGCAGGAGGACCCGTCCGTCCGTCATCTCCCGCTGCATGCGCCGCAGCCTGTACCCTGCAGGGGGGCCGGCTCAAGAGGCGGGCCCCCGCTCTGTCGCACCTCGGGAGCGGGCGGAGAGAGCGGTGTCCATTACCGGACGGCGCGCAACGCCTGCTCCAGGGCGGCGGGGTCGGTGCGGCCGAGGAAGCTCTTTCGCAGCTTTCCCTGGGCGTCGAACACGAAAGTCGACGGCAGCGTGCCGTCCCAGGCGGGCTCTCCCACCGCCTTGGCGACTGGCTCCGGGTCCGGCGCGTCGAGCACCACTGCGGGGAGCCCGGAGACGCCGAAGCGGCGCAGGTCGCGCCTCACCTGGTCGAGCTTGTCGGGGCGGTCGATGCTGACCAGGAGCACGCCGACGTTCCGCTCCGGGAGCTGGTTGAGCACCTTGCGGATGCGCGGGAACTCGTCGCGGCAGGCCTCGCACCAGGTCGCCCAGAAGTGGAGCACGGCGGGACGGCCGTGTCCGGCCTCTCGGGCCAGGCTGCCGGCTTCGGAGACGGGGCGGACGGGGAGCGGGCGGACCTCGCGGGGCGGCTTCGAGGTCGAGGTCGCGGTCGGGGTCGGAGTCGTGGGCGTGGTCGGGGTCGTGGGCGTGGTCGAGGTCGCAGCGGCCAGCAGAGTCGCGAGGATGGCGGCGCGCATCATTCCAGCTCGATCAGCTCGAAGCGGTCCCGGCTGGGCCCGGGATCGGGTGGACGCTGCGGCGCGGGGGCGCGGCCAGCCTCCGGCGGCTGGGGCGAGAGGCGGGACAGCAACTCTTCCAGCTTGCGCAGCGCCTCGTCCTCCCACGCGCGAAGCTGCTCGTCCTCGGGGCCGCCCGAGCCGCGAGGCAGCTCGCGGAGGAACAGGTTGATCAGCGCCACGGGGTGGCCCCGGTGCAGCACGACCGCGAACCTCGCGTCGTCCTCGTCGCGGAGCAGCATGGGCCACGCCTCGCGCGAGACGCCGAGGGAGCGCAGCAGGGCCTCCCCGTCGCGCTCGCGGTCCGGCTGCGGCCATTCCGCGAGCACCAGAACGTGCATCCGGTCTCCGAGCTTCTCCGCGAGCGGCGCGAAGGGCCGCAGGCTGGACTCGCTCGTATAGCGATCCGCGAGGAGGGCGAGGAGCGTCGGCTCCGGCCGCAGGTTGTCCGCGACCAGCTGGACGATGGGCCTGCGCGACTTGCGCGCGGCGAACCAGGAGACGACGGTCAGCACGCCCGGAGCATAACCCGGCCCGTCCGGGTCGCAGCTGGCTTGACCCGTCCGGGTCGGCGGGCCACCTTGCGCCACTGAAGTGCACGTCACCATCCTCAGCCGGGGTCTGTCCATCTACACGACGCGGCGGCTCGCGCAGGCGGCGCGGCTGCGGGGGGCGCGCGTGCGCGTGCTCGATCCGCTCGGGGTCGAGATGCACCTCGACGACGGGCCCGCGGCTTTCTACCGGCAGCGCAAGCTGCCTCCCACCGACGTCGTCGTGCCGCGGATCGCGCCCTCGATCCAGGCGTACGGGCTCGCGGTGGTGAACCACTTCGGCATGATGGGCGTGCCGACGCTGAACGACGCGGCGGCCATCGCCGCCAGCCGCAACAAGATGCGCTCCCTGCAGCTGCTCGCGGCCAGCGGCGTGCCCGTCCCGGCCACGGTGATGGCCGCCACCGCCTCGGACCTGCGCTCAATGGTCGAGCTGGTCGGCGGGGTCCCGGTGCTGATCAAGCTGCTCACCCCGGCCGAGCGCCCGGGCCTGATGGTCTGCGAGAGCTTGCAGTCCATGGAAGCGGCGATGGAGGCGGTCCTCTCGATGGGCCATAACCTGCTCGTGCAGCGCTACGTCCGCCGCAAGCGTGAGCGCGACCTGCGCGCGCTGGTGGTCGGAGGCCGGGCGGTCGCCTGGGTGGAGCGCCGCCCCCGCCCGGGGCGCCTGCTGCACACGCTCGCGCGCGGGGCCCAGCTCAAGGCGGTGCGCGTGCCCTCGGCCCTGGACCGCATCGCGGTCGAGGCGACGCGCGTGGTCGGGCTGGAAGTCGCCGCGGTGGACCTCATCGAGACCCACGCCGGCCCCATGGTGTTCGACGTGAACTCCAGCCCCGGCCTCAAGGGCCTGGAGCGCGCGACCGGCAAGGACCTGGCCCTCCCCATCATCGGCCGCGCCGAGGAGCTGGCCCGCTCCCAACCCCGCCGCAAGCACGCCCCCTGATGGTTTTGTCCAGGACTTGCAACATTCCGGAGTTTCTGGCGTCTAAGAGGCATGCGCACCTGGATTACGAGCCTTGTCGCGGGCTGCCTGGTTGCGGCGCCGGCGTTCGCGGAGGCGGATGCGCACGCCGATGCCGCGAAGGCTTACAAGATCGAGACGAGCCAGGCTCCCCTCAAGGTGAAGAAGGGGGAGAAGGGCCAGGCCAAGGTGACGGTGGTGCCGCGCAGCGACGCGCACGTCTCGCCGGAGGCCCCTCTGTCGGTCACCATCTCCGCCGGGCCGGCG
>DASWGQ010000034.1:0-11466 GCA_036393595.1 Myxococcales bacterium | reverse complement strand
AAGCGGCGCGGGGCCGCGCCGGAGGACGTTTGGCACCGACGCTCAAGCCCGCGGATCCCGCGCTGTTCTACCGAGGTACCCCGGACGACCCTCGCCTGGGTGAGCGGATCGAGCGCACGGCCGCCCCCCGGCAGGACCGGGTCGGCGCCACGGCCGCCCTGATCGGCTACGCCGACGACCGCGCCGTGGTGGACGGCCGCGGGAGGCCGGGAGCGGCGCAGGGGCCCGCGGAGCTGCGCCGGTTCCTCTCGCGACTCACCCCCGGCGACCACGGCCAGCTGGACCGGCTCGCGCTGTGCGATCTCGGCGACGCGACGCCGGAGCTGGGCGGCGTCGAGCAGGTCCACGCCGCGATCGAGGAGGCGGCGCTCGCCGCCCTGACGGCAGGCGCGTGCGTGGTGCTGCTCGGAGGCGGCCACGACGGCGCCTACGCCAGCCATTCCGCGCTGCTGCGCGCGGTCAGCGGACCGGTCGCCGCGGTCAACGTGGACGCGCACCTCGACGTCCGGCCGCTGCGCGACGGCCTCGTCACCAGCGGTACGCCCTTCCGCAGGCTCGCCGAAAGGTGGGGAGAGCGATACGCGCTCACCGAGCTGGGCGTGCAGCCGCAGCACAACGCGCGGGCGCACCGCGAATGGGCCGCGGCGCGTGGATTCGCGGTGCTCGCCCTGGACGAGGTGCGCGGCCGCGTTCCCGGCGCCTTCGCGGAGGCGCTGCGCATGCCGGGCGAGGCGCTCGCGGTCAGCCTCGATCTCGACGCCGTCGAGGCAGGGGCCGCCCCCGGCGTCTCGGCGCCCTGCCCCGACGGCCTCACCGCCGCGGACCTGTTCGCCTGCGCGCGGCTCGCCGGCCAGGAGCCGCGCGTGCGCGTCCTCGACGTGATGGAGCTTTCGCCGCCGCTGGACGCGGACGGCCGCACCGCCCGGCTGGGCGCCGCCGCCATCTGGCACTTCCTCGCCGGTCTCGCCGCGCGCTGACCGTGCTCAGAACAGCTCGAGCTGCCGGTGGTGCTCGCGGATGGACTGCGCCCGCAGGCGCCGTTCGCGCAGGACGCGGGCGAGGTCCTCCGCGTAACCGTGCACGGTGAGCACGCGCGATGCGCCGCTGCGGACGGCGTAGTCGACCAGGTCGGGGAACCCGGCGTGATCGGAGAGCGGCAGCGCGAGATCGACGCCGATCTGCGCCGCGTATCCGGGCTCGACCGCCCGGCCGGAGAGAAGGCACACGCGGTGCGGCCCGATCTCGGGCAGGTAGCGCCGGCTGCGCGGGTGCGCCGGGAGGACCACCACCTGGCCGGGCCGGATCGTCCCGAGCGGCAGCACGGCCGGCAGGTCGACTCCCTGCGCGCGGTACACCTCGGCGAACCGCAGCGGCGCGGGGTGGAGCCGCAGCTCGTGGGCGGCCAGGTGGCTCACGGCCTCCTGGGACCCTCCGAGAGGGGCTGCGAGCACCACCGGCGTGCGCCGCTCGGCGAGCGCCGTCGCGACGAAGCGCGACAGGTCCTCGAGAACCTCGGAACGCGGGGGGAACGAGTAGCGGGGGTGCCCGTAGGTGGCGCGCAAGAGCAACGTGTCACAAGGGACCTGCTCCTGCCGCCCGGCGGTCGCCGGGGCCCTCTCGCCGGTTCCACCGAGGTCGCCGGCGTAGAGGATCGACCGGCCGGCGAGCTCGCAGCGCAGCTGCGCGCTGCCCAGCACGTGCCCGGCCGGGTAGAGCGTCAGCGTCAGCGCGCCGAGCGCGAAGGGCTTGCGCCAGGCGGCGGGCAGCGGCGCCGCCTTGCGCAGCGCGCGGGGCTGGGCCGCTTCCAGCAGGGCAACCGTCGCGACCGTGGCCACCGTCCGCTCGGGAAGGGTCGCGCGCGCGCCGCGGGCGTGCGCCAGGAACCCGAGCTGCGGCCGTCCGACCGGATCCAGGTACAGCAGGGTCCCGCGCAGCCGCAGCCCGTGCGCGGCGCGCTCCAGCTGCAGGTCGGGCGCGGGGTCCTCCGACACGGCGGCCATGGGCAGCAGGGCTTGTAACAGCGGGGCGGACCCGGCTCCACAAATCCAGCGCCATCGCCATCGATCCGGCCGGCTATGCCGCCGGCCCGCGCTGCCGCGAGAGGAGCGCCATGCCCGCCTCCCCCACCGCCACTCCGAGCACGATCAGCGCGCCACCCCACAGCTCCAGCCGGCTGAGCCGCTCCCCGATCAGCACCGCGGCCCAGACCGCCGCGAAGGCCGGCTCCAGCGCCGAGAGCAGCGCGATCCGCACCGGCGGCAGGCGCCGCTGCGCCCAGGTCTGCACCCCGAACGCCAGCAGCGTGGCGAACACGGCCAGGTAGGCCACTGCCGCGAAGGCGCGCGGATCGGAGGTGAAGTGCTGCCGCTCGACGAACGGGCCCGCGATCGCCGCCATCGCCCCGGTGCCGACCAGCTGCACGAGGAGCAGCGGCAACACCGGGTGCCGCCCGGCCACCCGGCCCAGGGCGATGATGTGGCCGGCGAACACCACGGCGCAGCCGACGGTGAGCAGGTCTCCGACGAGCTGTGCCTGGCCCGAAGGACCGCCGCTGGAGAGGAGCGCCATCCCGGTGAACGCGAGCGCGATGCCCGCCGCGGCGGGCGCGGAGGGCCGCTTGCGGAAGAGGACCAGCTCGAGCAAGGGGACGAACACCACCAAAAGTCCGGTGAGGAAGCCGCTGCGCGAGGCGGTGGTGCGGTGCTGCCCCTCGATCTGCAGGAGGAAGCCGCCCCCGAGGAGCGCCGCGCAGACCAGGCCGTCGCGCCAGAGCGCGCGGCTGAAGCGCAGCTCGCCCCGCAGCGCGAGCCAGGCCACGAGCAGGGCGGAAGCGAACGCCATCCGGACCGTCACGAGCAGCAGTGGCGAGACGGGCGCCTCGGCTCCGCCGACCAGTGCGCGCACCACCGCGAAAGTGCTCCCCCAGATCGCCATGATGGCGGCGAGCGCCAGGTCGGCCACGGCCGGAACGCATCCCACAATGTCCGCGCCATGAAAAGCGCAGCGCCGCCGATTACGGCGGCGACTGCCCCACGAACCAGAAACCGAGGCCGAGCACCGCGTAGACCGCGAGCAGGAACGCGCCCTCCAGCCAGTGCGTCTCTCCGTCGAGCCCGATGAGCGCGGTGGAGAGCACCGCCACGCCCACCGCGGCCGTCTCCAACGGTCGGAAGGCGAGGTCCATCGGGGCGCCGAGCAGGAGCCCGGTGAACACCAGGACGGGCGCGACGAAGAGCGCGATCTGCTTCGAGGACTCCCAGGCGATGCCCAGCGCGACGTCCATGTCTCCGCGAGAGCCGAAGAGCACCGCGGTGGAGTGCTCGGCGGCGTTCCCGACCACAGCGACGATGACGACCCCTACGAACGTCTCCGGCAGGTGCACGGCCTGAAGGGTGCCTTCCAGCGCGCCGACCAGCAGCTCGCTGGCGACCGCCGTCGCGCCGGCCGAGAGCGTCAGCGCCACGACGGACATCCAGAGCGGCCGCTGCTGCCGCTCCGGCGCGCGGCGCCGCGCGGCGGCGGCTTCCGCGGGCGTGGCCAAGAGCGGCGTGCGCGCGTTGTCGGGGGCGTCGAGCAGCCCCGCGTGCGTGCGGAGCTGGAAGAGCAGCGAGAGCGCGTACATGGCGATGAGGACGACGGAGATCTCCTCCGAGAGGAGGTGCGCGCGCTGCGGGACCTGCCCGGCCGTCGCCAGCATGGTGGGGACGCCCAGCGCGACCACCGCGAGGAACAGGGTGGAAACGTGCGCGCCCGCGGAGGTGCGGTTGAACCGGAGCGTGGGGAAGCGGATCCCGCCCGCCACGATGGCCGCTCCGCCGACGAGGAGGAGGTTCGCCACGATGCTCCCGGTGAGGCTTCCCTTGACCAGATCGACGTGCCCGCGCGCCAGCGCCGAGATGCCCAGGATCAGCTCGGCCGCATTGCCGAAGGTCACGTTGAGGAGGCTGCCGAGGGTGGGCCCGACCCGCTCCGCCAGCTCCTCGGTCGCGTCGCCGATGCTCTTCGCCAGCGGCATGAGCGAGAGCGCCGAGAGCACGAACACGGCCGTCGGATTGCCTGGCCAGAGGAAGTGCACCGCGATGGCCAGCGGGAGGAGCAGCAGCGATCCGCGCCAGAGCCAGCGCATCATGCCGAGGCGCCGTCTCCGGGCAGGAGCAGCCCGCCCTGCAGCATCTCGCGGACGAACTCCGCCGCGTCGTGCTCCGCGGTGGCGAGGTCCACCTCGAACTCCTCGACCACGCGAGCGGCGATCTCGCGGACCGTCCGGCGGCCGTCGCAGAGATCCCAGATCCGGCTCGCCACCTCGTTCAGCTCCTCGGACGCGGCGGTCTCTCCGGGAAGGACGAGCGTGGCCTCGCCGCCGATCTCGCGCCACTCGACCGCGGGATGGCGCAGCGGGCGCAGGTGCAGCACCTCGTCCACGCGCGCACCCTACCCCACCTCGCGGAGGAACACGATGCGGCCTTTCCGCTCTTCGCGGCGCACGCGGCGCAGGTCCTCCAGCACCTCCAGGTTGCCCATCACCTCCGAGAGCATGAGGTAGAGCTGCGCCGGCCTGGCGTGGGGGGACACGCGCGGGACCAGCTGCGCGGGCGTCTGCGGACCGTCCGCGAGCAGGTCCAGGATGCGCGCCTGTCGCTTCTCGTAGAAGGCCAGGAGCCGGTCGATCACCTCGGCGTGGCCGGTGAACGGCTCGCCGTGTCCGGGCGCGACCACCCGGGCGGGCAGCTCGCGGGCGCGCCGCGCCGAGCGGACGTACTCGACCAGCGCGCGGTGCCTGGGCTCCGCCCGGCCTTCCAGATCGAGCAGCGGGTTGGGGCTGACGCGCTCGAGCAGGTGGTCGTCCGAGAACAGCACCCCCTCCTCCTTTGCCCAGAGGCACACCAGGCCGGGCGTGTGCCCCGGCAGGTGCAGCACCTCGGCGGAGAAGCGCGCGAAGCGCAGGCGCGTGCCCTCGGCAATGGGCTCGACGTGCTCGACCGGGCGGGCCATGCGGCCCACGTCCTGCCAGTGCACGCGCACGTGGCCGAGCAGCTCGCGCGGCGCGCCCAGCCGATCGAGGTACGCCGCGTACAAGTCGAGCCTTTGCGCGGTCCGGTCGCGCCCGGTCAGCTTGTCGTGGTCACGCGAGTGCGCGTACACCGGCGCGCCCGACTCCTCCTGCGCAGCGCGCGCATAGCCGTAGTGATCGATGTGGCCGTGGGAGACGAAGATGCGCCGCACCTCGCCCAGGCTGCGTCCCAGCGCGCGGAACCCGGCCAGCAGCGCATCGCGTCCCTCGCGGGTCCCGATGCCCGCATCGAAGAGGGCCAGCCCTTCGCCGTCCTCCTCGATGACGTAGACGTTCGCCGGCCCCCCGGCCTCGGCGAACGGCACCGGGACCGGGACGCGATGGACACCGAGGGCGGCGAGGCCCCTCACTGCAGCTTCTTCACCGCCTCGGCCATCTCCGGCAGCGCCTTGAACAGGTCCGCGACCAGTCCGTAGTCGGCGACCTGGAAGATGGGCGCCTCCGCGTCCTTGTTGATGGCCACGATCGTCTTGGAGCCCTTCATCCCGGCGAGGTGCTGGATGGCGCCGGAGATGCCCGCGGCCACGTAGAGCTGCGGCGCGACTACTTTCCCCGTCTGGCCGACCTGCAGATCGTTGGGCTGCCAGCCGGCGTCGACGACGGCGCGCGACGCGCCCACCGCCGCGTTGAGGACGTCGGCGAGTTGCTCGATGGGCTTGAAGTCTCCCTTGGTGCCGCGCCCGCCGGAGACCACCACCCGCGCCTCGGTCAACTCGGGCCGCGCGCTCTTCACCTCGTTGAACTCGACGAACTTCGTCTTCGGCTGCGGCGCCGCCACCTGCGCGGGCGTCACCGACCCTTTGCCCTGCGCCTTCTGCGGCGCCGCGAACTCGGTGGCCCGCACGGTGACGACCTTCACGGGCGTGGTCACCTCCACCGTGGCGATGGCGTTCCCGGCCCACATGGCGCGCTTGAACTGGTTGGAGCCGGCTATCGCCAGCACGTCCGAGGCGAGCCCGGCGCCCAGCTTCGCCGCGATGCGCGGGGCGATGTCCTTGCCGTACGCGGTGGCGGCGATGACGACCTCGTCGGCGCCCGCCTTCTTCGCTACTTCCACGGCGGCGGCCGAATGGGTTTCCGCGAGCGCGTGCTCGAACGCGGCGCCCTCGACGACGTGCACGGGGATGCCGTAGGCCGCCAGCTCCTGCGCCGCCTGCCCCGCGCCCGCGCCGATGACGACGCCGGCGATGTTGCCACCGGTGTTCTGCGCGACCTGCTGCGCCGCCGTGAGCGCCGAGAGCGTCGCCTTCTTCAGATGTCCGTTCGCCTGCTCCCCCACCACCAGGATCGTCGCCATGTCAGATCACCTTCGCTTCGGAGTGCAGCTTCTGCACCAGGGTCTGGACGTCGGGCACCTTCACGCCGGCGGTGCGCTGCGGCGGCGGCTCCACCTTCACCACTTTGACCTTGGGAGCCACGTCGACGCCGAGCTGCTGCGGGGTCATCTCCGCGATGGGCTTCTTCTTCGCTTTCATGATGTTGGGCAGCGACGCATAGCGCGGCACGTTCAGCCGCAGGTCCACGGTGACGATCGCCGGGAGCCGCACCTCGAGCACTTCCAGGCCGCCGTCCACCTCGCGCGCCACCCGCGCAGCCACCGGTGCTGCGCCCTTCGGCCTCCGCCCGTCGCCAGCGGAGCCGGCTCCTCCGTTCTCCGCGACCAGCTGGATGCCGGGCTTCTTCGCCTTCTCCTCCGGGGACTCGAGCGACTCCTTCTTGGAGGCGAAGGTCGCCTGGCCCCAGCCGAGGTACTCGGCGAGCAGCTGTCCGGCGACGTTGTCGTCGACGTCCACCGCCTGCTTGCCCATCAGCACCAGGTCCGGTTTCTCCGTGTCGATGACGGCCTTCAGCACGCGCGCCACGCCGTCGGAATCCACGAACGCCTCGTGCTTCACCAGGATGCCGCGGTCCGCGCCCATGGCGAGCCCGCTGCGGATCTCGGCCGCCGCCGCCGCGGGGCCGACGCTGACGACCACGACTTCGGAGGGCGCAATGCCGGAGCCGGAGGCGGAGGCACTGTTTAGTGAATCCCGCAGGCGCAGCCCCTCCTCCACGGCAATTTCATCGAACGGATTGGCGCGGTAATTCACGCCGTCGGTGACGATCCAGCTGTTGTCGGGCTTGACCTTGATCTTGGACTCGTAGTCCTCGACCCGCTTGATGGTGACCAGGATCTTCACTCTCTACCTCCGGTGTCATGCGGAACGAGCCCGCGGACGAGCCACTCCGCGACCTCGTGCCCCGTCTTCTTCAGCGACGCGCGGCGCCCCGAGAGGAGCCATCCCAGCGCCAGCTCGTCGAGAGCGCCGAAGATGGCCCGTTTGGCCGTGCCGGGCGAGACCGAGCCGGTCAGCTCGCCCTTCTCCTGTCCGTCCCTGACCACTTGCGCGATGAGGTCGAGGTAGGCCGCCCCGAGCTTCTGCCGATCGGCCGACTTGAGGAACTGCGCGCTCTGCCGCAGCTCGACCACCAGCACCGAGGCGAGGTCGGGGTTCTTCTCCACCAGCGAAAAGTGCAGCTGGATGAAGCGCTTGAGGCGCGAGGGCGCGTCGGGCTCCTCGGCGAGCGCCGCCTTCGCCTCGGCGAGGAGCTGGGTCATCTTCTCGTCGAAGAGGCGCAGGAGCAGGTCGTCCTTGCTCTTGAAGTACAGGTAGATGGTGCCGTCCGCGACGCCGGCCGCGCGGGCGATCTCGGCGACGGTCGAGCTGAAGTAGCCGCGCTCCGCGAACACCTTCACCGCCGCGTCGAGGATCCGCGCGCGCTTGTCGTTCCGCTGCTCTCGCGCCTGCACGGTGGCCGTCTCGCGCTCCCTCGGGTCCCTCGCTGCAGCCGGGAACGCCCCGGCTGAATGAGGGCTCATTCAGATAGGGCTTGGGGCGCGCCGCGTCAAGCCGTCTCACAGAGGTGACGAACCCGCACCGGCGTGGTAAGGCACGCGCGCTCCCCGATGGCATCGAACCCCCGCAGACGGCTCGCCGAGGTGGAGACGCGCAAGGCCGCCTCCACCGCCGATCCGGCCGAATACGCGCGCGGCGTCATCCGCGCCGAAGCGGCGGCCATCGAGCAGCTCTGCGCCCGCATCGACGGGGACTTCTCCGAGGCGGTGGAGCGCATCCTGGCCTGCTCGGGGCGCGTGGTGGTCACCGGGATGGGAAAGCCCGGGTTCATCGCGCAGAAGATCAGCGCGACCTTCGCCTCCACCGGGACGCCGTCGCTGTTCCTGCACCCGGCCGAGGCGCTGCACGGGGACCTGGGGCGGCTGGTGCCCGGCGACCTGGTGCTCGCGCTGTCGAACAGTGGTGAAACAGAAGAGATTTTACGGCTGCTGCCGGCGCTCAAGCGCTTGGGCGCGCCGATCATCGCGGTCACCGGCGGGCAGAAGAGCTCGCTGGCAGCCGCCGCGGACGTGGTGCTGGAGATCGGCCCGGTCCCGGAGGCGTGCCCGCTGGGCCTCGCGCCGACGACCAGCACGGTCGCGCTCCTCGCGCTGGGCGACGCGCTGGCGATGACGGTCCTGCACCGGCGCGGCTTCTCGCCCGAGCAGTTCGCCGAGCTGCATCCGGCCGGCGCGCTGGGCAGGCGTCTGCTCCGCGTGCGCGAGGTGATGCGGACGGGCGCGGCGAACCCGACGGTCAGCGAGGACACCAGCCTGCGGGAGACCGCCGCGGTCATGAGCACGGTGGGACGGCCCGGAGCGGCGAGCGTGGTGGACGAGTCCGGGAAGCTGGTCGGCATCTTCACCGACGGCGACCTGCGCCGCCTGGTCCAGCGGGACGACGTGGACTTCACCCGCTCGGTGTCCGCCGTCATGGGCCGGAACCCGCGCACCGTGGGCCCGGACGACCTGGCCGTCACCGCGGCCGAGATCCTGCGCGAAGGCCAGATCGACCAGCTCCCCGTGGTCGATCCCGAGGGCCGCCCCGTCGGCCTCCTCGACGTCCAGGACCTCCTCTCCGCCCGCCTCCTCGGTTAACCCGGAAGACGCCGACAAGCCTGAGTAGCGCGGGAAGACGCCAAGGCGATTGCACCACGGAGCGCACGGAGCTCACGGAGTTTGGATTTTTTCAACCGAAAGACTCCGTGTTCTCCGTGTGCTCCGTGGTGCAATTGTCTTGACCAGGATCGGCCGCTCGAGGTTGCAGCATTGATGGCTTGATCGACCGACATCGGCGGGTTAGAGGCGGCGCATGGCGGCTGGGGAGCGGGTCAGATTCGTGGAGGGTGGGGCGGGGAGGTTGAGGGTTTCGGATGGTGGCGAGGGCGGCGTGCCGGTCGTGCTGGTGCACGGGCTCGGGTCGGAGCTGGAGACCTGGAGGCCGGTGCTCGATCGGCTGCGCGGATCGCGGCGCGCCATCGCCTACGACCAGCGCGGGCACGGGCAGAGCGATCCGGCCGGCGAGTACAGCATCGCGGCGCTCGCGGGGGATCTGGGCCGGGTCGTCGAGCAGCTCGGTCTGCCGCGGTTCTGGCTGGCCGGGCACAGCTTTTCCGGAACGGTGGTCAGCGCCTACGCGGCGGAGCATCCCGAGAAGCTCGCCGGCGCCGTGTACGTCGACGCGGTGGGCGACGCAAGCGGCGGGGAGATGAAGGAGTACTTCCGCCAGCACGACGCGGGGATGACGCTGGAGCGGTTGCAGGCCGCCTACGGCGAAATGCTCGGCCCGAAGGCGAGACCGGCGACGCGGAGCGCGGTCCTCGCTTCGGCCGCGCGCATGGACCTGAAGGCCTTCGCCGCCCTGCGCGGCGACATGGGCGAGTTCGACGGGCTCTCGGCCGCGCGGAGGTACGGCGGACCCCGATTCGCCGTCGAGGCGGACGGGGAGGAGAACGCGTTCCGCGCCTCGCATCTGCCCGGGACGAAGCGGATCGCCGTCCCGGGCGTCTCACACTGGCTGATGCTCGACGACCCCCAAGCCACTGCCCGCGCATTGGAAGAGGTGCTCCCTTGAACCGAGCCGAGACGTTCAAGACGGTGTGGACGAATCCGATCGGCATCCGTGCCATGCTCTGGGCCAAGCTGCCGCTGGCCGCCTTCGCGGGGCTGCGGGTGCGCAAGCTCGACGACGGCGGCGCCCAGGTGTCGCTGCCCGCCGGCTGGAAGACGCAGAACCCGTTCCGGTCGACGTACTTCGCCGCGCAGGCGATGGCCGCGGAGATGTCCACCGGCGCGCCCGCGCTCTACTTCATCGAGCAGTCCGGAGGGCGGGTGTCGTCGCTGGTCACGGGACTGTCGGCGAAGTTCACCAAGAAGGCCACTCAGGAGTCGACCTTCACCTTCGCGGACGGCGCCGCGATGAAGGCCGCCATCGAGAAGGCCGTCGACTCGGGCGAGCCGGTCGTCTTCAAGGCCCGCTCCGTCGGCACGCAGAAGGACGGCGCCGTCGTCGCCGAGTTCGAGATCGACTGGTCGTTCAAGCGCCGCTGACGCGGGCGCAACCAGCTACCTCAATCGGGCGAGCTCCTGAGAAACGCCGTGGGACTGGGCGAACTTCGCGTCGGCGGCCTGGACGGCGCGCATCTTCTCCGCGGCTCCCGCCTTGTCGCCGCGCGCCGCGAGCAGCTTGCCCATCTCGTAGAGCGCGCGCGGCTGCCTGGGGTCGATCTCCAGAGCGCGCGACAGCACGCGCTCCGCCATCTGCCCGCGGCCCAGGCCGCGCATCGCCGCGCCCATCGCTGCCGCCGTCCGCGCGTCGTTGGGCCGCATCGGCATCACGCGCACGATGGTGTCGCGCGCCTCCTGGTACTTGCCCTGATCGAGCAAAGCCTCCGCCCGCGCGGTCAGCTGGTCGAGCCCCTTCTCCAGCTCGGGCGTGCGCTCCGTGTTCTGCGCCGCCTCGGCCACTGCCTGGAGCTGCTGCGGATCCACTGCCGGGAGCTCCTCCGGAGCGGCCCCACGGTGCGCCATCGGCGCGGACGGCGCGTTGCCGGCGATGGCCGGATGTCCGGGCGGCAGCTGCCCGGAGACGTCCGGATGGCCCGGAGGCATCGCGCCTCCCGCCTGCGCCTTGGGCGCGAAGATCTCGTCGGCGCGGGGCAGGCTGTCCTTGACCAGGGGCGCACGCGGGCTGTCCGGCGCAACGGCGAGCAGTCTGCGCCAGTACTTCTTCCCCTCCTCGAGCTTCGCCTTCTCTCCGCGGCTCTGTTCCAGCAGGATGGCGCCGACGAAGAAGAGCGACTCCGGGTGGTCCGGCGACTCGGCCAGCACGCGCCGGTGCTCGGCGAGCGCGCCGTCGGGGTTCCCCACCAGGTACAGCGAGTCGCCCCGGCGCGCACGGGCGTCGATGGCCATCTGCAACGCCGAATCGAGGCAGCGGCGCTCGCGCTCGGGATCCAGCTTGCGCGCGGCCTGCGCGATCTGCTCGAGCCCGTATCCCTGGGCGCTGCGGCGGCACTCC
>DASWGQ010000033.1:0-2730 GCA_036393595.1 Myxococcales bacterium | reverse complement strand
CTTCCTCGTCCCCGTCGGCCTGTGGTTCATCGCCGGGCTGCGCGTCATCCAGGAGTACGAGTCGGGAGTCATCTTCCGCCTGGGCCGCTTCGCCGAGGTGAAGCGCGCCGGTCTCAACTGGATCGTGCCGGGCGTGGACCGGATGGTGAAGGTCGACCTGCGCACCGTCACCCGAGACGTGCCTCCCCAGGACGTGATCACCCGCGACAACGTGAGCCTCAAGGTCAGCGCGGTGATCTACTTCCGCGTCATCGACGCCGAGCGCGCCATCATCCAGGTGGAGAACTTCCTCTACGCGACCTCCCAGCTCGCGCAGACCACGCTGCGCTCGACGCTGGGCAAGCTGGAGCTGGACGACCTGCTCGCCCAGCGCGAGAAGATCAACAAGGAGCTGCAGCTGGTGCTCGACCTGCACACCGAGCCCTGGGGCATCAAGGTCACGGCGGTGGAGGTGAAGGCCATCGACCTGCCGCCCGAGATGCAGCGCGCGATGGCGCGGCAGGCCGAGGCGGAGCGCGAGCGGCGCGCCAAGGTCATCGCGGCCGAGGGCGAGTACCAGGCGGCCGAGAAGCTGGGGATGGCCGCCGACGTCATCGACGCGCATCCGGCTGCGCTGCAGCTCCGGTATCTCCAGACGCTGGTGGAGATCAGCGCGGAGAAGGCGAGCACGACGATCTTCCCGGTGCCCATCGACCTCTTGCAGACCTTCCTCGACCGCGGCGCGCCCCGGGCGCCGCCGCCCCGTGCACCTGCCCAGGTCGGTCCGCCCGCCACGCCGCAGCTCCATCCGCAGGCACCGCAGCGCCCGCTGCCGCCGCGCTCGCCTCCCGAGGGCGACCGGAATGGGTGACCCGTACGGGCTCCGCCGGGTAGTGCGCCCCAAGGGCGCGCTGCCGCAGCAGGCGGAGGTGCTCGATCCGCACCTCCCCCTCGGGCCCGACGAGCTGTCCATCGAGGTGGAGCGCCTCAACGTCGACGCCGCGAGCTTCCGCCAGCTCGCGCAGGAAGCGGGCGGCGACGCGCAGCGCATCTCCAGCCGGGTGGCCGAGATCGTCCGCGAGCGCGGCAAGATGCACAACCCGGTGACCGGCTCGGGCGGCATGCTCATCGGCCGGGTCGCCGAGGTCGGACCCGAGCACCCCGCCGCCTCCGAGCTGAAGCCGGGCGACCGCATCGCGACGCTGGTCTCCCTCACCTTGACTCCGCTGGTGCTGCAGGAGATCGCCCGCGTGCACGCCCGGGCCGAGCGCCTCGACGTGCGCGGCCGCGCCATCCTCTTCGCCACCGGGCCCTGGGCGCGCCTCCCGGAGGACCTTCCCGAGGCCGTGGCGCTGGCGGTGCTCGACGTCTGCGGCGCTCCGGCTTGGGTGGCGCGCCTGGCGCGTCCGGGGGAGCGCGTCCTGGTGCTCGGCGCCGGGAAGAGCGGCTCGCTCGCCTGCGCGCAGGCGCGCAGGAACGGCGCGCACGTGACCGCGCTGGACTACCGGCCCGACGCGCCCCGGAGATTGGTGCACGAAGGCATCGCCGACGCGGCCATCGGCGTCGACGCTACGCAGCCGCTGGAGGTGTACGCCCGCGCGCAAGAGGCGGGCCTGTTCGACCTGGTGGTGAACTGCGCCAACCTCCCCGGCACGGAGATGGCGAGCATCCTGGCAGCCCGCGAAGGCGGCGAGGTCCTCTTCTTCAGCATGGCCACGAGCTTCACCGCGGCGGCGCTGGGCGCGGAAGGCGTCGGCAAGGACGTGCGCCTCACCATCGGGAACGGGTACGCGCGCGGCCACGCCGAGCTGGCGCTGGAGCTGGTGCGCTCGACTCCCGCGCTGCAGCGCGTCTTCGCGGCGCGCGTTGGATGAGGAGCGCGTCGGCGATCGCGCTGGCGGGAGGCCGCAGCGCGCGCTTCGGATCGGACAAGGCGCTGGCGACCTTCCGCGGCGCGCCTCTCCTGGGCGCGGTGCTACGCGGGCTGCGCGCCGAGTTCGGAGAGGTGCTGGTGGTCGCCAAGAGCGCCGGTCCCTACGCGGCGCTGGGCGCGAGGGTCGCGCTGGACCGGTCGGAGTTGTACACGCCGCTGAGCGGGCTCGAGGCGGGACTCGCCGCCGCGGAGTCCGAGGTGATCTTCTGCTGCGCAGGCGACATGCCGTTCGC
Source organism: Myxococcales bacterium (assembly GCA_036393595.1). Lineage (GTDB taxonomy): Bacteria > Myxococcota > Myxococcia > Myxococcales > 40CM-4-68-19 > VBKO01. Next base: position 585 of record DASWGQ010000033.1, on the reverse strand, counting down.
GGCGGACGGCGCGCTGCTCGATGCGCTCTTCGCCGCGCTCGCCGGCCACGACGCCGCGGTGCCGGTGCACGCGGGGGCGCGGCAGCCTCTGTGCGCGCTCTATCGCCGCGAGCCGTGCCTGCGCGCCGCCACGGAGCTGCTGGCGCGTTCCGCGGTCGGTCCGAAGCGCCTCCTGGACGCGGTCCGCACCGCTTTCGTGGACTGGTCCGACGAGCGCCCGTTCCTCGACGCGGACACCCCGCAGCGGCTTGCGGAGCTAGAATCGATCGGGTGAGCGCAGGACCGCCAGCTGCCGGTGCACACCCTCCCTCCGTGCCTCCGCGAGCCCGTCGTGCACCGCCTTCAGACAGCGCCGCGAGCCGGTCGCGGCGTGGTACGCAGCCTCGGCGGAGCGCCAGGCGATGCCCCGCGAGCGCGGTCCCGGCGCCGCACGAACCGTGAGCCGCAGAGCATCCAGGATCTCTCCGATTCCGCCGCGGACGCGCTCGCCCAGCCCGTGGTCGTCTGCCGCGTCCTCGGCATCTGCGTGACTCCGACGGAACAGCCAGCGCGGACGTAAGTCCTGGGCGGGTACGCGGCAAACTT
>DASWGQ010000032.1:0-16731 GCA_036393595.1 Myxococcales bacterium | reverse complement strand
ATCCTCGCCGCGCTGCTCAGCTGGGTGCGCAGATTCGCAGGCCGCCGCCGGGCCCGCGCACTGCTCGCGCAAGGACTGCCGCGAGGGTTGACCGCTCCGGCCCTGCGCCCCGCTCTGCGCGCCCCTGCCGATCCCGCCGCGGGCGAGTACGCCACCCTGCTGCTCGGCGCGCAGGTCGTGCGCGGGGCAGCGCCGCGCCGGCTGCTCCGCCTCTCCGCGCTGCCCCCCACCTTGCCGGAATTCTCCGTGGTGCGCCCGGACCGCTTCCGCCTGGACGCCGATCTGCGCCTGCCCCCGGAGCGCGACGCGGCGCGCACCGCTGCCGACCTTCCCCCCCCGGCACCGCCTCGCAGCCCGCCGCGGCCCCGCACGCCCCTCGCGCGCGCTCCGATCTATCGACTCGATCCCCGCGCCTTCCGCCTCGACGCGCGCGACTTCACGCTCGCCACCGAGGAGGGCATCCGCCTCGAGCCGGCCAGCCTCGAGCACGTGTGGCTGCACCCGGCCTTGCGGCGCGCGGTGGTCGACCCGCGCTGGATGGCCTCGCGGCGCCCCTTCGGCGTCGCGCCCCTCGCCGCCGAATGGTTCGCCTCGTGGTGGGCGGAGCACAAGTCAGCGCGGCACGGCGGGGGCGAGCCGAGGGGCCGCAACCCGCCCGCCCAGCTCGCCGAGTGGATGGAAGAGGTCAAGGAGCAGATGCTCATCCGGCGCGACGTGGCGAAGGACGAGGATCCGCCCGCGCGCGCGCGCTTCAAGCCGAACGAAGCCCAGCGCCCCATCGCCGCGCACGCGGCGCCGGAGATCGCCGGGCTCATCCCGCAGAAGACCTGGGTCGGCGGGCCACTGCCCTGGCCCGAGCCGCCCGCCGCCTCCTTGCAGAGCGCCGACGTCTACTTCGAATGGCGCACCCTGGTGGACGCGCTCGCCGACGGCTGAGCCGGACGGGGGCGGTCGCGGCTGTGCGCGAGCGCTCGCTTGCACGGCCGTGTCTAGCCCGCCGGCGGCGGCGTGCGGACCTTCCTCTTGCGAAAGCAAGGGGTAGCCATGGCCTCGGCCCGGTGGACCTCGACGGGAATTCTGTGCTGCGCCTTCCTTTGCGGCCTGCGGTGTGGGGGGCAGCTCGACTCCGCCGCAGGCTCCTCCCGCGGACTCGGGAAGCGGTAGCGGCGGCGGCCCCGGATCCGACGCCGGGACTCCCGGCGGCGGTTCGGACGCGGGTCCTCCGGGAGCTGACGCCGATGCCGGAACCGCCCCGGTAGCTCTACCGCACGTCCACGATCAGCGACTGCACTCCGTTCGCGCCGTACCCCAGCTCGTTCCAGCGGGGCAGGTCGGGCTGGACGTTGCCCGCTTCGTCGGTGGCGCGGCAGCGCAGCACGTGGCGTCCTCGCCAGGGAGGCGTCCAGATCAGGTCCCAGGCGCGCCAAGCGTACGGCTCGTCCTCCCCGGTCAGCCGCGCGGCCACCCATTCGCCGCCGCCGCCGGACGCCACGTCCACCCGCGCGATGCGCGCGCTGCCCGACCACGCGAGCCCGCTCACGCGCACCGCCCCCATCCCGACCGGCACGCCGGGGAGCGGCGAGGTGAACACCGATTTCACGCGCATCTCCACGACCGGCACGGGCGCCTGGCCAGGCTCGCGGTACACGTAACGTTCCGACTGGAAGTACCCCGTGAACGGCTCGCCCACGACCTCGAGGCCGGCGAGCCACTTGACGCTGGCCATCCCGTACCAGCCGGGCACGATGAGCCTCACCGGCGCGCCGTGCGCGGCGAGCAGCGGCTCGCCGTTCATCCGCAGCGCGACGAGCGTGTCCGGGTGGAGCGCCCGGGCGAGGGGAAGCGATCGTGCATAGGGAGCGTGGCCGGCCGCCACCTGGCCGGAATCCGCTCCGGTCGCCAGCACCTCCACGGCGCCCGGCCGGAGCCCCGACCGCTCGAGCAGCGTGGCCAGCGGGACGCCGGTCCAGCGCGCCGTGCTCACCGCCCCGCCGCTCCAGGGCTCGCCCGGAGGAAGCGGCGACAGCGTGGTCCGGTGGTTTCCCGCACACTCGGTGGTGACGGTGAGCGTGCGCTGCGGCAAGAGACAAAGCTCCTCGACGCGCAGACGCAGCGGGCGCTCGACCAGGCCGCCGACGTGGAGCCGGTGCGCGCGCGAAAGGCGCGGAACGCCGAAGTTCGACCGGAGGAACCGGTCCGCGGCGGACGTCAGATACGCGCCCAGCGCGTGCGGCGCGGTCTCCGCGTTCCGGGGGTCGTCGCGGACCACCAGGTGACGCGGCGCGGTCCGTCCGGCCGGACGGCGCCGGCCCGCTCTCGACGGCGCGGCGCGAAGCACACGCGGCATGCGCTCTCCCCCCTTGGCGCGCTTCCTTGATCCGGATCGCACTCGCGCGACGGGGGTGTCAAACCACCTGCACGGCGGCACGCCCCACCCCTGCCCACACGACCCGGCAGCGACGCATTGAGTGCGTCCGGGAGAGACGTCTAGCGTTGCGGCTCGAGGGGCTCGATTTCTGGCCGAGGACCGTCCCGGCGGCTAGTGTGCTCATCTCCAGGGGGTTACGAAAATGAAGAATTGGATAATGGCCTCCGCGGCGCTGCTGGCCGCGGGACATGCGCGGGCCGACGAGGCGCCGCTCACGTTCATCACCACCGCCGACCTTCATGCGAAGACCGCCGCGGCTCCGCCGACGCGGTGGGCGTTCACGGTGGTCGATGCCCGGACGCGCGTCGAATTCGAGGAGAACCACATCGCCGGAGCGATCAGCTGCCCGGCGACCCAGACGGCCGCGCTGCTGCCGAAGCTGGTGAAGGACAACTCGCGCCAGCTGATCTTCTACTGCAACGGCCCCAAGTGCACGAAGAGCCAGAAGGCGGCGCGCGTCGCGATCTCGCTCGGGTACCGCAAGGTGCTCGAGTACAATGAGGGACTGCCGGCCTGGGGCAAGGCGAACCTGCCGGTCGCCGGAAGCCCGTTGCCGCCCGCGGAGATGGCCTCGGTCAGCCCCGAGGATCTCCGCGCTCGCCTGGACTCGGGGAAGGGGCCCGCGGTGATCGACGTGCGCGACGCAGTCGAGTTCGCCTCCGTGCGCGTCGCCGGGACCCTCAACATCCCGCTGGACGAGCTGGAGAAGCGGGTGCGCGAGGTGCCGGCCGGCGAGGTGGTGGTGATGGACCACAGCGGTGGGCAAAGCCTGATCGCCGGCCGCGTGCTGCAGAAGGCCGGCCGCCGGGGAGCCGCGCGCCTCGAAGGTGGGCTCCTCGCCTGGCAGCAGAAGGGTCTGCCGGTGGAGGAGAAGGCCCTGGCGGGTCGCTGACGGCGGAACGGCCTAAGGGATGCGGCTCAAGATCGGCGCGCGGGTCCGGCTCTACTTCGCGATCGTCATCGCCATCGTGCTCGCCCTGGGCGCGATGGGGTACGCGACCATGTCGCGCATGTCGCGCGAGATGAAGGGATCGCTGGGCGACGCGTTCCAGGCCTCCGTGGAGCTGTCGGACCTCCGCCTGCTGGCGCGCGAGGCCCGGCTGGTGCTCGCCGCCTCCGCCGCGGCGGGCACCATCTCCGACCTCCGGGGCGTCGACGTGCTGGCGACCCGGTTCCAGGAGAAGCTGCAGGCGCTGGCGCCGCGGCTTCCGCCGTCGATCCGGCCGGAGGAGCTGTCGCAGCTCATGGCGGCCGCCGTCTCCATCGGGCGCCAGTACGCGCAGGCCAACGCGCAGCAGCAGTGGAATCGCGCCGGCGACCTCGGGCCGCAATTCACGCGCGCCGCGGCGGCCATCGAATGGAACCTGGAGGAGGCGCAGAGGGCGGAGCGCTCGTGGGTGGAGGGCCGACTCGCGGACGCGTCGTCGGAGCTGCGGCGGCGCGCGCTCGCCTTCGGCGGGGGCATCGCCGTCTGCCTCGCGCTGGGGGTGCTGCTCACCGTGTCGCTGCAGCGCAGGCTGGTCGCGCCGCTGGGCACGCTGAAGGACGCCACGGCGCGCATCGTCGAGCACGGCGACCTGACGCAAACCATCGCGCTGCGCTCCGGCGACGAGATCGGCGAGCTGGCGGGCTCGTTCACGCGCCTGGTGGAGAAGCTGCGGGCGATCCCCAACAGCCTGCACGAGGCCTCGCAGGTGCTGGCGCGCTCGGTGGGGGCCCTGGGCGTGACCGCGAACGAGCAGCGCGACTCCATCCTGCGCCAGGCCAGCGCGCTGGATCAGACGCAGGTCACCGCGAACGAGATCCGCCAGACCTCCGCGGCCGCCGCCCAGAAGGCCGAGCACGTGCTCAAGGTGGTGGCCCGCGCCGACGAGGTGAGCCGGGCAGGCGCGGAATCGCTGGAGCGCAGCCTGAGCGGGCTGTCCGAGATCGGCTCCACCGTCGTCTCGATGGCCGAGAAGATCGAGAAGCTCAAGGAGCGCATGCGCCAGATCGACGGGATCAACATCACCGTCAAGGACCTCGCCGACCAGTCCAACATGCTGGCGTTGAACGCGGCCATCGAGGCCGTGCGCTCGGGCGAGCACGGGAAGGGGTTCGCGGTGGTGGCCCGCGAGATCCGCAGCCTCGCCGATCAGTCCATCCAGGCCACCCAGCGGGTCCGCGAGATCCTGCTCGACATCACCCGGTCCATCGACGAGGCCGTGACCATCAGCGCCGCCGGGCGCCGCCTCACCGAGACCGGGCTCTCGGAGGTGCGCTCCGCGGGAGAGACGATGCTGGCCCTCTCCGCCATGGTGAAGGACACCTCCGACGCGGTCCGGCAGATCACCGCCTCGGTATCGCAGCAGAACGCCGGCATCTCGCAGATCTTCAGCGCGGTGAGCGACCTCGGCGAGGGCATGCGGGACACGCGCACGCGGCTCGACTCCACCGGCGAGGCGGTCGAGCGCCTGCAGAGCGTCACCGACCGCGTCTCCGAAATCGTCACCAGCTACCGCACCTGACGCTCAGCACGGCCGTCAAACAAATTGCACCACGGAGCACACGGAGAACACGGAGTTCTCTGGTTTTCCGTATCGAGGCGCCGTGCCCGATTGGAGGAACCGAACTCTTTCTCCGTGCGCTCCGTGTGCTCCGTGGTGTGTTTGTTTTGCCTTCAGTCGTCGGCTTCTTCGTCGCTGCCGGCGGAGACGGTGGACTCGAACTTCAGCTCGGTCATGCCGAGCGTGATCACGTCGCCGTTGCGCAGGAAGCGGCGCGGGGTCTTCTTGCCGTTGACCAGCACGCCGTTCTTGGAGCCCAGGTCGACGATCTCGAACTTGGTGTCGTCGATGGAGACCCCGGCGTGCTTGCCGGAGACGGCGCCGTCGAGGATGCGGATGTTGTTCTCCGGCCCGCTGCCCAGGCTGACCACCTTGCCCACCAGCGGGTACTGCTTGCCCTTGTTCATGCCCTTCTGGACGAGCAGGCGGGCCTTGGCGCTCTTCAGGCAGAACAGGCACACGTCCCAGTCGGGCATCTGGGCGCGCTTGCAGACGAAGCAGAAGCGCTGGGGAGGCGGCTTGGGCCGGGTGAGCACGTAGATCGCCGCGCCGACGATGACCAGCAGCAGGATGCCGATCACCCAGGCCGCCAGGCGCATCCAGTCGAAGTAGTCGGGCGTGCGGACCATCAGCGAGCCCTTGAGCCCGGGCCCGCTGTCGCTTTCCATGGCGACCTCGACCTTGTGCTCCTTGCCGTCGTGGTCGAGCTGCGTCTTCCAGTCGATGACGTACGCCTTGTTGATGTAGTCCTTGATGACGGTCAGGCCCTTGTTGACGTCCTCGACCGTGGGCGCGGCCTTGTAGGTGCCTCCCGTGCGCCGCGCGATCTGCTCGAGGCCGGGGAGCGAGTCCTGGTCCAGCTCGGAGTGCCCCACCGCGTGGAGGGGGATGCGCCGCTTGTTCGCCTCGGAGATCACCTTCTCCACGTCGGTGGCGGAGCCGTTGTCGCGCCCGTCGGCGATGACGATGATCGCCTTGGGGGCGGGCAGCGCGCTGGCCTGCTGTGTCTTCCCGGGCGAGGCGGCGAAGAGCGAGATCGCCTGCGCCAGGCCGTCGTAGAGGAGGAAGCTCTTCCCCGTGCAGGTCATCTTCCCGATCTTGCCGGCCACGTCCCCCTTCTCGGGCGAGAAGGGCGCGATGGTCTCCGCCGACTCGGCGTAGTCCACCGCCGCGACGTGGTCCTTCTCCCCGAGGCCGTTCACGAACGCGCTGGTCGACTTCTTCAGCTCCTCGCAGATCGGCTCCATCGCGCCGGAGGCCTGGATGACGAGGACGATCGAGGCGCCCGTGCCGAGCGACTCCAGGGTCTCCACCTTGGTGATCTTCGAGCTGGAGGAGCTGCCGCTCTCGTAGACCCTGAAGATGTCCGGGCCGAGGCCCTGGATGGGCGAACCGGAAGCGCCCACCACGTTGACCCAGGCCCGGGCGCGCATCCCGCGCGGCCAGGCGCCCTTCTCCATCTGCACCTGCTGGACCGAGAGCTGCGGCCCGGCGGCCTGCGCCAGGAGCGGCAGCGCGGCCGCGATCGCGACCCACCACGCCTTCGGATGCCTGGTCACGATGTTCCTTCTACTCCCAACCGCTCGCCTGAGACGAGCGCTGTACCTTCGATGTGAAGCTCTCCGATCCGGCGCCTTCGGCGCCTCCACCAGGGTGGAGCTCGCTCCCCCCTGGACCCCCCAACATCTCACGGTCCACACGGTTGAGCGCTGGGGTTTATTCCCGCTTCTCGCGGAGCGCGCGACACTTGAACTCGAACTCGATGTCCCCCAGCTTGATGATGTCGTTGTCGATCAGGTCGTGCTTCTGCACCTTCTCGTCGTTGACGAAGGTGCCGTTGGAGCTGTCCAGGTCGGCGATCTGGAACTCGCCGCCCTCGTAACGGATGGTGGCGTGCTTGCGCGAGATCTTCTTGTCGGTCAGCGTCACGTCGCAGTCCGCCGCCGTGCCGAGCACGTTCTTCCCCACCCGCAGGCGGAAGTCCTCGCCCTTGTGCTGCCCGTTAAGCGCCACCAGCCAGCCGCACACCTCCCCCTTCTTCGCGTCCTTGGCGCTCTTGCCCAGGTCGGACAGGTTGACCATCGCCGTGCCCTGCCCCGCCGAGGGCATCGGCATGGGCATCCCTCCGCCGCCCCCGCCGGCCGCCTGCATGGCCATCTGCTGCTGCATCTCCAGGCAATAGGGGCACACGTCCCAGGTGGGGTGCATGACGTGCCCGTTGGGGCACACCTTCCCCTCCTTCTTGCCGCGCTTGAGGAAGGGCAGGATGCGATCCACGATCTGTAGAAACACGCTGCACCTCGCGGAGGGGACACCATGTTCTTATGGTGTCCCCCAATGTCCTCTACACCATGTTCTCATGGTGTCCCCCAATGTCCTCTACGCCGGCTGGTAGAACCAGAGCTGGAACATGTTGATGTCGCGCTCCGCCGAGACCGCCTTGGCGGTGATCTCCGCCGTCTCGTTGGTGATGAAGGTGCCGGGCACCAGGAAGTAGTGGTTCCGCCAGCGGTGCTTGCGATCCGCCTCGGTCACCTTCCACTGCCCCACTTTCTTCCCGTCCACCAGGACGTCGCAGATCTGCTCGCCCAGGATGGCGTCGAAGCGCTTGATGATGATCAGGTCCTTGCCCGGCTTCAAGTTGTGCGTCTGCCACTTCGCCTCGCCGCCGATGTACGCGACGCCCGAGTCCGAGACGCTCTCCTTGTCCGGATAGGTAAAGGTCTGGCGCGACTTCCACATGTCCTTCTGGCCCTCGATCCGGAACTTGTGCGCCTTCTCCGAGTCGTCGTTGACCAGCTGGAGGTGGTCGACGCGGGTGAAGTTCGACCCGTCGATGTTGAGCTCCTCCGGGAAGGGCTGGCTGCGGGTGACGATGTCCTTCCAGCTGGTGGCCTCGCCCTTGACCTCCTTCTTCGCCGTCGGGGCGAGCTTCTCCTTCACCACCGGCGTGAGCGCCTGGTTCGAGGCGTTGAGGAAACGGGCGATGCCGATGGCGCCGTCCGCGTCCCGGGCGCGGTCCCGGACCACCTTGGTGAGCGCCTCCAGCGCCTTCTTGTACTCGGCGAACCCCTTGCGGGCGGCGATCTGGGGGAAGTCCTTCTCGATCGCCTCCACCATCTCGCGCTCCAGCTCCACCGGGCCGGTGAGCACGTCGGCCAGGTTGAACGGGCCCACGTCGTTCGAGTTGTTCAGCATCTCCGCCGCCAGCACCGCTCCGCGCAGGTAGTTGGCGGGCAGGACGCCCATCTTGCAGAGCAGCGCGGCGAGGACCGCCTTTTCGGACAGGCCGTTGGCGATCTCCACTCGCAGCTGCGCCGAGGCGTGGCTGCCGGCGTACCCCGCGACGGGGACATAGCGCAGGTCGACCTCGCCCGGGCCCGGCACCCGCGGGTCGAGCGCGTCGCGGATCTCGCGCACGCCTTCCTCGAGGCGCACGCGGCCCAGCTCGATCGACTCGAGGCCGTCGGGCTCGCGCGCCATCACCTCGATCTTGACCTTCTCCTCGATGCGGCGGTGCCCCTTGAACCGCGGGTTTTCCTTGTAAGCGATGAAATCGGTGGGCTCCTCGAAATAGCGGATGGCCACGTAGATGGTCTGGGGCAGCTTGAGCTTGTCCGCCTCGACCACCTTCACCGCCGGGTCGCGCAGCACCAGTTCGTTGCCGCGGCCGTCGACCGCGTACCCCGGCGTGACCTCGAACGACAGGTCGCCGCGCCCGCGGGCCTGCACTTTCATCCCGCCGCCCGCCACGGGGACCACCCCGGGAGTGTGGAGGACGCGGTTGTGGAGCCGCCTTTTCTCCAAATGATACGCCTCGGCGGCGTTCCAGTCCTCGTCTGTGGTGAAGAACCCTTCGAAGAAGTTGATGCGCTTGAAATTGGCCTGCTCCGCCATTGCATCCTCCGAACCTTCAGCGGCCGTCTCGAGGAACGCACCTCGGGGCCGGTTGTGTCAAACCGTCAGTTCCTGCGCGAAAGCCCGAGCCTCTGCAGCTCCTCGTCCTGGGCCTCTGGCACGTCCTCGCCGCCGCCGATGCGCGCGTCCACCCCGATGCGCCCCGTCTTGCCGACGTGCAGGAACGGCACCGTCTCGTAGGTGGGCTCGGTCTCCTCGAACACCAGCGCGTAATGCGCGTGCGCCGGCTTCTCGGTCTCCACCAGCGCCTGCACCGTGCGCAGGCGCTCGCGGGAGATCTCCGCCTTCTTGTCGGGCAGCTGCACCGTGAAGCACTGGCTGATGAAGACCGGCGGCGAGAGCACCGTGTCCTTGCCGACGGTGCTCGACCGGCCGATCACCATCCCGGGGTAGGGCCATTCGCCCTCGTGGATCTCCGCCTTCACGTCGGCGAACAGGCGCAGCGCCAGCTTGAGGCCCCGGGCGGTGCCTCGCAGCCGGTACAGCTCCGGCACCCGCTGGATGATCTCGCGGCGCTTCTCCTCGTCCCAACCCTCGAGGAGCGGCATGGCGAGCCAACCGGCCAGCCAGGGCAAGAAGCCCGCCTGGGTCAGCCGCGGGTCGAAGAACTCGTGCAGGTATTCGAGGCGCTCCTCGATCCCGCTGGTGAGGTGCGCGGAGATGAGCAGGAACCGCTGGAGGAAGTCGGCGTTCTCTTCGTCGGCGTCCTGATAGATGCCGGGGAGGAACTGGATCCAGGGGCGCGTGGCGATCTCGACCTTGATCGCGCGCCGCTCGTCCAGCACGTCCCCCGATTCGGGGAACTGGCGGACGACGTGGAGCTGCTTCTCCTCGCTGTCGACCAGCTTGATGGTCAGCTCCGCGCCGGCGCGCTTCCGGGCCACGCGGCGGGCCTCGCCGATGGGCAGGCCCAAGAGCGGCGGCGCAATCCGGGGCAGCGTGTCGACGTTTTGTTCGGCCATGTCGGGCTACCCCCGGTCGTAGATCTCGACCCCGATGAGCTGGGGCAGCTCGTCCTCGCCGAGCTTCAGCATTTCGACCCGGAGCCTGCGCCCCTCGTCGACGATGGCGAGGTCGGTGATGCGGTCGACCCCGTCCACTCCCTCCACCACCGGGTACAGGTCCGCCTTCCCCACCGCGCGGCCGAACGGCCAGCCCTCGGCCTTGGGGCCGCCCTTGAGCGGGTGCAGGAGGTGCTTCACCTTCTCCTTCACGTCGCTCTTGACCCGGTCGGCGGTGGCGCCCGGCTTGAGCGAGATGGTCAGCTCCAGCGAGACCGGCACCTGGCGCGGCTTGCCGACGTTCACGCGGGCCGTGATCAGGCGCCGCCGGTCGATGAACGCCGCCACGCGGTCGATCAGGTCGCGCGAGGGGACCATCCGGGCCTCGCCGTTCTCCCGCTCCGCCTTGGGCACCAGGAGCAGCGAGATGCTCCCGTCGCTCCCCTGCACGCATTTCGCGCGCGCCACCCGGCGCGAGGCCGCCAGCGCCAGCTGCTCGTAGTCCTCGGCGGTGATGGCGCGATCGCGGTTCTTGATGGCGTACGTTCCGCGGCGCTTCGCCTCCTCGACCGTCTCGGGATCGGCGCCGCCCGTGGCCGGGAACGGGTTGGTGACGCCTTGCACGAAGGCGATGCTCTGCTTGAGCACGGTGAGCGAGCTGGCCCCCACGTTCCCCTGCGCGCCGCCGCCCAGCCGGTAGCGCAGCTTGAGCGAGTCGCGTCCGGTCGGCGGCACCCCGCCCTTGCGGCCGTCGCCGAAGGCGATCTCGCCCTTGATCGGATCGCAGGTGTAGTGGCGCGCGCCCGGCTCGGAGTCGAAGAAGCTCTCCACCTGGTGCCAGCGGACCCAGGTGCCGTTGCCGTCCTCGTCCGGCTGGACGGCCTCGGGACCTTCCTCCTGCTCGATCACCTTGCGCTGCGCGGGCGTCGGGGCGTCGGGCTCCAGCACCCACAGCTCCGGCCCGGCGAGGAAGGGCACGTTGGCGACGGTGAAGCTCTGGTCGATCGACCCGTCGGAGGAGCCCAGCACCTCCTCGAGCGTGATGCCGTTCAGGGCGGAGACCGAGTTGACCATCACCGCGCGCAGCGCCGGAGGCAGATCGTAGGCGCCCGTCTCCAAGCGCGCGCGCAGCCAGTACGCCTCGGTATCGAAGACGGCGCGCTTCTCCATCTGCTTGGGCCCGTCGAAGCTCACGTACCCCGAACGGGTGAACCCGTAGGTCAGGTCCTCGGGGAGCAGATCCGCCCAGCGGTTCCCGTCCCAGAGCTCCCAGACCACACGGGGCCCCTTGAGGACGGTGTCCTCCTCGGCCGCGCCCGGAGGCGGGCCGCCCAGCTGGGCGCCGCCGCCCGCCGCCTCGGAATCGTCCAGCTCGAAGTAGAGGTGGATCGACCGCTCCGGGAGCTTCTGGTCGAAGCCCAGGTAGAAGGCGGGCGTCTCGTCCTGGTCGGGCAGGAAGGGCTGGAAGTAGACGTACGGGGTGTTGAGGTCGTCGGTGTGATCGCGGAACTGGAAGTCGTTGTAGCTCTGGCAGTACTGCACCGGCTTCGGCTCGCGGACGTACTTGAACACCAGCGACTTGAGGCAGGGCGGGCGCAGCGGACGGTCTTCCTTGAACACCCAGTTCTGTCCGATCAGCTCGTAGCTGCCCGGCGCGCCGTAGTTGCCGGAGTTGATGCGGGCGCGGATCCAGAGGTTCTTCTGGCCGCCGACCTCGGTCTCCAGCATGTCCTGCGGGCGGTCGAACTGCACCGCGCCGTTGCGCGTGAACGCGCCGGTCGAGTCGAGGAAGTTGTAGCTCCCCTGCGGGCCCGAGACCCCCATCCCGCCGGTGCGCCCCAACTCGCCCCACTTGCGGCCGTTCCAGTACTCCCAGTGGACCATGAGATCCGGGCTGGCCTCCGGGCTGACCACCACCGAGGGCTCCACCAGCGAGGCCTCGATCTTGATGCGCGCCTCGGGCGCGGCGAACAGCTCCTTGTGGCCGACGTAGAGGGCGCAGTCGAACTTCGGCTCCTCGCCGAAGGGGTGGAAGCTCTTGCCCTGGTCGACCGGGAGGAAGATGTAGCTGCCGATGTTGACGAAGGCGGACTCGGGCGCCATGCCTTCGCCGAGGATCTCGATGCGCAGCGAGATGCTGTCGAGCATCACCTGGCGCGGATCCTTGAGGGGCTCGGCCAGCTTGCCCCGGATCCAGTAGGTCTCCACGTTGTTGACGATCTGCTTCTCGATGCCGACGTGGCTGCCGAAGGCGAGGCGGCGCTGATCGCTCTCGTTGCGGTTGAGCGTCATCTCGCGCCAGCGCTTGCCGTCGAAGTATTGCCACTCGGTGACGGTCGGGATGCGCGGGCCGCTGGAGCCGGGCATCGCCTCGAAGAACAGGTCGACCGCCGTCTCCTCGTTGAAGGCGGACAGCCGGTCGTCGCCGACGTAGAGGAACCGCTCCACCTCCTGGACGCCGGTGAAGAGCGGCTCCTTCGCCTCGCCCGAGGCGAGCGCTTCCGTGTGATCGGCGACCGTACCCCGGTGGCTCGAGACGGCGCGCACCACGTGCACGGGAATCAGCGCCAGGTCGCGCAGCGTCTCGAACGTCACCGGATCCGCTCCGGCCGCCTGCAGCGTGGCGACCTGGGTCCCTTTGCGCACCACCAATTCGCCTTCGATGCCGTCGGCGGGCGTGAACTCCAGCACCACCTGGGCGGGCTCGGGCGGCTTGAGACGCACGCCGATCAGGTCCAGGAAGGTGAGGAAGTTCTTCTCCGGGACCTTGTTGAGCCGGTAGATGACCATCTCGGTCATCCACGCGTACAGCTCGAGCATGGTGACGCCCGGGTCGGAGGCGTTGTGATTCGTCCACTCCGGGCAGTAGCGCGGGATGAGCCGCACCGCCTCGTCGACGATCTGCTTCCAGGACCGGTCGTCCAGGTTGGGAACCGGGAGGGACATGGGAGACTCGACCTCGCCGCTAGCTGCCGGTCAGGTAGAAGGGGAAGACCAGGTTGTGGATGCTGTTGGTCGCGCGGATCTCGTAGCGCACGTCCACCAGGATCCGCTCCGCGGAGTCGGGGTCGGGGAGCGCCTCGACCTGGATGCCGCGGATGCGGTGCTCGAGCTTCGCGAGCGCCTCCTCGACGTGGTGCCCGACCAGCGTCTGCGTCGAGGTGTTGTTCGGCGCGAAGACGTAGTCGTGGATGCGGCAGCCCCAGTCGGGGCGCATCTGCCGCTCGCCCAGGGCGGTGCCGATGACGATGCGCACCGATTCCTCGATGTTCTGCTCGTACTTGGAGAGCTGGATGCCCCCGTTGGGGCCGACCGAGAAGGGGAACTTGAAGCCGACGCCGAGGAAATTGCTCATGCCCGTTCCCCTCAAATCCTTCCCTGCTACGCGGTGGCGATCCCCACCTCGACGATGCGCTTGCAATTCGGGCAGCTCACGGTGGTCCGGCCGGACTGCTCCGCCACCACGAGCCCTTCGGAGAACTGGCATTCGGGGCAGACGAGCCCCTGCGTGCGGCCGGCCGTGACCGCCTCGACGACCTCGTACCAGAGCGATTCCAGCTCGCCCAGGCGGTCCTCCGGGCTCTCCGGCATGTCGGCGTACCCCCACTATCTCAGCCTCGTGGCTGACTCTCGACGGTCACGCTCTCGGGAGAGCGCGAGCTTAGTCCGGCCCCGCCCCCCGATCAAGTGGGGCCTCCCCTGCCCGCCCCCCGGACGCCAAACAAATTGCACCACGGAGGGCACGGAGCACACAGAGGATCTCTGGTTATCGTGCACGCTCGACGGCCCGTGCCGGCGCCCAGAAAAGACTCCGTGCACTCCGTGCTCTCTGTGGTGTTCCTGTAGTCTGGAGGGGGGCTAGTTGGGGCGGTATTGGAGCTTGACGAGCATGCCGGTGTCTTCGCCGGGTTTCTTCAGCTCGAGGAGGGTCTGGCGGGACTCGAGCTTCACGCCGGAGACCGGGGCGCGCCCGCGGGAAGTGCCGTCCACCCAGACGATCGCCCACGGCGAGGTGCTCACCTTCACGTTGAGGGCGCTGCCGGAGCGAACGTAGTCGAGTTGGACCTTGTACGCGGTCGCCGAGTCGCCCACCTCGACGGTGCCGCTGTCGCCGGTGACCGGCAGGTTGTAGGCGCCGATCTGCCGCGGCTGCGCCGAGCCCGAGAAGGTGATCAGCGCGCCGCCCTGCGGGTTGACGGTCAGGGTGCCGTACAGCTTGCCGGCGCCGATCTTGCGCGCCGCCGGCTCCGTCTTCTCGGCGGGGGCCGCCCTGGGCGCGGATTTCTTTTGCTCGCGCGGCTCGTCGGCGCGGCGCTTGCGCTCGACCGCCTGCGCCGGATTCGCGGAGGTGGTTTCGTCCTTCTGCGCCTCGGAGGTGATGGCGGCGGTGGCGCGGCGCGGATGCGGGGCGACGGGCTCGTCCGAGAGCAGCCAGACGAGCAGCGCCACGAGGCCGGCCAGCGCGCACAGCGCGCCCGCGCCGAGAGCGATCCACAGGGTCCTGCCGCTGCGCTTCCGGGCCGCGTCCGCCTGCCCCTGCTGGCGCGTCCGCGTGCGCACCACCTGCTGCTGCGCCTGCTGCAGCTTGGCCATCGCCTCGCGCGCCGCGGCCTGCGCCTCCTCCGGCGTGAGGATGCTCGTGCCGCCGCCGTTGGGCGAAGGCGGCACAGGCTTGCGCGCGGGCCGGGCGGGAGCGGTCCCGAGGAACGCCGTCTTCCCCTCCCCCTCCAGGGGGAGCGCCGGCTCGGTCACCTCGGGGACGTCGGGCATGGTGTCCGTCGAGCGCGGGCCCTTGCGCGCGGGCGGCATGGGCAACGGCTGCCCGGGCCGGAGCATGGCCGTGCCTCCCGGCACGTCGTCCTCCGCGGAGAGGGGCGGCACCCCCGCGTCGAGCAGCGTGTCCGACGCGCCTACCGGCCGCTGGGGAGGGCCCGGAGGCTTCGGCGCGGCCACCGCTCGCGGTGGCGTGGTCGGCCTCTTCGCCCCTGCGGGCGCCGAGGGCTGCGGCGGGGTGGCCGGCCTTTTCGGGGCCGCGGCCGAAGGGTTCAGGATCATCGTGCCGCCGTCGGGCTCCGGCTTCGCCACCGGCGTGGGCGCCGGCCGCGAGGGCGTGCGCGCGGCGGAGGGGCGCGCCGTCCCGGGGGCCCGCCCGCCGTCGGTGTCGAGCAGGATCCTCTGCTCCTCCTCGAGGTGCTGGCGGAAAAGCCGCCCCATCAGCTGGCTCAGCCGCTCGGGCGAGCGCGGCACCACGATGCGCCGCAGGTCGTCGAGCATCTCGGCGGCGTCGGAGTAGCGGCGGTCGCGGTCCTTGGCGAGCCCCTTGGCGATGATCGGATCGAACGGGGCGTACGCGGCGTCGTACTCGGAGGGCGGCGGCGGGTCGTAGCGCTGCACCGCCTCGAGCGTGAGGACGATGTTGGACTTGTGGAAGGGATTGGTGCCGGTCAGCATCTCGTAGAGCGTGATGCCGATGGCGAAGATGTCGGAGCGCTTGTCGAGCTTCTTCGCCAGCGACTGCTCCGGGCTCATGTAGACGAACTTGCCCTTGATCATCCCGGCTTCGGTCTTGACCGTGCTCATCTCCGACTTGGCGATGCCGAAGTCGATGATCTTCACGTCGCCGGTGTAGCTGAGGAGCACGTTCTGCGGGTTCAGGTCGCGGTGGATGATGTTGAGCGAGCGGCCGGTGACGTCGGTCAGGTTGTGCGCGTAGCTGGCGCCGTCGCAGATCTGCTCGGCGATGGAGCGGCACACCTCGGGCGGCAGCTTCTCCTTCTTCTTCGCGGCCCCGTCAATCAGGTCGCGCAGCGTGCGGCCCGAGACGTACTCCATGGCGATGAAGTAGCTGCCCTGCTGCTCGCCCAGCTCGAACAGCTGCACCACGTTGCGGTGGTTCATCCGCGCGGCGAGGCGCGCCTCGCTCAGGAACAGCTCGACGAACTCCTTGTTCTCGGTGAGGTGCGGGAGGACCTTCTTGACCACCAGGATCTTCTCGAACCCGGCCGGCCCCTGCTGCTTGGCGAGGAAGATCTCGCCCATTCCGCCCGCGGCCAGCTTCTTCAGCAGGAAATACTTGCCGTAGTAGCTGCCGACCTCCAGCTGGAGTTGCGGTGTAGGCATGAGTTGCGGGGCCCCCCTCGCGAGACCACGTCGCGCGGCTCGACGACCACGTCGAGGCTACCGTGCGCTCGCAGGACGGGTCAACCGAGCGGGCGCCGCCGCAGGGCGGCGTTTGCGGTGACGCCGCGCGGCAGGTACGATCGGCGCGGTGGTTGGTCTCGTTGCTGCGTGCCTCGCCATGGCGCAATCTCCCGAGGAATTCGTCGTCCGGCCCGGCTCTCCGCACCAGGCGGCGGCCGGCCTCGTCTTCTCGCTCGAGGAGGGCGGGCACAAGCACGGCGAAGGAGGTCTCGCCACCGGCCGCTGGGTGCTGCGATTCGAGCGCGGCCGGGACAAGGGGGAGCTCCGGTTCAGCGCCAGCGCTCCCGAGGACTTCTACGGCGAAGGGTACGCCTTCGGCACCCTGTACCGCCTGATGGGCGAGGCGCCGGGCGGCGGGATCAACGTGGTGGTCCGCCCGCGCACCGGGTCGCCGGCGCGCGCCGCCCGCCATTCGCAAGGCTGCCGGGGGATCCTGGAGCACCAGGACAAGCTCGCGCTCCCCGAGGGAGTGTCGCTCGCTGGAGGCGCCTCCGTCCGGGAAGGCGCCGGCGCATGCATCTTCTCCCCGGTCGACGGATCGGCGGTCGTGGTGGTCGGGATGTACTCGCTGGAGGTGCTCTTCGCGCGGAAGCAGGAAGGCCCGCCCCGGCCGGGCCCCATCCTCAAGTAGGCTCGA
>DASWGQ010000031.1:0-2605 GCA_036393595.1 Myxococcales bacterium | reverse complement strand
TCGTCCTCGAGCACCAGCGCTCTGAGGAGATTCGCTTCGCTCATGACGGGCTCCCTTGCTCGAGCGGCAGCTCGACGACGGATCGCGTCCCGGCCGGAGAGGACTCGAGCCGCAGGATGGCCGCGTCCGAGTACCGCAGCGCCAGCCGGCGGCGCACGGAAATGAGCCCGAATGCTCCGGGCCGCGTCGCCTCCTTCGGGACACCAGGCCCGTTGTCCTCGATGGTACAGATGAGCTTCGGGCCGTCGACCAGCTCCGTCCGTACGGTGATCTCGCCGCCGCCCGCGCGCATCAGCGCGCCGTGCTTCACGGCGTTCTCGACCAGGGGTTGCAGCAGCAGCCGCGGCAAGAGCGCCCGGCGCGTGTCGCCGCCGACCTCCCAGTGGAAAGCGAGATGGCCCGCGTGACGCGTCTCGAGGATCTGCGCGTAGCGGCGCAGCCATTCGATCTGCTCGTCCAGCGTCTGCATCTCGCCGTCGGGGGCCACCGAATCGCGTAGCAGGTCGCCCAGGTTGCCGAGCAGCTGGCACGCCTTGCGCGGATCCTCGGTCACCAGCCCCGCGATGGCATTGAGCGTGTTGAGGAGAAAGTGCGGCTCGAGATGCGAGCGGAGCCGGGCGAGCTCCGCCTGCGTGCGAAGCTTGTCGGCCTCGAGTGCGCGCACACGCGCGTCCTCCGCGACGATGGGTAAGACGAACGCCAGCGCCCAGAGGGCGAAGTAGGTCAGCCCCATCGCGAATCCGACGCGGAGCACGTCGCCTTCGCCAAACGGTTCGTGGTGCGGCCGCAGCGGCGTAAGCGAGAGAGTCGCGGCCCGCGTCGCCCAGAGCAGTCCGGCAAAGAAGAGCCCGGCCGTGAACGTGCCCACGAACAGCGGGGCGAGCACGCCGAAGCGCTTTCGCGACGCCCAGCGGAAGACGGCGAACGCCCAGACGATCAGCAGGGGCAACCCGACCAGGAGGGCGATGGCCTTGGAGAGGAAGCGGCTGGCATCGCGGGTCCCGAGGTACTCGGTCGCAAGCTGGAGCAGCGCGATGGCGGCCATCACGAAGATGCCCAGGAGGCGCCTCCGCTTCGGATCGGTCGTTTCGAACGGGCCGTCCACGGGGTGATTGTATCCCTCTCGACTGGTCCGCGAAGGAGAGCCCCTCGCGTTCCTCAAAGGGCGCCCTCGCGTCACCGTCCGCGCGCGTCGTAGAGCGTCACGCGCGTGTGCAGCTTGCGCGAGGGCCGCTCGTCGAGGCGGCAGCGGCCGAGCGCGTCGAGCTCGTCGCAAAAGTCGTGCTCGTAGCGCCAGCAGGAGATGTGGCCCGTGATTCCGCTCCCGGCGCCGATCTCGAGGACGTCGCGGTCCGACGCGCGCAGGATCCGTCCGAGCAGCGGCCCTGGTGGAAGCCAGCAGGCGAGCACGAGGTCCGGCTGGAACCTGTCGATGGCGGCGCGCACGTCGAGCCGCACCACTTCGGAACCGGGCCGGATCCCTGCAACCGCCGTCCCTCGCAGCTCGCGGCGCTCGCGCGGGCTCATCCGCGCTTGCGGCCGCTCCCACTTGCCGGAGTCCGACGCGATGACGCGCAGATCCGGCGCCTGCGCCGAGAGCGCGCGCGCCAAGTGTCCATCTCCGGCTGCGACTTCCAGCACCCGGCGCGCGCCTCGGGAGCGGATGCGCCGGGCCAGGGCGCGCAGGAACGGCGGCGTCGGGATGAAGTAGACGGGACCGAACGGGTTGAGCTCGCACATCCGCTCCAGGTCCCCGCGTGGGAGCGCGGACACCGCGCGGTCGAGGGTCACCGCAGGAGGCACTCCACGCCCGCCGCCTTCGTCCCACAGAAGGCGCGCCACCGCGGCGCGGGCCGCGCCACGCCGAGCGCCGCCAGCGCGCTCCGGGAAGCCGTCCCACGCCTGACGCGCGAGCTCATCCCGCGGCGCAATGACCATCTCGACCCCTCTACTGCGCGCGTCTAGAGGATTGCTGCACCAGCCAGCCAGGCTAAGTGGAACTGACTACGTGTTCCTCTTTCCGGCGCCGCCTTCGACGCCGCTCCTGCCGGTACCGCCAGTTTCCCCGGTCTGGAAGATGGGGAGCACGTCCTTCGCGTCCAGGCCCTGCTGCTTCAGGTGCTGCAGGAAGTCACGCACTGGAACGTTCCCCGGCGAGTTGATCTGGATCTGCCGGTTGTTCCTGTCATAGCGGATGCTCTGTAGGCTGATGTTCTCCATGAGATCCCCTGTCTGTGGCTGGCTGGTGCAGCGCGGCGCACCCTAAACACCCGCTGCGTTGGCGTACAGAGGCAGTCCTGCGCTTGCCTGGTCGGAGGACAGCCAGCGGCGTTTCGCCGCGGACACCGGCAGCAGCCGAATCCTCTGACGTGGTGCGTTATCCAACGTCCATGAACCGCGACAACCGCGTCACCGAGAGCAATACCAGCACCAGGTGCGAACATGTGACTACGGAGCCGCTGGGCTTCAACAAGGGTATGGCATTTCTCCGTTGCTCGACGTGTGGCTTCGTGATCGTAACCCAAGGCACCGTAAGCTTGGCGATACCCCCCGTTCGGACCGCTGGCTGATCCCAGGTGCCTTGCAGTCCTGCTCGAGCCGCGAT
>DASWGQ010000030.1:0-22056 GCA_036393595.1 Myxococcales bacterium | reverse complement strand
CGGCGGCGGCGGCGGGGCTGGCCAGGGGATGCGGAGGGGGATCGGGCAGGGCGGCGGTGATCGGTGTCGGGCTCGAGCTGGGAGAAATCCTGGCCGGCGAAGATCGCCTGCCACTTCTGCAGCTGGTCCGCGCCGCGGCCGGTGGCCGCGACCGACAGCTCGAAGACCGCCAGCGCCTCGGGGAAGATGCTCTGCCGCGCAAACGCCTGCGGGGAGAAGCGGCGCCTCTTGCGCTCCCCCGAGAGCAGCGGCTGGGCCGCCAGGACGAGCCTGGCCCGCTCGGCGATGCGGCGAGGCAGCCGGGCCGTCCGGACCATCTCGGCCAGCACGATCTCCGGCGCCACCGCGTCCTGCGGCAGCGCCCACGGCTCGGGCTGCGCGCCGCCCACCGAGAAGGTCGGCGGCACGGTGGGCTCGAGGCGGTCGTCGTGCGGCTCCTCGACGCGCAGGGCGCCTTCCAGGAGCGGCGCGTGGGCTGGATCCCCGTCGCCGGTTTCGTCCAGCTCGCGGGAGAGCTCGGACAGCTCCTCGTCCAGCTCGTCGGCTTCCTCGGGCGGCGGCTCCGGCGTTTCCGCCACCGCTTCCCCCGCCGCGGGCGCCTGCTGGGCCGGGTCCGGGCGGCGGCCCGGCCGCGGGATCGGTCCGCGAGGCCCCTTGCCCCGCGGCAGCGAAGCCAGAAGCGTGGCGAGCAGGACCGCGTCGGAGGGGATCTCGCCCATCCGGACGTGGGCGTCGAGCGCCTCGAGGGCG
The DNA here is from genome assembly GCA_036393595.1 of Myxococcales bacterium. Taxonomy (GTDB): domain Bacteria; phylum Myxococcota; class Myxococcia; order Myxococcales; family 40CM-4-68-19; genus VBKO01. The sequence continues at coordinate 21,306 of DASWGQ010000030.1, read as the reverse complement.
CGCAGGTGTCGCTCCGCCTCGGTAGGTCCGCGCCGCTCGAGGTGCTCGGCGACGGGCGGCAAGAGCACGCGCAGCGCGCCCACGTCGCGCATCAGCTCCAGGCAGCGCCGGGAGGCGCCGCTGCGCAAGAGCTTCAAGACCTCCTCGAGCACGCGGGGCGGAGCGCAGCGGGGGATCTCCGCCACGTGCTTGTTCATCGCCGCCAACGTGTCCGGCTCGATGCGCAGCCCGCACTTCGCCGCGAAGCGGATGGCGCGCAGGATGCGCACCGGATCCTCGCGCATGCGCACGTCCGGATTCCCGATGGTGCGCACCAGGCGCTCGGCGAGGTCCGCCTTGCCCCCGACGTGGTCCACCACCCTGCCCTCGTCCACGTCGTAGAACAGGGCGTTGATGGTGAAGTCCCGACGGCGCGCGTCCTCCTCCGCGTTCCCGAAGACGTTGTCGTGGCGGATGAGCAGGTCCTGCGGGAGGTCGGCCAGCTCGTCGAGCGGATTGGCCCGGAAAGTGGAGACCTCGATGATCTTCCCGCCGCGGAAGAACACGTGGGCAAGCCGGAACCGGCGGCCGATCAGGCGCGAGTTGCGGAACGTCTCCTTCACCTGATTCGGGTGCGCGCTGGTCGCGACGTCGAAGTCCTTGGGGCGCATCCCGAGGAGCAGGTCGCGGACGCAGCCGCCCACCAGGTAGCCGGTGAACCCGGCACGGCGCAGCCTGCGCACCACCTTGACCGCGTCCGGGTCGAGCCGGTCCTCGGGGATCTCGGGTGGGAGCTTGCGCTCGACGTGCGTCACTCCGGCCTTGGCGTCGTGCGCGGTGTCGTGAGGCATGAGAACTTGGCTGGCTACCTAGAGGAAAGGCCGCGCCCGGTCAACAGGAGGTTCTACCCGGGAGGCCACTGCATGGTGCGGCCGCCCAGGAGGTGCAGGTGTACGTGCCCCACGGTCTGGACGCCGTCGGCGCCGGTGTTGATGAGCACCCGGAACCCGCTGTCGGCGATCCCCTGGTCGCGGGCGACGCGCAGCGCCAGGGCGTGCATGCGGCCGACCAGGGACCAGTCCTTCACGTCGTGCAGGGAGGGCACGTGCTGCTTGGGGATGACGAGCACGTGCACCGGCGCCTGCGGCTCGACGTCCGGGAACGCGAGCAGCTCCTGGTCCTCGGCCAGCCGCTTCGCGGGGACCTTGCCTTGCGCGATCTTGCAGAAGATGCAGTCGTCCATGCGGGTTACCTCACGGCGGTTTTCGGCTGTCGAGCAAGAGCGTGACCGGTCCCTCGTTGACCAGGCGGACCTGCATGGTGGCGCGGAACATGCCTTCCGCGACGCGGACGCCCCGCTCGCGGCAGAGGGCGCAGAACCTCTCGTAGAGCGGCTGCGCCTCCTCGGGTCGCGCCGCCCCGGTGAAAGCCGGGCGCCGCCCCTTCTGCGCGTCCCCGAGGAGCGTGAACTGGGAGACGGCCAGGAGCTCGCCTCCCGTGTCGAGCAACGAGCGGTTCATCTTGCCGGCGGCGTCCTCGAAGATGCGCAGCTCGACCGCCTTGGCGGCCAGCCACTCCGCGTCCTGCGCGGTGTCGCCCTGCGCGACTCCGACGAGCACGCAGAGGCCCGGGCCGATACTGCCCGCGACCTTCCCGTCCACCGAGACGCTCGCCTCGCTCACCCGCTGAAGTACTGCGCGCACGCTTCGTAAGAGTACCGCACCCCACAGCCACGACGGCACGCTCTCCGATCCGGCGCCTCCGGCGCCTCCACAAGGGGGGAGCTCGCTCCCCCCTCGACCCCCCAACAAATCACGATCAACTGGACGGAGCGTTGGGTCAGTGAACCTCGCCCTTGGGGGCCTCGCCGGGCTCGCGGGGATCGAGGGTCTCGAGCAGGGTCGCCATGTCGTCGGCGTGCTCCTCTTCCTTGGCCAGGATGCTCTCCATCATGCGGCGCGAGGTCGGATCCCGGTCGCCGAACCAGCGGACCATCTCGGTGTACGACTCGACGGCGATGCGCTCGGCGATGAGGTCCTCCTTGATCATGTCCACCAGCGAGTCTCCCTCGGCGTACTGCGCGTGGCTGCGCGTCAGCAGACCCTGAGGGTTGAAGTCCGGCGCGCCGCCGAGCTGCCGGATGCGCTCGGCGATTCGATTGGCGTGCTCGAGCTCATCGTCCGCGTGCTCCTTGAACTCCTCGGCGACGCCCTGGCGGTGGATTCCCGACGCCATGAAGTAGTGGCGCCGGTACCGGAGGTTGCAGACGATCTCCGTCGCGAGCGCCTCGTTGAGCAGCTTCAGCGCCGTGTCCAGGTCGGCCCTGTAGTCCGGCGTGACCGCGCCCTTCTCGACGTGCTCGCGCGCGCGGCGCCGGATCTCCTGGATGTCGCTGAGGAACGGCGTCGGCTTCTGGTCCATGTCGTTCTCCTTCGCCCGGACGGGCAACGGGGGAACTTACAGCGCGGAGGCAACGAGCGCGAGTCCCGCCGAAGCCATTTGACCGGAGGTCGCATGCGTGACACGAACCGCGTCTCCGATGTCTCTTCCCGCGGGCTTCCTCGAAACGGCGCGAGCCTTGATCCGCGCCGACACCTCGCCGGGCCGGGGGACGCGGGCTGCCGCCGGGCTGCTCGCCCCGCTCTACCAGGCGGCCGGCCTTCCGGTGCGCCGCCAGGAGGCCGAGCCGGGGGAGATCAACCTGCTCGCCGGTCCGGGAGGCGCGGGGACCGGGGCCACCGACCTTTCGCGGGTGGCCGGGGCCGGCGGAGCGCTGCTCGTCACGCACCTCGACACCGTCCCCGCCGGCCCGCCCGATCGGTGGACCGAGACGGGCGGCGACCCGTGGGCGCTGACCGCCAGGGACGGGACGCTGTTCGGTCTCGGCTGCGCCGACGTGAAGCTCGACGCGCTCTGCAAGGTCGAGGCGGCGCGGCGGCTGCGCGGCAGGAAGCTCGCCCGCCCCTTCTGGCTGCTCGGCACCTGCGGGGAGGAGGTCGGGCTGCGCGGCGCGCGGCGGTTCGCCGCGAGCGCCCTGTTCCAGGAGATCCAGCCCCGGTTCGTGCTCTGCGGCGAGCCCAGCGAGCTCCAGCTGATCACCGCGCACAAGGGCTACGCCGTGGTCCGGTGCACGGTGACCGACTCGAAGGCGCGCGTGGTCTCGAGCGCCGGTCCCGGGGTGGAGCGGCTCGCCTTCGCGGGGAAGGCCGCGCACAGCTCGACGCCGCACCTGGGCAAGAACGCCATCCGCAGCGCGCTGGCCTGGGCGCGGTCGGCGGGGACGCCGCTCCTCTCCGCCGCCGGAGGCACCTCGGCGAACGTGGTCCCGGCGAGCTGCGTGCTCGAGGTGCCCGCGCCGCGAGACTCGGGGGATCCGGCGCCGGACGAGGTGCGCTTCCTTCCCGCCGCCCCGCCCCGGCCGAACCTGTGGCGGGCGGTGATGACCGCGGGAGCGCTGGAGGACCTGTGGCTCGGCCTCTTGCGGGACCTGCCCCCGCGCGAGGACGCGCGCTTCGACCCACCCGGCGCGGTCGGCGGGCTGAACGTGCTCGAATCGGAAGGCGAGGCGGCCGCCGGGGAGGTCTACGGGCGCGCGGCGGCGCACGCGACCCTCGACGCGCGCCTCCTGCCGGAGCACGACCCGGACGCGCTGCTGCGCGCCTTCGAGGACAAGGCCCAGGAGTGGGTGCGCGGCCTCGGCGGAGGCGAGCTGTCCCTGCGCGTCGAGGTGACGCGGAACGCCGGCGGCATGTCGCTGGACGGGGGCGCGGAGCTGGTCGCGTCGATCGGGCGCGTCCTGTCGCGCTCGGGCCTCGACCCGACCCCCCACGCCAAGCCGACCAGCACCGAGGCCGGGGTGTTCGCGCGCAGGGGATGCCAGGCGGTGGTGATCGGGCCCGGGCGCTCCACCGGGAACGCGCACACGCCCAACGAGCGGATCGAGACGGCGCAACTGGAGCGCGCGATCGAGGTATACGAGCAGATCCTCCTCGAGCTGTGCTCCTAGCCGCCGCCGGATTCGGCGGCGCTACGCTTTTCATGGGAGCTGCATGTACGTGATCCGCGACGTCCAGAAGAGCGACCTGCCGGCGCTGCAGAAGCTGGCGCGCGAGCTGGACACGGTGAACCTGCCCGACGAAGAGCGCGAGCTGCTCCGCATCATCGACTGGTCGGCGCGATCGTTCGACGCGCGGGTGAAGAACCCCTTCCAGCGCGAGTACGTCTTCGTGCTCGAGGATCCGCGCTCGGAGCGGGTGGTGGGGGCGTCGCTGATCATCGCGCAGCACGGCACCCGGGACGCGCCGCACGTCTTCTTCGACGTTTACGAGAAGGAGCACTACAGCGCAAACGTGGACCGGCACTTCCGCCACCGCGTGCTCTCGATCGGCTACAACTTCGACGGCCCGACCGAGATCGGCGGCCTGGTGGTGGACCCCGGCTACCGGGGCGGGCCGGACAAGCCCGGCAAGCAGCTCAGCTACGTCCGCTTCCTCTACATCGCGATGCACCCCTCCCGTTTCCGCGACCGCGTGCTGGTCGAGCTGCTCCCCAAGCTCGAGGAGGACAGGCGCAGCCCGCTCTGGGAGGCGCTGGGGCGCAAGTTCACCGGCCTCTCCTACCAGGAGGCGGACCGGCTCTCGCGGCAGAACAAGGAGTTCATCCAGCAGCTGTTCCCGCCGGGCGAGATCTACGCCACCCTGTTCACCCAGAAGATCCAGGACGCCATCGGCGAGGTGGGCCCGGAGACCGCCGGCGCCAAGCAGATGCTCACCAAGATCGGCTTCCGCTACGACGAGCGCATCGATCCGTTCGACGGCGGCCCGCACTTCTCCGCGGCGACGCGCGACGTGGAGCCGATCCGCCGCTACAGGCGGGCGCGCCTCGGCAAGGAGGACCTTCCCGCCGGCGCCGAGCGCACCCCCGGTGAGATCGAGCCGAGCCTGGTCGGCCTCGAGCGCGGGCAGGGGCGCAACCGCTTCCGCGCGGTGCGCGCGCTGTGCGGCTTTCGCGACAACGAAGTCCGGCTGCCCGCCGCGGCCCGCGACGCCCTCGGCGCCCGCCCCGGCGACCGCCTGCACACCATCCCCTTCGAGTAGCCGCCTCGAGCCGCACAGGGCAAACCGCATTCACCACGGAGAGCACGGAGTACACGGAGCAACCCTCCGGTCCGGAACGGGTGCAGGCGCTCGATTCCAAAACCCGACGAGATCTCCGTGTCCTCCGTGTGCTCCGTGGTGCAATCAGTTTGGCTAAAGCGGTCAAATGTGGGCGCGCACCTCCCGACCAGCACCAGCGCCACCAGCGCGCTGAGCGCCGCGGGAAGCACCACCGCCTGGGTGAGCAGCCTGGGGACTGCCCGCTCCGGACGAGCCACAGCCACCGCGCATCTATACAGCGGCGCGGACCCTCTGCGCGCCTTTCCGCGTGGCCAGCGGGGGCAAGGCAGTGTTATTCGCCTGCCGTGGACTTCGTCGCCGGAACGTTCGCCGAGCCGCAACGCCCCGAGGGAGTGATCGAGGACCGCTCGCCGGCCGACGTCACCGTCCTGCTCGGCCGCCACGGTTGGGCCGCCTCGCAGGTCGACCGGGCCGTGGACGCGGCGCGCGAGGCGCAGCCTTCCTGGGCAGCCCGGCCTCCCGGCGAGCGGACCGCCCTGGTCCGCCGCATCGGCGAGGTGCTCCAGGCGCGGGAGGAGGATCTGGCCCGCGCCATCGCGCTCGACGTGGGAAAGCCCCTGTGGGACTCGCGCGCGGAAGTGCAAGCCTGCGTGGCCAAGGCGGCGGTCACGGTGGAGGACGGTCTGCGGCTGGTGGCACCGTTCCCGGCGCCCGGCCAGGCCGGCGCGGAATGCCGCTTCCGGCCGCTGGGCGTCCTGGCAGTGCTGGGACCGTTCAACTTCCCCGTGCACCTCCCCAACGGGCACGTCCTGCCGGCGATCGCCTGCGGGAACGCGGTGGTGTTCAAGCCGAGCGAGATCGCGCCGCACGCCGCGGAGCTGTACGCGCGCTGCCTGGCCGAGGCGGGCGTCCCGCCGGGCGTGTTCAACCTGGTGCAGGGCCCGGGCCCGGTGGGCGCCGCGCTCGCCGCCCATCCCGGCGTGGACGGAGTGCTGTTCACCGGGAGCTGGGCGGTCGGCCAGGCCATCCAGCGCGCCTGCCTGGGGCAGACCAAGCTGCTCGCGCTGGAGATGGGTGGGAAGAACGCCGCCCTGGTGCTGCGCGACGCCGACCTGGACAAGGCGGTTTACGACGCCGTCTTCTCCGCGTTCGTCTCCGCCGGCCAGCGTTGCACGGCCGCCAGCCGGCTGATCGTCGAGGGCCCGCCGGCGCGCGCCGATGCGCTCGCTGCCCGCATCGCGGCGGCCGCGCAGCGGCTGTCCATCGGGCACCCGCTGCGGGACGGCGTGTTCATGGGGCCGCTCGCGTCGGAAGCGGCCCTGGCGAAGTTCCTCGCCGGCGTGAGCAAGGCGCCCGAGAGGGTGCTCGAGCCGCGTCCGCTCTCCCCGGGTGGCCTGCGGGGGTCCTACGTCACCCCGGGCGTGCACCGCGTGCGCGAACGCACGGGCTCCGCGTACGAGCGCGAGGAGCTGTTCGGCCCGGACCTGGCCGTCTACCACGCGGCCAGCCCCGACGAGGCGGTGGCCATCGCCAACGCCACCGACTACGGACTGGCCGCGAGCGTCCACACCGCGAGCCGCGAGGCGTTCGAGCGGTGCCTCTCCGGGCTCCAGTGCGGCGTGGTGAACTGGAACGCGCCCACCGTCGGCGCCAGCGGGCGCTTGCCGTTCGGCGGCTTGAAGCGCAGCGGCAACCACCGGCCCGCCGGCCTCTTCTCCACGCTCTATTGCGCGGCGCCGGTGGCGATCCTGCAGGGCGAGCCGCGCCTGGACCGTGCCAGGCTGGCGCCGGGCGTCTCCTGGGTGGACGAGTGAGCGGCCCGCTGCGAGTGGTGATCGGGACCGCCGGGCACGTCGACCACGGCAAGACGGCGCTGGTGAAGGCGCTGACGGGCATCGACACCGACCGGCTCCCCGAGGAAAAGCGGCGCGGCATCACGCTGGAGGCGGGCTACGCCCACCTGGATTTGCCCGGCATCGGCACGGCGGGGGTGGTGGACGTGCCCGGCCACGAGCGCTTCCTGCGCGCGATGGTCGGCGCGGCCTTCGGCGTGGACGTCGCCGTGCTGTGCGTGGCGGCCGACGAGGGCCCGATGCCGCAGACGGCGGAGCACCTCGACGTGCTCCGGCTCCTGGGTGTCGAGGCGGGCGTCGTCGCGCTCACCAAGTCCGACCTCCTGCCCGCGCTGGGGCCCGACCACCGCGACCTCCTGCTCCTCGAGCTCAAGGACCTCCTGGCCGGATCGTTCCTGGAAGAGGCGCCCATCGTGGAGTGCTCGGCGCGCACCGGGCAGGGCCTGCCGGAGCTGGTCCGCGAAATCGCCGGGGCGGTGCGCCTGCAGCTCGACGCGCCGCGCTCGGACCAGGGGCCGCTCTTCCTCCCGCTCGACCGGTCCTTCGGCGTGAAGGGATTCGGCACGGTGGTCACCGGCACGTTGTTCTCCGGCGCGCTGCAAGCCGGCGACGAGGTCGACGTGGTCGGCGCCTCCGCCACGGCCCGCAGCGTGCGCGTCCGCGGCGTCCAGGTGCACGGGCAGACCGTTCCCCGCGCGCAGGCGGGGCAGCGGACGGCGGCCAACCTCGCCGGGATCGAGGTGGCGGGCGCGCCCCGCGGATCGGCGCTGGTGGCCGCGGGCACCCTCGAGGCGACCGGGCCCGCCCACGTGCTGGACGTCGAGCTGGAGCTTCTTCCCTGGGCGGCGCGGCCGCTCAAGGATCGCGCGCGCCTGCTCGCCCACATCGGCACCGCCCAGGCGCCGGCCGTGGTCGCGCTGGTCGATCGCGCCCAGCTGCTCCCCGGCGAGCGCGCGGTGGCCCAGCTGCGGCTGGGCACACCCGTGGCGGCGCTGGCCGGGCTTCGCTTCCTCCTGCGCGGCGAGTTGGGGAAGCCGGCCGAGGGCTCGGCGCCGGCGCCCGGGCGGCTCGCCGCGGCGGCGCGCGCGCATGCCAGCACCCTGGGCGGCGGGCGGATCCTGTCGGTCGCGCCGCGCCGGCGCCGCCGCCGCGAGGCGGACGTTCAGGCGTTGCGGGCGCTGGCCTTCGACGACCCGTTCGCCCAGGCGGAGGAGCTGGTGCTCGAGTCGGGCCACCTCGGGTGCTCCCCCGCGCGCCTCGCCGCGCGCGGCGCCTTCAGCTTGAAGTCCGCGGACCGGGCCCTGGAACGGCTCGCGCAGCTCGGACGCGCGTTGCTCTTCGATCGCGACGCGCGCCTCTACGTGCACGCGGGGCTGTTGCGCAAGCTCGAGCTGAAGCTCGCCGCCCGTCTCTCGGACCACGCCAGGGAATCGCCGCTCGACCCCAGCATCGCCAAGGAGGAGCTGCGCCAGCGCGCCGGCTCGCCCCCGCCGCGCCTCTTCGCCCGCGCGCTCGCGCAGCTGGCCGAGGCGGGAGAGCTTCGCCAGGACGCCGAGCGCGTCCGGCCGGCCAGCGCGGCCGCGCCGCTCACCGGGCCCGACGCCGACGCCCAGGAGAAGCTCGCCTCGGTGCTCGAGTCCGCGGGTCTCGCCCCGCCCCGCACCGACGAGCTGCCCGCGCTGGCGGAGCAGACCCCGCAAAGGACGCAGCAGCTGCTCAAGTCCCTGGCCGCCAAGGGCCGGGCGGTGAAGGTCAGCGAGGAGCTGTGGTTCGCGACCGCCGCGCTCCACGATCTGCGCGCGCGGCTGCTCACGCACCTCCAGCAGCACGGCTCCATCGACGCGCAGGGCTTCAAGGAGCTGACCGGCCAGAGCCGGAAGTTCACCATCCCGCTCGCCGAGTGGTTCGACAAGGAACGCGTCACCCTCCGGGTGGGCGACAAGCGCGTCTTGCGCAAGGAACGGGAGCGATGAGCGCCGACCAGCTCGCCGGCGAGAGCGAGACGGAGTCGTTCCTCGCGCGCATCCCCATGCCCACTTTGGTGCTCCGGACAGGACGCATCGTCGCCGCCAACGACCGGTTCTGCGCGCTGCTGGGTCGGAGCCGGCAGGAGCTGCTCGACGCGGAGGACCCGTTCCACGCCTTCATCGCCCCCGAGGATGCGGAGAGAGTTCTCGCCCGCCATCTCGCGCGCGCCGAAGGGCGGACCGAACTCGAGGAGTACGATTTCGCGCTGCGCGCGCGCGACGGATCGCCCATCCCGGCGCGCGTCCGTGTCTCGCGCCATGCGCCTGCGGGCCCGGGCGCGTTCCTCGCTCTCTGCACCGACGAGCGCGGGCGCGCCCGCACCGCGCAGCTCATCCGCGCCTTCGTCGACGTGGCCGTGTCGGCGCAGCGCGAGGCGACGCAGGACGGGATCTTCCGGCTCGTGCAAGAGCGGCTCGCCGCCGCCGGGCTCTCGGTGCACTTCAGCGCGCTGGCGGCGCAGACGTTCCAGCTGCTCGAGCTTGGCGGCGCGGCGCACGCCGGGATCGCCGCGCTGCGGGAGCGCTGGCCGCGGGAGCTTCCCATCGCGGCATTCCAGGAGCTCTTGCCCGAGCCGGGCAGCGCGCACGGATCGCTCATCGAGGATCTGCCCGGCGTGATCGCGCGCGCCCTGGGCAAGGAGCGCGACGAGCTGGCGGCGGCCGTCCCGCCCAGCGCGATGTTCTGCCTGGTGCCGATCGAGGGATCGCCGCGGTTCGCGCTGTCCGCGACCGGTCCGGGGCTCGACGCCACCGTCGCCAGCGCGTTCGGCCTCTTCGGCCAGCAGCTGGGCGCCGCGCTGGAGACGCTGCGGCGGATGGACGAGCTGGCTCGCTCGAACCGCGAGCTCCTGGCGGTGAACCGGGTGGCCCGCGCCTCCGCCACCCTGGCCTCGGGAGAGTCGCTGTCGGCGGCGCTGGAGCGGCTGGCGGACGAGGCCTCGGTTCCGCGCGCCGCCATCCTGCGCCGCGAGGAGGAGACGCTCCTGGTCGCCGCGCAGCGCGGCTTCACGGCGCGCACGCTCGGGTCCGCCGAGCGGCTCGACGCGCGCACCCCGTGGGCGGAGAGCGTGCTCTCGGGCGAGCCGGTGCTGTTCACGGTCCGCGAGGACGGGACCGTGGACGCCTCGTTCCGACGGCTGAGCACTCCCCCCCACGGCGTCGTCCCGGTGGCGCCCGCGGGCATGCCGCTGCCTCCTGCAGAGGGGCACAACGGCATCGCCCTGCCCCTGCAGGTCGGCGACGCCGTCCACGGCGTGCTGCTCGCGGTCCGCGACTCTCCGGTCGGGACCGAGGACCTGCGCCTCCTCTCCACCCTGGCCGCGCAGCTCGCCGTGACGCTCTTGAACGCCACGCTCTTCGAGCAGACGCACCGACGGGTGGAGGAGCTGTCGCTCCTCCTGGAGCTGGGCCAGACGGCGCTGGGGCACCTCGATCTCTCGCGCGTGCTGCAAGCCGGGGCGCGCGCGGGCTTGCGCATGCTGCGCTGCAGCGCCGCGTACATCTTCCTGCCCGAGCCGGGCGGCGCGGCGCTTCAGCTGGCGGCCGTGGAAGACCCGGAGCAGCCCCCCGGAGTCGGCCCGGGGTTCACGCTGCCGACGAGCACGCGCGCCATGGCCACCCTGGCGTTTTCCAGCCGGCAACCGCAGGCCGCGCCGGAGGCGGCGACGGACCCGCGCATCGATCCCGCCGTTGCGAAGCTCTTCCGCGCGCGCTCCGTCCTGACGGTGCCGCTCCTGTCGCACGACGTGCCGCTGGGCGTGCTCTCGCTGATCTCGCGCGGCGAGCGCGTCTTCGCCGCGCAGGACGTGCGGCTCGCCAGCCACGTGGCACAGCTCCTCTCCGCCGCGGTGGCCGGCGCCGACGTGTTCGAGCGGGAGCGCCGCCGCGCCGACGAGCTGGCGCTCCTGCAGGACCTGTCGGGCGCCATCACCGGGAAGCTCGACCAGCGCGAGCTCCTGGAGACGGCCAGCGCGCGGCTCCTGCAGCTGGTCGACGGCGACGTGGCCGCGGTCTACCGGCAGGAGCCCGGCGCCGAGGGCGAGCTGCGGCTTTCCTGGGCGCAGGCCGAGCAGGGACCCGTGGACGGCCTTCCGGCGAGTGTCCCCTGGGCGGGCGGGCCCAGCTGCGCGGCGCAGCTGGAGCAGGCGGTCCTCGCCTCCTGCACGGTGCGCACCGGCTCCGGCGCGGCGCGCCTGGCGCGCTGCGCGTCGATCCGCCTCCCCGGCGGCCGGGGCGCGCTGGGAGCGCTCTGCCTGGCGCGCCTGGCCGAGCGCGACTTCACCGCCGACGAGCTGCGCATCCTCGACGCGGTCGCCGCCCAGCTCTCGGTGGCGATGGAGAACGCCCGCCTCTACGCCGAGCAGCGCGCGCGCGCCGAGGAGATGACGCTGCTCAACGAGGTGAGCCAGTCGTTCGCCGGCGCGCTGGAGATCAAGCCCCTGCTGATGGCCGCCGGCCGGACGCTGCGCAAGCTGGTCGACGCGAGCAACTGGTTCGTCCTGCTTCGCGATCCGTCGGCGGACGTGCTGAGGGTGGCGGCGTGCAGCCCCGAGCACGAGGAGTTCATGCGCGGCGTGGAGCTGCGACTCGATCAGCCCTCCCTCTCCGCGCAAGTGGTGCGGTACCGGCGCGCCGCCCAGGCGCAGGAACCGATGCTGCTGCAGGTCGCGTCGCGGGCGCTGGTGGAGCATCTGCGGGAGCGGGCGGTGCTGGTCGTCCCGCTCGTCGCGCGCGACGAGGTGCTCGGGGTGGTCACGCTCGACGACACCCAGCGGACCCGGGTGTTCACCCAGGCGGAGATGGAGCGGACGACCGCGGTCTGCCAGCAGATCGCGCTGGCCCTGCTCTCGGCGCGCCTCTACGAGGACCTGCGCAAGAGCTACGCGGACCTGGCGCGCGCGCAAGCCGAGCTGGTCGAGCGCGAGCGCCTCGCGGCCCTGGGCGAGATGGCGGCCTCCGTCGCCCACGAGGTGCGCAACCCCCTGGGCGTGATCTTCAACTCGCTGGGCAGCTTGAAGCGCCTGCTGCAGCCCGCAGGGGACGTGCGGCTGCTCCTGGACATCGTCGGCGAGGAAGCGGACCGCCTGAACCGGATGGTGGGCGACCTGCTCGATTACTCGCGGCCGCTGCGGCCCACCCTCCAGCCCGTGGCGCTGCAGCCCGTCCTCGAGGAGGCGATCGCCTCGACGCAGCGCCCCGGCGAGGAGAACTCGGTCGAGGTGCGCCTCAAGATCGAGCCGGGCCTGCCGCCGGTGCGCGCCGACGCGCGCCTCTTGCGCCAGGCGGTGGTAAATCTAGTGACCAACTCGCTGCAGGCGATGCCCCACGGCGGGGTCCTGACGGTGAGCGTGGCCCGGGTGCTCTCCGACGCCGGGCCGCAGGCGCGCATCGCCGTGCACGACACCGGAGTGGGCGTCCCGCCACAAGCGCGCTCCAAGGTGTTCCAGCCGTTCTTCACCACCAAGCCGACCGGCACCGGGCTCGGCCTGGCGGTGGTCAAGCGCATCGCCGAGGGCCACGGAGGCCGCGCCTTGCTTTCGGACAGCGAGCGCGGCACCGAGTTCCACCTGCTCCTGCCGCTCTCCGGGTAGCCGCCGCCAGCCGCCGCCGATAGGGCGGCGCTGCGCCCTTGAGATTGGCGGCGGCGCCGTGCTTTTCACAGCGCGGCCCTTATGAGATGCCTCCTGCGATGAGCGAATCGGCCGCGCCACGGGCGGCAGCCGCGCCGGCGGCCCGCGTCCTGATCGTCGACGATCAGCGGAACATGCGCACCACCACCGCGCTGGTGCTGCGGCAGGCCGGGTACGACGTGGCCGAGGCGGAGAGCGGCGAGGCCGCGCTGTCGCGCCTCCTGGCCGAGCCGTTCGACGTGGTGCTCACCGACCTCAAGATGGCCCCTCTGGACGGCCTCGACGTGCTGCGCGGCGCGCTGGAGATCTCGCCCACCACCCAGATCATCGTGATGACCGGCTACGGGACCGTCGAGAGCGCCGTGGCCGCCATGCAGCAGGGGGCGCACGACTATCTCTCCAAGCCGTTCAAGGAGGAGGAGCTGCTGGTGCGCGTGCAGCGGGCGCTGGAGAAGCGCAAGCTGCTGGTCGACGTCGGCCTCTTCTCCGACGAGTTCCGCCGCCGGTACAAGCTGGAGGAGCTGGTGGGCCGCTCGGCGCCGATGCGCGAGCTGCTCACCAAGGTGGTGCGCATCGCGCCCACCGACGTGACGGTGCTGATCACCGGCGAGAGCGGCACCGGCAAGGAGCTGATCGCCCGCGCCATCCATGCCAACTCGCGCCGGGCGGCGCGGCCGTTCGTGCCGGTGAACTGCGCGGCGATCAGCGAGAACCTGCTCGAGAGCGAGCTGTTCGGGCACCTCAAGGGCGCCTTCACCGGCGCGGTGAAGCTCCGCCGCGGACTGCTCGAGGAGGCGGGCGGGGGGACCTTCTTCTTCGACGAGATTGCCGAGACGACGCCCGCGTTCCAGGCGAAGCTGTTGCGCGTCATCCAGGAGCACGAGATCCGGCGCGTGGGGGACAACGCCTCCATCGCGGTGGACGTCCGGGTGCTGGCCGCCAGCAACCAGGACCTGCGGCAAGCGATCGCGGAGAAGCGTTTTCGCGAGGACCTCTTCTACCGGCTCAACGTGGTGCCCCTGGTGATGCCGCCGCTTCGCGAACGGCGCGAGGACATCGCGCTCCTCGCGCAGCACTTCGTCGACCGTTTCAACCAGCGCAACGGCACGCGGCGCACCTTGACCCAGGGGGCGATGCTGAAGCTCAACGCGCACGCGTTCCCGGGCAACGTGCGCGAGCTGGAGAACGTGATCGAGCAGTCCGCCGCCCTGGCGCGGCGCGACTCGATCGGCGCGGACGAGGTCTTCCTGGAGCGGCTGGGCGGCGCGGCTTCCGGCGCCGCCGGGGCGGCGGGCGGCCCGGTGAAGACGCTCGCGCAGCAGGTGGACGACGCCGAGCGGGAAGCCATCCAGCGGGCGCTCGCCCGTTCCGGCGGCAGCCTGGAGCAGGTGTCGCGGGAGCTGGACGTCTCCACCACCACGCTCTGGCGCAAGATGAAGCGCCTCGGCCTCCGCCGCGACTGATAAGCTCCCCGCCGTGCCGAGGAAGAAGCCGTTCAACGACCCGTTCGTGCGGCTCGAGCTGGACAGACCCACCCCGCCGGAGAAACCCGCTCCCGCGGCGCCCGCTCCTCCCGCCCGGCCACCCGCGGATGCCCGGCGCCCGCTGTCCGACGAGGACCTGTGGGCGCTGGCGGTCGAGGGAGCGGCGCCGCTCCAAGACCGGAGCGCGCGCATCAAGCCCGATCCGGAGCCGATCGCCGTCGCGTCCGGACCGCTCGACCCGGAGCTGGCCGCCTACGACGAGCTGCGTGCCCTGGTGAACGGCGCGGCGCCGTTCGACATCGCCGACTCGGACGAGTTCATCGAGGGGGCGGCGCGCGGCCTGGACCACCACGTGCTGCGGCGGCTGCGGCGCGGCGAGTTCGCGGTGCAGGGCCACGTCGACCTGCACGGGCTCACCCGCGAGAAGGCGCGGGCCGAGTTGGAGTCGTTCCTGGCCCGCTCCCGGCAGGGCGGCAAGCGCTGCGTCCTCGTGGTGCACGGCCGCGGGCTGCACTCGAAGGACCAGGTGCCCGTCCTGAAGGACGCCCTGAAGCGCTGGATGAAGACGGCCCGCTTCTCCGACCACGTCCTGGCCTTCGCCACCGCCCGCCCCCACGACGGCGGCCTCGGCGCCGTCTACGTCCTCCTCCGCCGCCTCTAAGCCACAAAGGGCAAAGTGATCACACCACGGAGCACACGGAGGGCACGGAGTTGAGGTTTAGAAAAAATGAATCTCCGTGAGCTCCGTGCTCTCCGTGGTGCAATCGTTTGGCCTAACGGGAGAAGGAGGTGGTGGCGGATTGGGCCAGGCGGGCGAAGGTGTCGGGCTGGATGCCCATCCAGAGGACCAGGGCGGCGCAGCCGGCCAGGGCGATGCCCGCGGCGATCAAGTGGCCGCCGGCGACGGGCTCGGGCTTCGACTGCGGCACCATGTACACGTAGACGACCACGCGCAGGTAGTAGTAGAGCCCGGCCACGCTGGTCAGCACGCCGAGCACCGCGAGCGGCACCAGGTCCGCGGCGATGGCGGCCCGGAAGACGGTCACCTTGGCCATGAACCCCGCGGTGGGCGGGATTCCCGCCAGGGACACCATGAAGAGCGACATCGCCGCCGCCAGCCCCGGGTGCCGCTCCGACAGCCCCGCCCAGGAGGAGAGATCGTCTCCCCCGCCCGCCAGCGCCTCCTTGCGCTCGATCAGCGCCACCACCCCGAACGCCCCGATGACGGTGGCTCCGTACGCGGCCAGGTAGAAGAGCAGCCCTTCCAGCGCGTCGGCCCTGGGCGGAGCGCCCGCCATGGCCGCGACCGCGACCAGGAGGTACCCGGCGTGCGCGATCGAGGAGTACGCCAGCATGCGCTTCACGCTGCGCTGGGGGACGGCCAGGAGATTTCCGACCAGCATGGTGAGCGCGGAGAGCCACACCACCAGCGTCTGCCAGCCGTGCGGCCCGAGCGCGGCCGAGGGATCTCCGAAGCCGCCCACCAGGATGCGCACCAGGGTGGCGAATGCCGCGACCTTCACCGCCGCGGCCATGAAGCCCGTCACCGGCGCGGGCGCGCCGTCGTACACGTCGGGCACCCACATGTGGAACGGGACCGCGGCCACCTTGAAGGCGAAACCCGCCGCCAGCAGCGCGGCGGCGGCGTAGAGCAGCGTGGTCGTCGCCGCCGGGGTCCCGCCGGACGCGGCCAGGCGCACCGCGTTCGCCACGTCCGACAGGCGCGTGGACCCCGTCGCGCCGTACGCGAGGGCGGCTCCGTAGAGGAAGATCGCCGCCGCGAAGGACCCCAGCACGAAGTACTTGAACGCAGCCTCGGCCGGGCGCTGCCCGCGCCGCAGGTAGGCCGACAGGCAATAGACGGCGAGGGACATCACCTCGAGCGAGATGAAGATGACGATCAGGTCGGTGGCCTGGCCGAGCAGGCACATGCCCGAGGCCGAGAACAGCGCCAGCGCGTAGTACTCGCCGCGCGTCGCGCGCAGCGCCTCGAGGTACCCGAAGGACACCAGGCACGAGAGCGCGAGGGAGGCGCAGACCACCGCGGCCACCACGCGCGCGAACCCGTCCGTCACGGCGGCGCCGGAGAAGAGAGGCGAGGCGGGGTCTCCCATCTGGGCGACGGCGGCCCAGAAGGCGAGCCCCGCGAAGACCGACGCGAGCCACGCCTGGTACCGCCGGTCCGCGGCCGCCGGCGGCGCGCCAGCGCGGCCCAGGCTTTCAGGCTTCACCGCACGCAAGAACACCTCGGAGGTGAGCAGCACCAGGGCGCCCGCCGCGAGGATCAACGCGGGCAGTACTCCCTCGAGGTCGGAGGGGTTGAAGTTCATCGCTCGCCTTCCGCGCGCGCCCCGGCCGGCGCATCCGCCGCGGGCCGCTGCAGCCCGGCGCCCTGCGGGCGCGCCGCCCGGGGGCGCGCGACCCGCTGGATGAGCTCCTCCGCCGGCAGCCGCGAGGCATTGAGGAACGGCTGGGGGTACACGCCGATGAGCAGGATGGCCGCGAGCAGCGGCGCCACGGTCACCCACTCGCGCAGCGTCAGGTCCGTCATGCCGTGCTCGGCCGCGCGCCGTTTGGGACCGAAGAGCGTGCGCTGGACCATCCACAGCATGTAGACGGCGCCGAGGATGACGCCGCTGGCGCCCACGATCGAAAAGATCTGGCCCCGTGGCGCGACGCCCCAGCTCCCCAGCGGCGAGGTCGAGGTGAAGGTCCCGATCAGGATGAGGAACTCGCCGATGAACCCGTTGGTCCCCGGGAGGCCGATCGACGAGAGCACGACCACCAGGAACACGGCGGACATGGCCGGCGCGACGCGCGCGACTCCGCCGTACTGCGACAGGTCGCGGGTATGGGTGCGCTCGTAGAGGTATCCGACGATGAGGAACAGCGCTCCGGTGGAGATGCCGTGGTTCACCATCTGCAACACGGCGCCGTTCACCGCCTCCGGAGTGAGCGCCGAGAGCCCCAGCATGACGAAGCCGAGGTGCGCGACCGACGAGTACGCGATGAGGCGCTTCAGGTCCTGCTGCGCCATGCACATCAACGAGCCGTAGACGATCCCCACCACACCGAGCGCAGCGATGGCAGGCGCGTAGCGCAGCGCGGCCGCCGGGAAGAGCGGCATCGCGTACCGGATGAAGCCGAAGGTGCCCATCTTCAGCATCACGCCCGCCAGCACGATCGAGGCGGCCGCGGGCGCCTCGGTGTGCGCGTCGGGCAGCCAGGTGTGCAGCGGCCAGACCGGCACCTTGATGGCGAAGGCGAGGGCGAAAGCGAGGAAGAGCCACTTCTGCGCGTCAGCGCCGAGCGGCGGCATCTGCGCCTGCAGCGCGACGTAGTCGAAGGTGCGCGGCTGCCCGGCGGGAGCCGAGTGGCTCCACAGGTAGAAGATGGCGAGCAGCATCAGCACGCTGCCGACGAAGGTGAAGAGGAAGAACTTCACCGCCGCGTAGATGCGCCGCTCCGAACCCCACATCCCGATGAGCAGGTACATGGGGATCAGCATCGCTTCCCAGAAGACGTAGAAGAGGACCAGGTCGAGCGCGGAGAGGGTCCCGATCAACGCCGTCTCGAGCACCAGGAGCGAGATGCAGTACAGCTTGACGCGGTCCTCGATGTACTTCCACGAGCTCAAGACGATGATGGGCCCGAGGAAGGTGGTGAGGAGCAAGAGGAGCAGCGCCACTCCGTCGACTCCCACGTGGTAGCTGAAGCCGAGATTCGGCGCCCAGTCGGTGCGCTGCTCGAAGGAGAAGCCGCGCGCTCCGGGCCGGAAACCCACCGCGAGCGGCACCGAGAGCGCGAAGGTGAGGAGGGAGGCGATCAGCGCCACGCCCTTGTGCTGCCCCCCCTCGCCGCGCGGGAGGAAGGCGACGACCACCGCGCCCACGATCGGCGCGAAGATCACCAGGCTGAGGAGGTGCGACTGCACGAAGTCCATCTCAGCCTCGCACCAGGAAGACGTAGACCAGGATGAGGACGCCCACGGCGGTGACCGCCGCGTAACGCTGCACGTCGCCGTTCTGGAAGCGGCGCAGCACGGAGCCGACGGCCGCCACCAACTGCGCCGACCCGTTCACGAGCAAGCCGTCGATCAGCGTCGCGTCCACGACGCGCCACAAGGTGCGCGCGGTGGCCCACAGCGGCTTCACCACGATCCGGTCGTACAGGGCATCCACGTAGAGGGCCGACGCCAGCGCGCGGCGCAGCCTCGGCATCGCCCGAGCGATCCGCTCGTCGCCTTCCAGCGCGCGGCCCGGCGCGTAGAGGGACCAGGCGGCCGCGAGGCCCGCCCAGGCCACCACCAGGGCGATCCCGAAGGCGACCAGCTCCGGCAGCCGCTCCAGGGGAGGGCCGCCGCGCGGCCGCGCGAAGGCGCCTTCGGTGAAATGCTCCCAGGTGAACGGCAAGTGGCGCGAGGGCAGGACGATGAGCGCCCCCACCACCGACAGCCCCGCCAGGACCCACAGCGGCAGCGTCATCACCCAGGGCGCCTCGTGGGGGTGCACCTCGGAAGGACCGCGGTACTCGCCCTCGAAGGTGAGCAGGTAGCAGCGCCACAGGTAGAAGGAGGTGATCAGCGCGGTCACCGTCCCGATCGCGTAGATGGCCGGCCCCAGGAAGGCGAGCCGCGGCGAGCCCGGATCGGGGAGCAGGGTGAGGAAGTCGAAGGCCCGCGTGTTCAGCGCCTGCGCGAGGATCTCGTCCTTGGAGAAGAACCCGCTGATGGGCAGGATCCCGGTGATCGCCACGGTGGCGATGAAGAAGGTCGCCGCGGTGTGCTTGAGCCCCAGCTGGCGCAGCCCGCCCATGCGGGCCATGTCCTGCTCTCCGTGCAGCCCGTGGATCACCGCGCCGCTGCCGAGGAACAGGCAGGCCTTGAAGAACGCGTGCGTGATGAGGTGCGCGGTGCCCGCCGCGAACGCGCCCACGCCGACGCCGACGAACATGTATCCGAGCTGCGAGACGGTGGAGTACGCGAGCACCCGCTTGATGTCCATCTGCGAGGTGCCGATCAGCGCGCCGACCACCGCGGTGAGGATTCCGATCACGGCCACCACGGCCATCACTCCGGGCGCCTGCACGTACAGGAAGCTGAGGCGCGCGACCATGTACACGCCCGCCGTCACCATGGTGGCTGCGTGGATCAGCGCGGACACCGGAGTGGGACCGGCCATCGCGTCGGGCAGCCAGACGTAGAGCGGGAGCTGCGCGCTCTTCCCGATGGCGCCGACGAAGAGCAGCCCCGCGGCGGCCGAGGCCACGCCGAGCGAGAGCGGCGCCACCTTCAGCGCCTGGAAGCTCACCTGGCCCGTGTAGAGGTAGAGGACGAAGATCCCGATGAGGAACCCGAAGTCGCCGATGCGGTTGACGATGAACGCCTTGCGCCCCGCGTACGCCTTCGCGTCGTCGTCGTACCAGAAGCCGATGAGCAGGTAGCTGCAGAGGCCGACGCCCTCCCAGCCGACGAACATCGCGACCAGGTTGTCCGAGAGGACGAGCAGCAGCATCATCGAGACGAACAGGTTCAAGTACGCGAAGTAGCGCCAGTAGCCAGGGTCCTCGTCCATGTACCCGACCGAATACAGGTGGATGAGGAACCCCACCCCGGTCACCACCAGGACCAGCGTGCCCGAGAGCCGGTCGAAGGTGAGGCCGAGGTCCACGCGCAGGCTGCCGACCGAGAACCAGGTGAAGACCAGCTGGCGAAGCTGCGCGGTCTCGCCTTCGATGTGCGCCACCTGCCACCAGGCGAAGAGCCCGATGCAGAAGGAGAGGAGCACCACCAGGAGCGCGACGGCGTACAGCCACGCCTTGGGGAGCCAGCGCCCGAGGACGCCGTTCACGGCGGCGCCGGCGAGCGGGAGCAGGGGGATCAGGTACAGCCAGGAGACTTCCATTCACTCCTCAGAACTTGAGCGTGTCGAACTCGTCGACGTTGACCGAGGCCCGGCTGCGGAACACGGCGATGACGATGGCGAGGCCCACGGCGGCCTCGGCGGCGGCCACCGCGATGACGAAGAAGACGGCGGTGTGGCCGCTCAGGAAGCCCGCCTGGGTGGGGGCGCTCTTCACCAGCGGGAACCGCGAGAAGGTGAGGAAGGTGAGGTTCACCGCGTTGAGCATCAGCTCGATGCTCATGAGGACGATGAGCGCGTTGCGCCGCAGCACCACGCCCACCCCGCCCAGCGCGAAGAGGACCGCGCCGAGGAACAGGTAGTGCAGAGGCCCGACCATCAGATCTTCCCCTTGGCGACGACCACCGCGCCGACGATGGCCACGGTGAGGAGCAGGCTCGTCACCTCGAACGGCAGCACGCTGAACAGGTACAGGGCGCGCCCCACGGCCTTGACGGTGCCGAAGCCCGTCGGCAGCTGCTCGACGGCGAGGTCGCGCACCGGGCCCGAGTAAGCGGTGCGCAGCGCGAAGACGACGATGAGCCCCACCGAGGCCGCGACCGCGAGCGCGCCGATGCCCCTCCACACGGTCACGCGCTCCCTCCCCAACTCCTCCTCGCGGAGATTGAGCAGCAGGATGACGAACACGAACAGCACCATCACCGCGCCGGCGTAGACCATGACCTGGAGGATGGCGATCAGGTGCGCCGAGAGGAGCAGGTACACGCCGGCGAGGAAGAAGAAGCAGGCGACCAGCGACATCGCCGCATGGACCGGGTTCCGACGCAGGATGACTTGCGCCCCGGCGACGACCACGCCGGCGAAGAAGACCCAGAACAGGACGGTCTCTGCCATTCCCTAGCCCCGCACGAGCGCGTCGAAGTCGGCGCGGAACTTCTCGACGTAGCTCTTCGCCGGCATCGCGGCGCCGTCGGCCAGCGCGCAGATGGTCTTCATCTCCATCTGCCGCGCGATCTGGTGCACGTTGTCCACGTCCAGCTTCTCGCCCCGGCCGGCGCAGATTTTGTCGAGCAGGCGGCTCAGCCACGCCGTCCCTTCGCGGCACGGCGTGCACTGGCCGCAGGACTCGTGCGCGTAGAAGCGCATCACGTTGGCCAGCGCGAACGCCATGTTGGTGTCCTCGTCGAGGTAAACGATGCCGCCCGAGCCCGCCATGGTCTTCTTGGCCTTGAGGGTGTCGAAGTCCGAAGCCCAGTCGGCTTCGTCCGCAGTCATCACCGCCGCCGAGGCGCCGCCGGGGATGATCGCCTTGAGCTTCTTGCCCCCGCGCATCCCACCGCAGTACTCGTCCAGCAG
>DASWGQ010000029.1:0-2969 GCA_036393595.1 Myxococcales bacterium | reverse complement strand
CAGATGGCCATCGCCGAGGCGGTGGGGCTCTCGCAGCCCGCGGTGGCCGACCGCGTGCGCAAGCTCGAGGAGCGGGGCGCGATCACCGGCTACGTGGCGCGGCTCGACCCCCGAGTACTGGGCAACGACATCCGCGCCTTCGTGGGCGTGCGCATCGCGCACCCCCGCCACCACGACGCCTTCATCCGCAGGATCCTCGAGGTGACCGAGGTGCTCGAGTGCCACCGCGTCGCCGGGCTCGATTCGTACCTCCTCAAGGTGGTCACCCGGAACACCGGTACCCTCGACGAGCTGATCTCGGATACGCTGCGACGCATTCCCGGCGTGACCCGCACCCACACCACGGTGGTGCTCTCGACGGTCAAGGAGCAGACGCAGATCCCGCTCCCCGAACCCTCCGGGGGGCCGCGCCGCAGGCGCAAGGAGGCCGCTTGAGGTCCCCGACGTTCTCGAGGCGCACCAGCCGGGTCAAGGCGTCCGCCATCCGCGAGATCCTCAAGGTCACCGAGCGGCCGGAGATCCTCTCCTTCGCCGGTGGCCTCCCCGCGCCCGAGGCTTTCCCGGTGGCGGAGCTGGCCCGGGCCCACGCGGAGGTGTTCGCCCGCGAAGGGGCCGCGGCCCTGCAGTACAGCACCACCGAGGGATTCGGGCCGCTGCGCGCCTGGGTGGCCGAGCGCATGCGCCGCCGCGGTCTTTGCGCCTCCCCCGAGCAGGTGCTGATCACCAGCGGCTCGCAGCAAGGCATCGACCTGGTCGCGCGGATCCTCGTCGACCCGGGCGACGCGGTGGTGGTGGAGAGCCCGTCCTACCTGGCCGCGCTCCAGGTGTTCGAGGCGCACGAGGCTTCGTTCGTGACCGTCGGCAGCGACGAGCACGGGATGCGCGTCGACCAGCTCGAGCGGGCCCTGAAGCGCGCGCGTCCGAAGCTCGTGTACCTGGTCCCGACCTTCCAGAACCCGAAAGGCACCACGCTCGCTCTCGAGCGCCGGGAGCAGCTCGCGCGCCTCGCCGCCGAGCACGGCGTCGCCGTCCTCGAGGACGACCCCTACGGCGAGCTGCGCTATTCCGGCGCCGATCTGCCCGCGGTCGCCTCGCTCGACCGGCGTGCCCCGATCATCTACCTGAGCACGTTCTCGAAGACGCTCGCTCCGGGCCTGCGCATCGGCTGGGTGGTGGCGGCGGAGGAGACCATCCGCGCGCTGACCGTGGCGAAGCAGGCCTGCGACCTGCACACCGGGACGCTCGTGCAGCGCGCGGCGGCGCGGCTGCTCGAGTCGTTCGATTACGACGCGCACGTCGCCCGCATCCGCGCGCTCTACGGGGAACGCCGCGACGCCATGCTCGATGCGCTCGGGCGCGAGTTCCCCTCCGGCACGACCTGGACGCGCCCGGAAGGAGGGCTGTTCATCTGGGTGGGGCTCCCCGACGGCGCGGATGCCTCGCGCCTCTTGCCCGAGGCGCTGCGCGAGCGGGTTGCCTTCGTGCCCGGAGCGCCGTTCTTCGCGCGCGCGCCCGAGCGCAACTTCCTGCGGCTGAACTTCTCCAACCGGCCGCCGGACCTGATCGCCGAAGGCATGAAGCGCCTCGCCTCCGCCGCGGCCCGGGCTCCACGCGCTCCCGCCCACTCGCGAGGCCCCGGACGAAGCGCCGCCGCCCAGACCGCCTGAACCGGGAGGATTGCGCATGGGCAGGCCGATCGATCTGCTGACGCGGTTGCGGATCCAGTACCCGATCGTCCAGGCTCCCATGGCCGGGGGCGGCGACACGCCCCGGCTGGTCGGTGCAGTCTGCGAGGCGGGCGCGCTGGGCTCGATCGGCGCCGCGTACCTGACTCCGCAGCAGATCGCCGACTCGGCCCGGGCGGTCCGGTCGCTCACCTCGCGGCCGTTCGCCGACAACCTGTTCGCGCCCGTGCGGGTGCCGGACGGGCCGCGCGACCTGCGCCGCGCGGTCGAACGCGTGGCGCCCCATTACGCGGAGCTCGGCCTGGCCGCGCCCGCGCCGCCCTCCACGCCCGCCGACGCTTTTGTCGAGCAGCTCGCGGCCGCGCTCGAGACCGGGGCGTCCGTCTTCAGCTTCACCTTCGGCATGCTGCCTGGCGACGCCATCGAGGCGATCAAGCGGCGCGGCATGTTCCTCGCCGGCACCGCCACCACAGTCGAGGAAGCCATCGCTCTCGAGAAGGCCGGGGTGGACGCGGTCGTGGCGCAGGGAAGCGAGGCGGGCGGCCACCGGGGCAGCTTCGCCGGCGACTTCGAGACCTCGATGGTGGGCACCATCGCGCTGGTCCCGCAGATCGCCGACGCCGTGCGGGTCCCGGTCATCGCCTCCGGCGGCATCATGGACGGCCGCGGCATCGCCGCCGCGCTGGCGCTCGGCGCGAGCGCGGTGCAGATGGGCACCGCCTTCCTCACCACCGAGGAGGCCGGCGTGCCCGATTGCTACAAGCAGGCCATCCTCGGCGCGCGCGAGGACCAGACGCGTCTGACGCGCGCCTTCTCCGGCCGCCCGGCGCGCGGCATCGTCAACCGGTTCATGGAACAGGTCGACCGCGACCCCGAGGGGATTCTGCCCTTCCCGCTGCAGAACGCGCTGACGCGCCCGCTGCGCACCGCCGCCGCCAAGGCGGGCAGGGCGGAATTCCTTTCGCTCTGGGCAGGGCAGGGGCTGCGCATGGCGCGCCGGGAGCCTGCGGCGCGGCTCGTGGCGCGCCTCGCCGCCGAGACCGACGCGGCCGTCGCGCGCCTGGCCGGCGGGCGTTGAACGAAGCATCGATGTCGGGCAGCTGACATTCCGGCCGTCCTGCTGTTCAGCTCCGGGCCCTCCGAGTGCGGGCGGGCGTGCCATCGCCCGTCCGGAAGCACATCATGGGAGCCGTCGCCTTGCCCGGCCGCTGCGCTCCTTGCTGGCGTCGTGTGGGAAGGGCGGCTAGGTTTGGCGCTCCAGCGCGGGCACTGCAAGGCCCCGCG
>DASWGQ010000028.1:0-4306 GCA_036393595.1 Myxococcales bacterium | reverse complement strand
CGCGGGGCGCGGCAGGCGGCGAGGGTCCTCGACGACCCCTGGGTCTCCTCCCTGCGCCTCGACGATCTGCGCGAACCGCCGCAGCGCCGAGCCGTCGGCGAGCGCGTCCGTAAGGCGCTGCCGCGCGGTGGGCACGTCGGGCGCCGCCTGGCCCAGGAGCAGCATCTCGACGCCGAGCTGGAGGGTCAGCTCGCGCACGTCGTCGGGCCCCCGGCCTCGAAGCACCTCGATGGACTCCGCGACCTCGACGGCGTTCCCCACCGCGAACCCGAGCGGGGCGTCCATCGCGGTCAGGAGCGCCGTGCAGCGGCGGCCCATCCCCCGGCACAGGTCGATCAGCGTGCGGGCGAGGAGCCGCGCATCCGGCAGGCTCTTCATGAACGCGCCGCGGCCCACCTTCACGTCGAGCACCAGCGCGTCGATCCCCTCCGCCAGCTTCTTGCTGAGGATGCTGGAGGCGATGAGCGGCACCGATTCGACCGTCGCGGTCGCGTCGCGCAGGGCGTACAGCTTCCGATCCGCCGGCGCGATCTCGGCGGTCTGGCCGATCAGGCACAGACCGAGCGACTCGACCAGCTCGACGAACCGCTCGATGGGCAGGTCGACGCGGAACCCGGGGATGCTCTCCAGCTTGTCGAGCGTACCGCCGGTGTGCCCGAGGCCGCGCCCGCTGACCATCGGCACCCGCACGCCGCACACCGCCGCCAGGGGCGCGAGCGGGAGCGAGATCTTGTCGCCGACGCCGCCGGTGGAATGCTTGTCCACCTTGCGTCCGGGGATCCTGGAGAGGTCCAGCACCTGGCCCGAGCGCAGCATGGCCTCGAGCCACGCCGGCAGCTCCCGCACGGGATCCAGTCCGCGGAAGAAGACGGCCATGAGGAAGGCCGCTAGCTGCTCGTCGGCGACGCTCCCGTCGGTCGCGCCCCGGACGAGGAACTCGAGCTCGGCCGGCTGCAGCACGCCGCCGTCGCGCTTCTTGCGGATCAGGTCGTACGCGCGCATGAGGGCGCACCCTGCCGCGCCGCCGCGGGGGCGTCAACGTTCCACCGGGCGGGGCGGCGGCGGTAGAAAGGGGTCATGCGGATCCTCTACGGCGTGGTCGGAGAGGGAATGGGGCACGCCATCCGCTCCCGCGTCATCCTCGACGAGCTGGTGAAGCAGCACGACGTGCAGGTGGTGGTCTCGGGCCGCGCGCACGACTACCTGGCGCAGCGGGCGGGCGAGCACCTGCGGGTGCGCAAGATCTGGGGCTTCACCATCGTCACCGAGGACAACGAGGTGCGGAACTTCCGGACGCTGCTGCAGAACGTCCGCGGCGCGATCGCGGGCGGCTGGCCGCGCAACGTGCGCGCGTACTTCGACCTGGCGCAGGAGCTCCAGCCGGAGGTGGTGATCTCGGACTTCGAGAGCTGGAGCTACCTGTACGCCGTCAACCACCGGCTGCCGGTGATCTCCATCGACAACATCCAGATCGTCAACCGCTGCCGGCACGCCCCGGAGCTCCTGCGCGGCCACGAGGCCGCTTTCCAGATCGCCAAAGGCCTGGTGAAGGCCAAGGTGCCCGGCGCGTGGCACTACCTCATCACGACCTTCTTCTACCCGCCCGTCCGCAAGCGCCGCACCACGCTCCACCCGCCGGTGCTGCGCCCGGAGATCCTCTCCGCGCGCGCCGGGCCCGGCGGGCACCTGCTCGTCTACCAGACCTACACCACCAACGCGGAGCTGCCGGGCCTCTTGAGGAACACCGGACTGGAATGCCGCATCTACGGGCTGCGGCGCGATCTGCAGGCGCCCGTCCGCGAGGGGAATCTCGTGTACATGCCGTTCTCCGAGCAGGGCTTCGTGGACGATCTGCGCACCGCCCGGGGCGTGGTGGCCAGCGGCGGGTTCACCCTGATGGGCGAGGCGGTCTACCTGCGGCGGCCCATGCTGGCGGAGCCGGTCGGCAAGCAATTCGAGCAGATCCTGAACGCGCGCTACCTCGAGTCGCTCGGCTACGGGCTGTACTCGGAGGAGATCACGGAACGAGGGCTAAGCGAGTTCCTCGAGCGCATCCCCGATTTCGAGCGGAACCTCGCCGGCTATTCGCAGGACGGCAACCGCGAGCTGCTGGGCAAGCTGGACGAGGTGCTCCAGTCCGCGCGCGGCGCGGAGCCGGTGGACATGGACGACCCGACGATCGTGTGAGGTGGTTTACTTCCCGCCCGAATCCGTGGCGATGGCGAGGCGCTCGATGCCGACTCCCTTGGCCGACTCCATCACTTCGACCACCTTGCCGTGCTGCACGCCCGTGTCCGCCTGGATGATCACCTGCGCGCCGGGAGCTTCCTTGTGCAGCTGCTCGAAGCGGGCGCGCAACACCTGCTCGTCGACCACCTTGCCGTCGATGACCGTCGAGCCGTCCTTGAGGATGGCCACCGTGAAGTCGCGCGCCGCGGCCTGCAGCTCCCGGGCGGCGCCCTTGGGCAGATCGACCCGCACGCCCGCGCCCGCGCCGCCCTGGCCGGCCTCGACCAGCGCCGTCGAGGTCACCATGAAGATGATCAGCAGCACCAGGAAGATGTCGGTGAGCGGGGTGATGTTGATGTCGGCGAAGACCGCTGGCCCGCTCTCGCCGGTGTCGTCGTCGTGGTGGTGCGTGCGCGGTCCGCTGAAGGCCATGCGCTACGCTCCGGCGGCGGAGGCGGGCTCGGGAGCCGCGCGGGGAGCGGGCTTCTCGAGCGAGGACAGCAGCTCGTCCGCCTTCTCCTCGACGGTCTCGACCAGCTCGTCGGCCTTGAGGGTCAAGTCGAACGACTCCTTCGCGACGCGCGCCTGGAAGTAGTTGTAGAGCACGACCGCCTCGACCGCCACGGCGATTCCGCCGGCCGTGGTGATGAGCGCCTCGGAGATGCCGCTGGCGACGACCGCGAACCCGCCGGTGCCGGCTGCGGCCATGCTGCGGAACGAGTGCAGGATGCCCCAGACGGTGCCGAAGAGGCCCACGAAGGGCATCGTGGCGCCGAGGGTGCCCAGGATCCAGAGGGGGGCGCGGAGCGCCTGCACCACCTCGCGCCGGGCGCGGTCGACGGCGTCGGGGATGCGCTCCGGCCGGGTGGCGCGGTCGAGCGCAGCGCGGTAGAGGGCCGCGGTGGGGATGTGCGCGCGGTCGCATTCGTGCAGCGCCAGGGGCCCGTCGCCCCGCAGGAGCGCGCGGATGACGACCTCGTGCAGCTCCTGCGCGCGGTGGGCGAACCCGCGCAGGAAGAGGAAGCGCTCGATGCCGATCACGACGGCCGCCACCGACCCGAGCACGATGATGATCATCGTGATCCCGCCGGTTTGCAGCAGCTCCTTCAAATCGCCGAAGCTCATACGGGTCAAATAACACGCTTGGAGCGGCTTCTCGTCCCGATGAGCCGTTCGTCGCCCTTTTCCGGTAGCCTGCGCGGCATGCGTACCTGGACCGATCTGGCGCTGGACTGCGCCCGCGCCGCGCGCTCCGCCCTGCAGCTCGATCCGGCCATCTCCCCGGTGGCGGTAGTGCTGGGGTCGGGGCTCGGAGCGTTCGGCGACCAGCTGGCGAGCGCGCGCTCGGTCTCCTTCGCCGACCTCCCGGGGTTTCCGCAGGCCACCGTCCTGGGCCACGACGGGCGCCTGGTGCTGGGCGAGGTGGCGGGCGTCCCCGTGCTCGCCCAGCAGGGGCGGTTGCACGGCTACGAGGGGCACGACGCGGCGACGGTCGCGTTTCCCGCGCGAGTGCTCGGGGTCCTCGGCGCGCGCGCCTTGATCCTGACCAACGCCGCCGGCGCGGTGAACCCGCAGCTCCGGCCGGGCGACCTGATGCGCCTCACGGACCACATCAACCTGACCGCGCGCAACCCGCTCGTCGGTCCCAACGAGGAGCGGCTGGGGCCCCGTTTTCCCGATCTGTCGCGCGCGTACACCCCCGCGCTGGGTGACGCGCTGGAGGAGGCCGCGCGGGAGACGGGCATCGCGCTCCGACGCGGCGTCTACGCGCAGTTCCTGGGCCCCAGCTACGAGACGCCCGCCGAGGTGCGGATGGCGCGCCTGCTGGGCGCCGACGCGGTGGGCATGAGCACGGTGCCCGAGGTGATCGTCGCGGCGCACCAGAGCGTCCCCTGCTGCGGGATCTCCTGCATCACGAACTACGCCGCGGGCATGGCGGACAAGCCGCTCACGCACCAGGAAGTGGTGGCGGTGGCGCAGCAGGTGGAAGGCCGGTTCCTGCAGCTGCTCCGGGCGTTCCTGCCGCTCGCGGCGGCCGCGGTGCCGGCGCGGAAAGCGCTGGCGTAGGGCGGGGTCG
>DASWGQ010000027.1:0-7936 GCA_036393595.1 Myxococcales bacterium | reverse complement strand
CCGTCGACCAGGGCTTCGAGCACGGGCCAGCGCGCTCCTTCGGCCCCAACCCCGCCGGTTACGATCCCGAGTACCACATCCAGCTCGCCATCGATGCCGGCTGCAACGCGTACGCCGCGCCGCTCGGCTTCCTGGAGGCCGCGGCCGGGAAGTACGCCGGGCAGATCCCGCTCATCCTGAAGCTCAACGACAGCGACACGCTGTCCAAGGGCCATCCGCCCTGCTCCGCCGTCACCGGCAGCGTGAAGGACGCGTCGCGCCTGGGTTGCGTGGCCATCGGCTTCACCATCTATCCGGGGTCGTCGGCGCGGAACACGATGTACGAGGAGCTCCGCGAATTGACCGAGGAGTCGAAGGAGCGCGGCCTGGCGGTGGTGGTGTGGAGCTACCCGCGTGGCGAGGGCATCACCGACAAGAAGGGGGAGACGGCGGTGGACGTGGCCGGGTACGCCGCCCACATCGCCTGCGAGCTCGGCGCGCACGTCGTCAAGGTCAAGCCGCCCACCGAGCTCATCTACCAGCCGGAAGCGCAGAAGGTCTTCGAGAAATACAACATCCCCATCAAGACCCTCGCCGAACGCGTGCGCCACGTGGTGCAGAGCTCGTTCAACGGGAAGCGCATCGTCATCTTCTCGGGCGGCGAGGCGAAGGGCACCGACGAGATCCTCCAGGAGGTGCGCGGGCTGCGCGACGGAGGCGCCTTCGGCTCCATCATGGGGCGCAACAGCTTCCAGCGCCCGCACGACGAGGGAATGAAGCTGCTCCGCGACGTGATGGACGTGTTCGCCGGGCGGAGCTGACCCTTCCAGGCCTACTCCGGCTCGGGCGGCGGCCGGGCAGCCTGCCACTGCTCCGGGTTCGGCGCGAGCACCACGTGCAGCTCCTCGCCCACGCCTCCGCGCAGCTCGGGCGTGCACGGTCCGGACTCGCAGGCGAGCCTGGCATCGGTGACCGGCCCGGGCGCGCCCGGCGGGAGCTCCGGACGCGTGAGGCCGATGCGGCAGGCCCGGCCGTGCGGCAGG
This sequence comes from Myxococcales bacterium, assembly GCA_036393595.1. Lineage (GTDB taxonomy): Bacteria > Myxococcota > Myxococcia > Myxococcales > 40CM-4-68-19 > VBKO01. Next base: position 6,914 of record DASWGQ010000027.1, on the reverse strand, counting down.
TACAGCGTGGCGCGGCCGTCGAGCAGCCCCGCGCGCGCCTCCCAGGTGGGGGGCGCGTCGTCGCCCGGCACCGCTTCGCACACCGCGCGGAGGGCAGGAGCGGCTCGCGGCTCTCCCCGCGGACGGACCACCTGCACCACGGCGGCGGCGGGACGCTCCACGCGCGCCATCCACATCGCCGGCTTGCGCGGGACCACCGTGGCATAGCCGACCAGGGTGCCGGTGTGGAACTTGGGCGGAGGGAGCGCTTCGCACCGCCAGGCGCCGTGCGCGAGACCCGGCCATTTCGCCTCGCCGAAGACGTCGGTCAGCGCGCTGAAGCGCTTCCCGTCGGGACCGTCGCACACCACCTTCGCGTTCATCACGCCCTGGTGCGTGTCGTCCTCGACGTGCACGACCAGGGGCCCGGGCAGCTTCACCAGGAGGTAGTAGGAGATCGCCAGCACCGCCGCGATCACGGCGGCTGCCAGCGCGCCCTCCACCTTGGCGGGGACCCCGCTGCGGAAGCGCGGCTCGAAGGCGGCCGGCGCGCGCGTCTGGACGCCGTTGCGCATCAGACGGACACCGCCTCGCCGCCCGCGGACAGGCTCGTCATGGGCAGTACTCCGCGCGGTTGTTGTCGGTCTCGAAGACCTCCACCTTGCAGATCCGCACGCGGCGGTCGTCGAGCTTCCCGCCCAGCTCCTCCGCGATGAAGCGCGCCAGCTCCTCCGCGGTCGGATTGCGGCCTCCCTCGGTGAAGGGGTCCACCTCGTTGATGTTGCGGTGGTCGAAGCGCCCGGTGGCCTGCACGGCAGCCGCCTTGAGCGCGGCGAAATCGAGCACGTAGCTGGTCGGGTCCAGCTCGCCGGCCTCCGCGTGGACCACCACCCGGTAGTTGTGGCCGTGGAGCGCCTCGCAGCGCGTCTCGCTGAGGCGCACCTGGTGCGCGGCGCAGAACCACAGCTGCTTGCTGACCCGGAACGTCGGCACGGCTGCGTCAATACTGTCATGACCGCCCGCGATCAAGCCGAACCAACGTCACCACGGAGGGCACGGAGCACACGGAGCTGGCTGTGCGAAAGTCCAATTCCTCCGTGCTCTCAGCGCCCTCCGTGGTGCGATGGTTTTGCGCCGGTCAGGCGGCCTCGTCGACCTTCCGCAGGAAGTCCCAGCGCACCAGGATCTGCTTGCCCTGCATCTCCAGGAGGCCCCGGCGGGTGAAGTCGTTCAGGGCCCGCGACACCGTCTCGCGGGAGGTGCCGATCAGGCCGGCGATCTCCTGCTGCGTCGGCCGCTCGCGGATGAGCAGGCCGCCATCCGCCGGCTCGCCCTCCTTCTGCGCCAGCTCGCGGATGGTCCGCGCCACCCGCGCGTAGACGTCGAGCAGCGCGAGGTTGCCGATCACCTCGTCGGCGTGGCGGAGCCGGCGCGACATCTCCGCCAGCACCGCCAGCGCGCTGGACGGATGGGTCGCGAGGTGGGTCCGGAACGCTTCGTGGTCGAGCGAGAGGAGGTCGGCGTCCTCCACCGCGACCACGTTGGCCGAGCGGGGCTGCCGGTCGAGCAGCGACATCTCGCCGAAGAAATCGCCCGCGTGCAGGAGGCTCAAGATGATCTCCCGGCCGGTCTCGCCGTAGAGCACCACCTTGACCTTCCCGCGCGCGATGACGAACAGCGAATCGCCCGGCTCCTCGGCGCTGACGATCACCGATCCGGCGTCGGCCGAGCGGGGGCGCACCCGAGCGGCGAGGTCGGCGAGCACCTCCGCCGGCAGCTCGCGGAAGATCGAGACCTGGCGGAGCAGGTGGGCGATGTCCAAGCAGGCCCTCGCGTGGGTCGGAAAGGCCGAGTGTTGCACCGCCCCGGCAGACGCACAAGGCACACCCGGTGCGCCCGACCGGACCCGCGCCGATGGTCGCGCCTTGACCCAGGGAGGCGGCCCGCCTATTCAGCCCGCATGCAGGCCACCGTCAATGGAGAGCGCACCGAGCTGCCCGACGGGCTCACCGTGGCCGGCCTGCTGCGCCACCTGGGCGTGCGCGCCGAGCGGGTCGCGGTGGAGCGCAACGGGGCGGTGGTGAAGCGCGCGCGGCACGGGGAGGAGAAGCTCGCGCCGGGGGACGTGCTGGAGGTCGTCACTTTCGTGGGCGGAGGATAGCGGCATGTCCGACGAGCTCTCGCTGGGCGAGCACCGGTTCAGCTCGCGCCTGGTGGTGGGGACCGGCAAGTACAAGGACTTCCCCACCATGCAGAAGGCCATCCTCGCGTCGGGGGCGCAGATGGTCACCGTCGCCGTCCGCCGGCTGGACCTCTCGGCGAAGGGCGACAAGTCGCTCCTCCACTGGATCCCCAAGGAGTGCGTGCTGCTCCCCAACACCGCCGGATGCTTCACCGCGGACGAGGCCGTGCGCACGCTGAGGCTCGCCCGAGAGCTGGAGATCGGCGGGCCCCGGCCGCTGGTCAAGCTCGAGGTGCTGAGCGACCAGAAGACGCTCCTTCCCGACGGCGAGGAGACGCTGCGCGCGGCGAAGATGCTCGTCGCCGAAGGATTCACCGTGCTGCCCTACTGCAGCGACGACCCGGTCCTCTGCCGCAAGCTGGAGGACGCCGGCTGCGCCGCGGTGATGCCGCTGGGCGCGCCGATCGGCAGCGGCCTCGGGCTGCGCAACCCGTACAGCCTGCAGATGATCCTCGAGCAGGCGAAGGTGCCGGTGATCGTGGACGCCGGCGTGGGCACGGCGAGCGACTGCGCGATCTGCATGGAGCTGGGCGTGGCGGGCGTGCTGGTGAACACGGCGATCAGCGGCGCGCAGGATCCGGTCGCGATGGCGACGGCGATGAAGCTCGCCACCGAGGCAGGACGTCTTGCGTACCGTGCCGGCCGTATACCGCGGAAGCTTTACGGCAGCGCGTCGAGCCCCCTGACCGGCCTGATCTGATATGCGGGTCTGATTGGTCCGCATCTACCTGGTTACCGACCGCCTCGCGATCCCCGATCTGCCTGGCGCGGTCGCGGCCGCCCTCTCGGTCCTCCCCATCGGGACGGCCGCGGTGCAGCTGCGCGAGAAGGACCTCTCGCCCGCGGAGCTGCTCGAGCTCGCGCGCACTCTGCTGCCGCTGTGCCGTTCCGCGAAGGCGCCGCTCCTGGTGAACAGCCGGCTCGAGGTGGTGAAGGCGGCGCGCGCGGACGGCGTCCACCTGCCCGCGGACGGTCCGCGCGTCGGCGACGCCCGGCGCCACCTCGGTCCTGGCGCGCTCATCGGACGGAGCTGCCACTCGAAGGAGGAAGTGGCGCGCGCGGCGCAGGAGGGCGCGGACTTCGCGGTGTTCGGTCCGGTGTGGGAGACGCCAGGCAAGAAGCCGCAGGGGATGGCCGCGCTCCACGAAGCGACCCAGGCGGCCTCCCTGCCCGTCTTCGCCATCGGCGGCGTGACCCCGCCCCGCGCGAAGCGCGCCGTCAACGCCGGCGCCCACGGCGTGGCCTGCATCCGCAGCATCCTCGGCTCCGAAAACCCCGCCGCCGCCGCCCTGGAAATGTGGAAAGCCATCTCCGGCTAACGCCGAAAAAACCGCACCACGGAGCACACGGAGAGCACAGAGAACGGCTGTTTGAAAATCGATCTCCGTGAGCTCCGTGAACTCCGTGGTGCGATCGTGTTGTCAGCGTTTGGCCAGGTTGGGGCGTTCGGAGAGGGCGCGGAGGAGTTTCATGACGGCGTCGGCGGGGGTCGAGGAGGCCATCACTTCGTGCTTGTAGAGCTTGCGGCCGCCGACCATCTCGGCGGCGCCGCCGGTGTGCGGGAGCGCCACCACGGGCTTGCCGTCCCGGAGCAGCAGGCCGATCTCGCTCAGCGTGCCGCCGCCGCCACCCACCACGATGGCGCCGTCGACGGCCATGGCGACCAGGGCCGACTGGGCGTCGCCCACCCCGGTGGGGATGGGCAGGTCGATCCAGGGATTCGCCTCGTGCCGCCACGCGCCGGGCAGGATGCCGAGGACGATCCCTTCGCCGCTGCTCTCGCGGTAGCCGCGCGCCGCCGCCGCCATGCAGCCGCCGAGGCCGCCGCAGACGAGGTGCGTCCCGGCGCGCGCCAGGGCCGCTCCGACCGCGTGCGCCTGCTCCTCGCCGACCGGGTCCTCGAGCCCTCCGCCGATCACCGCGACCACCAGCTTCTGCCGGACCGCCGAGAGCGCCGGCGGCGGTCCGCCCGCGAGCCTCGCCCGCGCCTCCTCGAAGGTGTCCTCCAACTCGCGGCGGAAGGCGACCGCGTCCAGCAGGAGGTCCTCGGCGAGCGGCTCGTCCGCCGACTGGACGCGCTTTTCCAGGGCCCGGGCCCGCGTGCCCAGCTCGGTGAATCCGTACGTGCCGGCGCTGCCGGCCAGCTTGTGCAGCGCCCGGCGCAGCCCCTCGCGGGCGCCGGCGTCGCCGGTCCGGGCCGAGGCCAGCGCCGCGTCGAGGGCCGCGAGCTTCTCGCCCGCGCCGGCCAGATAGTGCTCGAGCAGCTCGCGGTCGACCGGTTCCTCGGCCGCCGGCGGGGCGCCTTGTTCTTCGCGGGCCATGGGAGATCCTAGGCTACCCGGAGGCAGCCGGGAGCGTGAACAAAAACGACGCGCCTTGCCCCGGCTCGCTCTCCACCCAGATCTCGCCGCCGTGCGCCAGGACCAGCGCGCGGCAGATGGCGAGGCCCAGCCCCGTCCCTTCCTGCTCCCGCTTGGCGCGGTCGGACTGGGCGAACCTGGTGAACAGCTTCTCGCGAAACTCGCGCGGGATGCCCGGGCCGCGGTCGCGCACGCAGAACAGGACGCCGCCCCCGCGAGGCGAGACCACCAGGTCGACCTCGCTGCCGCGAGGCGAGAACTTGAGCGCGTTGGAGAGCAGGTTCGTCAGCACTTGCACCACCCGGTCCCAGTCGCCGCGCACGCGCGGAAGCCCGGGCGCCATCTGCGAGCGGACGGCGACACCCACTTTCTGCGCGAACCCGTCGATGCCGGCGACGACCTCGGCGCAGAGCGGCGTGACCTCGTGCTCCTGCAGGTCGAGCTGCAGCCGCCCCGCCTCGATCTTGCTCACGTCGAGGATGTCGTTCACCAGCCGGACCAGCCGGTCCGCATTGCGCTTCGAGACCTGCAGCAGCTCGGCGCTCTCCTCGTCGAGGCCCGTGTTGCCATCGAGCAGCAGCGCCATGGACGCCTTGATGCTGGTGAGCGGGGTGCGCAGCTCGTGCGAGACGGTGGAGATGAACTCGGTCTTCATCCGGTCCACCTCGCGGTCGTGGGTCACGTCGTCGAACACGCCCATCCAACCGATCGGCTCCCCGCTGATGCCGGCCACCTTCGCCGAGTACGCGCGCAGCACGCGCGGCTTCGGCTCGCCGGGCAACTGTATCTCCAGCTCGCGGTCCTCACCCCGCAGCGGCTGCTCGCCCAGCACCGGCTTCACCGACGCCTCCACCGCCGCCACCGGCCAGCCGGTCAGCTCGTGATCGTCCAGCGCGAAGAGCCGCCGGAAGGCCGAGTTCACGAAGGCGATGCGCGAGTGCCGGTCGACCAGCAGGATGCCGCTGCGCGACGCTTGCACCAGCGCCTCGATCTGCCGGGTCGCTGCCTGCGATTTCTCGCTCTCGGCGCGGACGTCCTGGAGGAGCTGCGCGCCGGCGATGGCGGTGGCGGCGTGGCGCGCGAGGATCCGCAGCGCCTCCAGCACCTCGTCGCGCAGCCGGTCGCGGCTCCACATCGCCACCACGCCCACCAGGCGGCCCTCGTGGATGAGCGGATATCCGGCGAACGACTTGAGGCGCTCGATGCGCACCCAGTCGGGGTCGGCGAGCCCGGGCTCCTCCTCGAGCCGATCCGAGGTGATCATGCCGCCCTGCGCGGCCACCCGGCCGACCGAGAAGTCGCCGATGGGCACCCGCCGCAGGACGCGGTCGAGCGGGCCCAGCCCGCCGTGCTCGACGAGGTGCAGGCAGCTCTTCCGGTTGTGGCAGCGGTCGGCCAGCTCGCAGGAGCCGCAGCTGTCGCCAGGCCCCACCAGCCAGACGCGCGCGGCAGCGGCGCCCAGGCTGCGGGTGAGCGCGTCGGTGACCGCGGCGAGGATGCGCTCGCGCTGGAACGCGCTGGAGACGTTCTCGACCACGCGCAGCGCGCCGCGCAGGGCGCGCACGGTGGCCTCCAGGCGCTCGCGCTCCTCCTCCAATTCCTCGACGGTGCGCCCGGGCGGGGAGGGCACCGGCCGGGACCCCGGCAGCGGGATGGGGCGGGTCGCGCTCACTGACCGAGGATGCCGTTCACCTCGCCGAGCAGCTCGGCGGGCTCGAAAGGCTTCGTCAGGTAGCGGCTCGCGCCCAGGCGCAGGCCCTCCTCGATCTCCTCTTTCTGCGCCTTGGCGGTGAGGAAGACGAAGGGCAGGTCGGCGCGGCGGCGCCGCACCTCCACCAGCGTCTGCACCCCGCTCATCTCGGGCATCATCCGGTCGCAGAGGATGAGATCGCAGGCGGCGCCCGAGTCGAGGTGCGCGAGCGCCGCGCGCCCGGAGTCCGCCACCGTCACCTCGTGCTTGCCGCGCTTGAGGGCGAGCCGCGCGACGAACCGGATGTCGGGATCGTCGTCGACCACCAGGATGCGCGCCATGGTCCCCCGCCCTTCCCTACGCCGCCAGCAGCTCGAGCAGCGCCTTCTGCTTGAGCGGCTTGGTGAGGTAGCCGTCCGCGCCGCTCCGCTGCGCCAGGGAGCGCAGCGCCTCGTCGTCGGCCGCGGTGATCACGTAGAGCTTCGACGCGCAGTTGCGCACGTCCGCCGAGAAGCGCCGCAACAGCTCGATGCCGTCCATCCCCGGCATGAAGATGTCGATCAGGACCAGGTCGTAGGAGCCGCCCGGCGGCAGCACCTCGCGGAACGAGGAGGGATCCTGGATGGCGTCCACCACCGCGCCG
>DASWGQ010000026.1:0-3445 GCA_036393595.1 Myxococcales bacterium | reverse complement strand
ACCGAGAACTTGCCGCCCTCGTAGACGACGTCGTTCTCGCTCGCCTCGAGCAGGTGCGCGGCGATCTTCTTCCCCTTGTCCTTGATCTTCTGCAGGCCCATGTGGATGGCGGCCGCGCCGACCGGGCCGCTGCGGCTGCCGTAGGTGCCCATCCCGAACGGGACCTGGCCGGTGTCCCCGTGGACGATCTCGATGTCCTCCATCGGCAGGCCCAGCTCGTCGGCGGCGACCTGCGCGAAGGTCGTCTCGTGCCCCTGGCCGTGCGAGTGCGAGCCGGTGAAGACCGTCACCTTGCCGGTCGGGTGCACGCGGACGGTGGCGCTCTCGTAGAGGCCAGCCTGCGCGCCGAGCGCGCCCGCCACCTGCGAAGGGGCGAGGCCGCACGCCTCGACGTAGGTGGAGAAGCCGACGCCGAGGTACCGGCCCTGCTGCCGCAGCTTGTCCTGCTCCCGGCGGAACGCGCCGTAGTTGAGGATCTCCAGCGCCTTGTCGAGCGCGGCCGCGTAGTTGCCGCTGTCGTACATGACCGCGACCGGCGTCTGGTACGGGAACTGATCGGGCCCGATGAAGTTGCGCCGTCTCAGCTCCACGGGGTCGACGCCCAGCTCCTTGGCTGCCAGGTCGACCATGCGCTCCACCACGTAGCAGGCCTCGGGGCGCCCCGCGCCGCGGTAGGCGTCGACGGGGGTTGTGTTGGTGAACGCGCCGGTGACCTCGACGTGGATGGCCGGCGTGGTGTACGCGCCCGCGAGGAGCGTGCCGTACAGGTACGTCGGCACCGAAGGCGCGAAGAGCGACAGGTACGCGCCCAGGTTGACGGTCGACTTCACCCGCAGCGCGAGGATGTGGCCGTCGGCGTCCAGCGCCATCTCCGCGTCCGTCTGGTGATCGCGCCCGTGCGCATCGGTCATGAAGCTCTCGCGCCGCTCCGCCGTCCACTTCACCGGGCGACCGAGGGTACGAGAGGCCCAGGTGACCGCGCACTCCTCGGGGTACACGAAGATCTTCGAGCCGAATCCTCCACCCACGTCGGGCGAGATCACCCGCAGCTTGTGCTCGGGGATCCCGAGGACGAACGCCGCCATGAGGAGGCGGTGGACGTGCGGGTTCTGGGTCGTGACCCACAGCGTGATCTCGCCCGTGGCGGGATTGGCGCTGGCGAGCGCGGCCCGCGGCTCGATGGCGTTCGGGATCAGGCGGTGGTTGACGAAGTGCTCCTTCACCACCCGCGCGGCACCGCGGAAGGCCGCGTCGGTCTTGTCCTTGTCGCCCAACGACCAGCGGAAGGAGACGTTGTCAGGCGCCTCGTCGTGCAGCTTCGGTGCGCCTCCTTGCGTCGCGCGCACGGCGTCGGTGACCACCGGCAGCGGCTCGTAATCCACCTCGACGAGGTCGGCGGCGTCCCGCGCGACGTAGGGCGACTCCGCGATGACGACCGCAACCGCGTCGCCCATGTAGCGCGCGCGATCCACCGCGAGCGGCAAGTGCGGCGGCAGCTTGATGTTGGGCAGGAGCCAGCCGACGGGAAGCGACTTCACGCCGCCCGCCGAGAGGTCCTTGCCGGTGTACACGGCCACCACGCCGGGGAGCTTGCGCGCGGCGCTAGAGTCGATGCCCTTGATGCGCGCGTGCGCGTGCGGGCTGCGCACGAACGAGGCGTAGGTGGTGCCGGGGAGCTTCACGTCGTCGACGTAGACTCCCTTGCCGGTGATCAGCCGGGGATCCTCCCGGCGCTTGATGCTGGAGCCGAACAGGCGTTCCGTCGCGGCCATGGGTCACCTCGCTCCGGGGTCGGCCATGTTGCGCGCGGCGTGCTGCACCGCCTTGACGATGTTGGCGTAGCCCGTGCAGCGGCACAGGTTGCCTTCCAGCCCCTGGCGGATCTCCGCCTCGCTGGGACTCGGGTTCCGCTCGAGGATCTGACAGGCCGAGATGATCATGCCCGGCGTGCAGAACCCGCACTGGAGGCCGTGCTTCTCCCAGAAACCCTCCTGCATCGGGTGCAGCCTGCCGTCCTTGGCCAGGCCCTCGATGGTCGTCACCGACCGGCCGTCGGCCTGCACCGCGAACAGCGAGCAGGACTTCACCGCCACGCCGTCGAGGAAGACGGTGCACGCGCCGCACTGGCTCGTGTCGCAGCCGACGTGCGTGCCGGTGAGCCCCAGCGTCTCGCGGAGGAAGTGGACGAGCAGGAGCCGCGGCTCGACCTGGCGAGCCTGGCTCGTTCCATTGACGTCGATGCTGACGGAGGTCACGGAGCCCCCTTTTTTTTCGGAGATGCTCGTGCTTCCGTGGGCCGGCCCTCAAGCCGTCCCACAGCTCCGGATCGGTTAGCACCCGGCTGCGGGGCGGTCAACCCGCGCGCCCGTGGTCAGCGCCAGGTGCGGCGGTCGTCGATGCGCTTCGAGCCTTCGGGGAGCGTGCCGCGAGGGGAGAGTCGGACCTCGCCGCGGACCTTGATGGCTTCGCGCAGGGCGTCGGCGATGCGGCTTTCGAGGCCGGCCTCGGGGGAGGCGCCTTCCGCCAGCTCGACGACGTAGGCGAGCTGGTCCTGGTGCTGGTCGCGGGTGACCACGGCCTGGAAGCGAGCGACGGCGGGGAACGCCTTCAGCGCTTTCTCGATCTCCGCCCCGCGGATGAACATCCCCTTCACCTTGACGGCATCGCCGACGCGCCCGACCAGTCCGGCCAGCTTGGGCGCGGTGCGCAGGCACGGGCAGGTCGAGGGAGGCGCCAGCGTGCCGATGTCGCCGGTGGCGAAGCGCAGCAGCGGATACGCCGGGTCGAAGGTGGTGACCACGATCTCGCCCGGCTGCCCCGGCACGGCCGGCTTGCGCGTCTCGAGGTCGAGTACCTCGACGATGGACTCGGGGTGCAGGTGCATGCCGCCGCGCTCGGGACACTCGTACGCGAGACAGCCCTGGTCGGCGGTGCCATAGCCCTGCAGCGCGCGCACGCCGAAGTCCTTCTCCAGCTCGGCGCGCAGCGACTCCGGAAACATCTCGGCGGTGACGAAGGCCACCTCGATGGAGAGCTCGGTCCCCAGCTCGCGGCCGCGCTTCACCAGCGTGTAGAGGAAGCTGGGCGTGCCCAGGTAGCAGGTCGCGCGCAGCGCGCCGGCGACGCGGACCTGCACGTCGGTCTGCCCCACGCCCGCGGGGACCACCACGCACCCCAGGCTCCGCGCCGCGTTGTCGAGCATGAAGCCGAGCGGCGTGAGGTGGTACGAGGCCGAGTTGATCGCGATGTCCCCGCGCCGGAACCCCGCGGCGGCGAGTGCCATGCGGAACCGCCAGAAGTCGTCGCCCTCGCCCTGCGGATCGAGGATCGGTCCGGGCGAGGCGAAGATGCGCTGCAGCCGCCCGGGCTCGACCGCCAGCAGGCCGCCGAAGGGTGGATCGGCGGCCTGCATCGCGGGGACGTCGTCCTTGCGCGTGATCGGGAT
>DASWGQ010000025.1:0-21116 GCA_036393595.1 Myxococcales bacterium | reverse complement strand
CCCGCACCGCCTGCCGGAGCTGCGCGCGCTGCGCCCGGGCCCTTGCTGCCGCACGGGCGCGGACCTCCCGACCCCGACGCGCCCGGGAGATCGGCACCTGGGAGACATCTACGGCGAAGGCACGCTCGCGCTCGATCCGCGCGGCCGGATCGTCTACGCGCGCACGCAGATCTACCAGGAGTTCGCGGACGTGCAGGACCTCTACGCGCTCGACCCCGCGACCGGCAGCACCGAGCGCCTCACGCGCGGCCTCCGCGCCAGCGAGCCGGACGTGGCGCGCGACGGCGCGCTGGTGTTCTCCTGGCGGCGCCCGGGCGGCGTCACCGCCATCGGGCTCCTCGAGCCGGGCTCGCTTTCGCCGCGCGTTCTGTTCGAGGACCCGCAGGGAGGGCCGGTCGCGTCGCCGCGCTTCAGCCCTTCGGGCAAGCAGGTCGCCTTCCTCCACCACCGGGGCGGCGCCTGGGACGTGCGCGTCGTGGCCCGCCAGGGCGGCGCGCCCGCCGACGTGACGCGGGACCGCGCGTTCGACCGCGACCCCGCCTGGTCGCCGGACGGAAGATATCTCCTGTTCTCGAGCGATCGCACCGGCGTCTTCGACGTCTACGCGTTCCGCCTGGAGGACCGCACGCTGTGGCGGGTGACCAACGTGGTGCTCGGCGCCTTCGAGCCGGAAGTGTCTCCCGACGGCGCCCAACTCGCGCTGGTCACCTACGGACCCGGCGGATACGACCTGTCGCGCATGCCGTTCGACCCCGCCACCTTCGTCGGCGTGGACGGCGCGCTGGCCGAGGCGACGCCTCGCCCGCCGCCTTCGCCGCTCCCGCCGGAGGAGATCTACCCGGTGCGCCCGTACGATCCGTTGCCCACGCTGCGGCCGCACTGGTGGTTCCCGTACGCCGCCACCGACGCCCTCGGTACGACCGTCGGGGTGATCACTACCGGCTATGATGCCGCCGGGCGGCACGACTACCAGGCCACCGCGTGGTGGGCGATCGACTCCAGTCAGCCCGGATGGGACGTGGTCTACACCAACCACACGCTCTACCCCGACGTATCCGTCTCCGCGCTCCGCGACGTGGGGACCGCCTCGGGGGCGGGACCAGGCTATACGGAGAGGGTCGTGCAGGGGACGATCTCCGCCTCCTTCCCCTTCTCGCAAGTCGAGCGCAGCCACTCGATCGAGGTCCGCTACGAGCTGACGCACCTGTCCATGAACACGCCCGCCGTCAACGGCAACAACCCTCCCGACGGACTCCTCGCCGCGACGTCGCTCTCCTACGTCTACTCGGACGCGCGAAGGTTCGTGCGCAGCATCTCGGCCGAACAGGGACAGCGGTTCGCGCTCACCACCCGCGTCGCGGCGAAGCCGCTCGGATCGGACTTCACCTTCGGCCAACTGTCCGCCTCGTACGCCCGGTACTTCCTGCTGCCCTGGCGCAAGGACGACGGGCCGCTGCACCATGTCGTCGCCGTCCGGCTGGCGGGCGGCGTCGCCCGCGGCGATCTTTCCGAGCGCCACCTGTTCGAGCTGGGCGGGTTCGACGCGGGCGATCCGGTGCGCAGCATCCTGAACCCGGTCAGCGCTCCGGTGCGGATCCTGCGCGGCTTCGTGGGCGGCGCGTTCTCCGGCGAGGCCTACGTCCTCGGCACCTTCGAGTACCGGCTCCCGCTCCTGGAGGTCGAGACCGGCGCCTGGACGCTGCCGATCTACCTCCGCCGGCTGCACGCCTCGGTCTTCAGCGACGTGGGCGATGCCTGGATGCCGTTCGACGACGGCCGCTTCCGCGCCGCCAGCTACCCGTTCCAGCTGCACGCCGGCGCCGGCGCCGAGCTGCGCGCCGAGGTCGTGCTGGGATACGTCCTTCCCACCGACGTGCGCGTCGGGTGCGCGCACGGCCTGGAGAGCAGCAGCGTCTCGATCCTCGACTGCTACGCCGCCCTCGGAGGGGTTTTCTAGGAGGTTTGCGGGTCGCGCCTCGGGGCACATGTCGCGACCTTTGCGTACTTCGCCGCAGCACCGCGGAAGCGGACTCCACCCTGCCGCCTTGCTACTCTCGGCGGCGGCCATGCCAGGCAGGTTGGAACGAGCACTGGAGGCCGGATTGCGCATCCGGCCCGGCGAGGAGCGCCGCACCGCGATCATGGCCGCGTACGCGGCGAGCGCGATCGGCGCGGTAGTGGTCGGGCGCTCGGTGCGCGACGCGCTGTACCTCGCGCACGGCACCGCGCGCGGACTGTCCTGGCTGTACGTCCTCTCCTCCGCCGCCATCGTGGCCGTCTCCTACGGCTACGCTCGCGTCGCCGACAGGGTGCCGCGCGGCGCGCTCAACGCCGTGTCGGCGGCGAGCTGCGCGGCGATCTGCGCTTCCTTCTGGGCGCTCATCCACGCGGACGTCGGCGGCTGGGTCTACCCGGCGCTCTACGTCTTCGTCGAGGCGATGGCCTCGCTGGTCGTGATCCAGTTCTGGACCATGGCCAGCGACGTCTTCCACGCGCGCGAGGCGAAACGGCTCTTCGGCCTGATCGGCGCCGGGGGCACGCTGGCGAACGTCGTCTTCGGCCTGCTCGTCTCGAGCTACGCCCGGCGCATCGGCGCGCCGAACCTCCTCTGGCTCATGGTCGTGCAGCTCGCTTCCTGCGCGCTCCTGGCCCGCGCCGGGGCGCGGCTCATCTCCACCGCTCCGCTCATCGCCGGGCGGCGCGCGCGGCGCACCGTCCCCGTGCTGTCGCGCGCGGGGCTCGCCTTCCTGGGGAACCGCCACCTGATGCTGGTCGCCGGGGTGGCCGCGGTGAGCGCCGCCGCGGTGACGGTGGTGGACTTCCAGTTCAAGCTGGCGGCCGCCTCCGTGCTCCGGCAGAACGATCTGGCCGGCTACTTCGGCCGCTTCTACGGCATCTGCGGGGGCATCGCGCTGGCGGTGCAGATCTGGATCACCGGGCGCCTGCTCGAACGCTACGGGATCCTCGCCTCGCTCCTCCCGCTCCCCGCCGGGCTCGCCCTGGGGTCCGGGTTCTCGGCCGCCATGCCGAACCCCGGTCTGTTCGTCGCCAGCCTCGCCAAGGGCTCCGACACCATCTTCCGCTACACCATCAACGACGCCTCGATGCAGCTGCTCTACGTGCCCGTGCAGCCGTCCGTGCGCGGCCGGGCGAAGGCGTTCATCGACGGCATCCTGAAGCCCACCGCGATCGCCCTCACCGGCGTGGTGCTGCTCTTCTACAAGCAGTCGTTCGGCAAGGGCCGGCCGCTCACGCTGGCGGTGCTCGTCCTGGTCGCTCTCTGGATCCTGCTGCTGCTGCGCGCGCGCCAGGAGTACGTGCGCAGCCTGGTCGAATCCCTCGAGCGCCGGCACCTCGACCTGCACGCGGCCCCGCTCGCCGCCTCCAGCGAGGCCACCGTGCGCACGCTGCGGGCGGCGCTCAGGGCAGACGCGCCCACCGCCCTGCACGCCATCGCGCTGCTGCAGCACGTGCCCGGGGTGGACTTCTCCGCCGAGCTGCGGGACCTCCTGGCCCACGGCGACCCGCGCATCCGCGCCGGCGCGCTGGAGCGGCTGGCGGAAGCCCGGGCCGACGAGGCGCAAGAGCAGATGCGCGCGCTCCTGTCCGACCCCGCGCCGCAGGTCCGAGCCGCCGCGGTCGGCGCCGTGTGCGCCATCGAGCAGGAGCAGGCCGTTCCGACGGTGCTCCCCTTCCTCCAGGCGGCCGAGGTCGCGGTCGTGCGCGCGGCGGCGGCCGTCGCCCTGATCCGGCACGCGGGCCTCGACGGCGTGCTCGCCGCCGCCGAGCCGCTCAACGCGCTGCTTTGCGCCGCGGACCCCAAAGACCGCGCCGCCGCCGCGCACGCGCTGGGGAAGATCGGAGTGCGCGGCTTCTACCGCCCGCTGATCGCCTTCCTGCGCGACCGCGACCCGAGCGTCCGCCGGCGCGCCATCGCCGCCGCCGGGAAGCTGCGGAACCTGGAGCTGGTCCCTCCGCTGATCGAGCAGCTGAAGGATCGGCGCACCGTGCTCGAGGCCGCTTCGGCCCTGACCGCGTTCGGCCCGGACGTCGTCCCCGCCATGCGCGAGGTGCTCACCGACGAGTCCGCGGACCCGGCCTGCCGGCGCGGCGTGGCCCTGGTCCTCCAGCGGCTCGGCACCGCGGAGGGGGTGCAGGCGCTGGTCCTGGCGCTCGCGGCCGGATCGGCCCCCGTGCGCAAGGCGGCGGCGCGCAGCCTCTCCCGCATCACCCGCCGCCGGCAGGGGGTGCCCATGGACGTCCACCGGGTCGAAGCGGCGATCCACGCGGAGCTCGCCGGCGCCCGCCTCGCGCTCGCGGGGCTCAAGCGGCTCGACCTTCCTTCGCTGCTCCCCGGCCAGGTGCCCCGCACGGTCGCGGATCTGCTCGCGCTGGCGCTGCTCGAGGAGCGCGACCACCGCGTGCTCCAGGCGCTCCTGCTGCTCGAGGTGCTCCTGCCGCGCGTGCGCCTCGATCTGGTCGGCGAGCACCTGCGCAGCGAGTCCGGTGCGTCGCGGGGCAACGCCATCGAGGTGCTCGACAATGCCCTGCCCGATCCGTGGAAACGGCTGGTGCTCGCCACGCTCGACGAGGTGAAACGGCGCGCGGACGCGGTGCAGCCCGACGCCCGCGCCAAGCAGCAACTCCTGGCGGCGCTCGCGACCGGCGAGTCGGGCGGCTGGGTGGCGGCATGCGCGGTGCGGTGGTCGCAGGAGGCCCGCAGCGTCGATCGTCGCGCGCTTGCCCCGGCGCTGCGCACGGCCGTCCGGGCCGCCCCGCCGGCGCTGCGCGAGGCCGCCGCCTGCGCGCTGTTCGGGGCGCTGCCCCGCGACGAGGCGCGCGGCGTGCTCGCGGGCCTCTTGCAGGACCCGGCGGCCTCCGTCCGCCGGACCGCCGCCGGGCTGCTCAAGGGACGGAAAGCCTCCGCATGATCACCACGGTCGAGAAGGTGCTGTTCCTCAAGTCGATCGACCTGTTCCGCGGCCTGGCCGGCGAGGAGCTGGCGACCATCGCGGAGATCGCCGAGGAGCAGCCCTTCGCCGCCGGCGAGCCGGTGCTCGCCGAAGGCGAGCCCGGAGATGCGCTGTATCTCGTGGTGGAGGGTGCGCTGAGGGTGCACAGGGGCGGAAAGCAACTGGCGCAGCTCGGCGTCCGCGACGTGTTCGGCGAGATGGCGATGCTCGACCCCCAGCCGCGCAGCGCCTCGGTCACGGTGGTGAAGGACGCCGTGCTGCTCAAGATCGGCCGGGACGATTTCCGCGACGTCCTGCAGGAACGGCCGGAGATCTGCATGGGGGTCATCCAGGTGCTCTCTCGGCGGCTGCGAGGCAGCGGCCGCAGGTGACCCAGCGCACGGCGTCGACAGGGCGGCGACTGTCGGCGGCGGCTAGTTGCAAAGCACCGGATCGTCTTTCGTGTCGACACAGGCCACCGCCCCGCTCGTGCATTTCCCGTCGCGACAGGAGACCGCCAGCCACTGCCCGGTGCTCCCGTTACTGCAGGAGCAGCAGGTGGGAGCGCACTCGAGCGCGTCCTCGCAAGCCGCGCCTTCGGGCTTCGTGCCGGTGAGTTTCTGCGGGCTCGCCGGACATAGGCCTGCAGTGGTGCGCTCGAAGGCCTTGCTCGGGCCCGTGGAGCCGCAAGCCGCGAGGAACAAGGCAAGGCCGAAGACCGCAACGTGGCGCATGGTTCCCTCCCCGGGGTGGTGCGCTCCGGCCACAGTACGGGCCCGTCTCAGGAATGACAGTTTTTGCAGTCGCCGAGGAGCAACGTTACGGCGCAAGCCCGCGGAGGGCGGCGGGAAGAGCGGACAGATCGACCTCGTGCTCGGCGCCGGTCTTCAGCTCCTTCAGCTTCCCGCGCCCGGTCTTCATCTCCGCGTCGCCCAGCACCAGGGCGAACCGCGCGCCCAGCGCGTCGGCCCGCTTCATCTGGTTTCCCGGGTTGCTGCGGCGGAACGAGACCTCGGCAGGGATTCCCGCCTTGCGCAGCTCCAGCGCGAGCGCATCGGCGCGCGCCTCCTCCTCGGGACCGAGCGGCGCGAAGAACACCAGCGGGCGCACCGCCAGCTCCCGGCCGGCCTGGGCCACCAGCAGCGCCAGCCGCTCCACCCCGGCGGCAAAGCCGATGCCGGGCACGTCGCTTCCGCCCAGCTCCCGCACCAGGCCGTCGTAGCGGCCGCCTCCGGCGACGGTGCTCTGCGAGCCCAGGCCACTGGTCGCGATCGCCTCGTAGGTGGTGCGCGTGTAGTAGTCCAGCCCGCGCACCAGCTTCGGATCCACCACGTGCGCGACCCCGAGGCGGCCCAAGGCGGCGCGCAGCCCGTCGAAGTGCTCGCGGCACGCGGCGCAGAGGAACTGCTCCATCTTCGGCGCCCCCGCCGCGACCTCCTGGCACCGCGCGTTCTTGCAGTCGAGCACGCGGATCGGGTTCGTCTCGACGCGCTTGCGGCAGTCCTCGCACAGCTCGGCCGAATGCGCGCGCAGGTAGTCCTGCAGGGCCGTCCGGTACGCCGGGCGGCACTGCGCATCGCCGAGCGTGTTGACGTGCATCTCGAACGGGACGCCCAGGGCGCGCAGCCACCGGTCGAGCATCTCGATCTGCTCGGCGTCGATGCGCGGGCCCGGCGACCCCAGCGCCTCCACGCCGATCTGCGTGAACTGCCGGTACCGCCCGCGCTGCTGCCGCTCGTGCCGGAACATCGGGCCCGCGTACCACCATTTCGTCTCCGGCTCCTGCTGCTGCACGGCGTGCTCGACGTACGCGCGCACCAGCGAGGCGGTCCCCTCGGGCCGCATCGAAACCTGGGCGCCGTCGCGGTCCTCGAAGGTGTACATCTCCTTGGCGACGATGTCGGTCGCGTCGCCGATGCCGCGGGCGAACAGCGCGGTGCGCTCGAGGACCGGCGTGCGGGCTTCGCGGTAGCCGTAGAGCGGGAACAGCTCGCGCGCCGCCTGCTCGATCAGGTGCAGGTGCCCGGTGCGGATCCAGGGGTCGTCCTTCTTGAGATACGTGTCGCCGGGCAGGACGTCGCGCGTGCCCTTCACGGGCGAAATCTTTTGACCCATCACTCGAGCCTTTCGCCCAGCTTGATGGCGCGCCCGGGAGCGACGTCCGCCGCGATCTTCACGCCGGGACCGAAGACGACCACCACGGTGGAGCCCATCTCGAAGATGGCCAGCTCGGCCCCCTTCTCGACCGGGATCGGCTTCTCGTATTCCTTGCGCTGCACCGCGCGCGCCCGCCGCGCGTTGGTCACCACGTCGTCGTAGACCGCGCGGATGCGTCCCACGTTCATCGCTCCGACCGCCACCACCGCGCAAGGCCCGCGTGGCGTGTCGAGGAAGGTCGTCAGCCGCTCGTTGACGCAGAAGAGCCGCTCGACGTTGCGCACGCCGACCCCGTTCACCGGCCACAGCGTCCCCGGAACGTTGATGTAGCCGGTGATGAAGCCGCCCAGCGGGGCGTGGATGCGGTGGTAATTGTACGGCGCGAGGTAGATGGTGACGAAGCTGCCTCCGGCGAATCGCCGCGCGTCCTCCTCGGCCCGCGGTCCGCCGAACAGCTCGGCCAGGGTGTAGTGCCTGCCCTTCGCCTGCAGCAGCTGGCCCTCGACGATGTCGCCGACCTCGCCCACCGTCCCGTCCACGGGCGAGACCGGCACCCGCTCGCCGGGCGCGATGGGCCGTGCGCCCGGCTTGAGCCGCCGCGTGAAGAACTCGGTGAAGGTGGGGTACTCCTCGATCGCCCGCTCTGCCTCGGCGGCGTCGACGCCGTACTTGCGCGCGAAGGTGCGGATCACCGCGCGCATCACCGGCCGCGGCGCCGGGATCCGGCAGGCGGCGCCCAGGGCGCGGGAGAGGGTGTTGCGCGGCAGCAGCTTGAGGAAGGTATAGGCCAGCTCCGCCATCGGGCGGAGTTCCCTAACAGACCCTCCCGCGCTGCGCCAGTCAGTACCCGGAGCCGCCGTCCGCGCTGCCGGCGCGCGCGGTGGCGGTCGCCGCCTCGGCGGGCGGAAGCGGACCGCCGGGCACGACCAGGTATTCCTGCACGCCGGCACCCGCGGCGGGCGCGGCGGCACGCGGGGCTCCGGCGCGCGCCGTGGAGCCACCGTCCGGGACGCCCGCCGGCGAGGGCGGCGGGTGCGGCACCTGCGAATCCAGGATGCGCCGATAGATCTTGCCGTCCGAGACCATCACCGCCTGCCCGACGAAGCCGGGGAGCTTGTCCTTGCAGACGGGATTCGGAGCCAGGCGATAGAGCATGCCGGTGCGGTTGGTGACGCCTTCGTGGAACGGCTCGCCCGCCACCAGGCATCCGCCGCTGTCCTTGTTGATCTCGGCGACCGGCGCAGCCGGCCCGTACGGATCCTGCGGCGGCCCCGCGTCGGGCTCCTCCAGCACGCGGGCCGGATCGATGTTGCTCGGCGCCGAGACCACCTCGGCCGCCGCCTTGCGCAGCTTCTCCCGCTCGGCTTGCACCTTGGCCAGCTCCTCGCGGCCGTGCTCGATGGCGTGGAGCAGCGCCTGGGCGGACGGCGCGTCCACCGAGCGTTTGTGCACGGTCTGCAGCAGCGAGACGACCTGGTCCATCTGGGGGTCGCCGTACGCCTCGTCCAGATCGGTGGCGTACAGCCGCTGGTAGAGATCCCGGGCCTTGGCGAAGTTCGGGTCGGCCGGCCCCGAGTACCGGGCGCAGGCCGCCGCAAGCGCGAGCGCGCAGGCGGCGAGCCGGGCAAACGACAAGACGTTCCTCGATGCGGTGTTGTCGCCCACGCGCGCTCGACCCTAGCACGCGATCCGACCGACGCCAGGATTCGGCGTGCGCGCGCAGGTCGGACGGCGCCGCACGGCGACCCACCGTGGAACCGCCTCGCCCACAGGACGCGAACGCGGAGAACCCCGACCCTGCCCGGCGCCGTACAATGCCCGCATGTGCCGTCTGTTCGGCTGCCGGACCGCCGCGCCCGGGGGCGTCGCGCACGAGTTGCTGCACGGGGCGAACGCGCTGCGCGTCCAGAGCCGCGAGCACCCGGACGGATGGGGCCTGGGGTGGTACGTAGGGCGGGTGCCACAGGTCACGCGCAGCCTGACCGCTGCGCACGGCGACGAGGACTTCGAGGAGGTCTCCTCGTTCGTGACCGCCTCCACCATCGTGGCGCACATCCGCAAGGCCAGCGTGGGGCGGGTCGCGCTGGAGAACACGCACCCCTTCGAGTGGGGCCCGTGGCTCTTCGCGCACAACGGCACCATCCCGGAGTGGGAGAAGTGCCGCGCCGCCGTCGAGTCCGAGATCGATCCCTCGCTGCGGGACAAGCTGCGGGGCGAGACCGACAGCGAGCGTTGCTTCCTGGTCTTCCTCACGCGCCTGTCCCGCCGCTGCGATCCGGCCGCGGCAGGATTCGAGGATGCGGCGGCCGCGCTGGCGGAGACGGTCCAGATCGTCGTCCGCGCCTGCGGCGCCGAGGCCGCGACCACCTTCCTCGCCACCGACGGGCGCACCATGCTGGCCTGCCGGCGAGGCCGGACGCTGTACGTCTCCGCCGGCGAGCCCCAGCACGACCAACGCGTCGCCTGGTTCGCGGTGGCGAGCGAGGACCCGCGCCTCCACGAGCCCGTTCCGACCGGCCGCAGCCACTGGCGCGAGGTGCGCGCGGGCACCATCGTCGGCGTCGACGCGGACCTACGGCTCTGCCGCGCCACCCTGTAGCAGCTCGGCGAGCAGCTCCTTCGCGCGCGCGCCGTGCGGCGTGAGCGTGGCGCGGCGCGCGTCAGGGCCGGCGGGCTCCAGCAGGATCTCCAGCCGCTCCTCGGGGAGGGCGGGACCCGCGCGGTCGGCCCATTCGCACAAGGTGGCGGCGGGCTCGGCGAGCAGGTCCTCGAAGCCGAGCGCGAACAGATCGGCCGGTCCGGCCAGCCGGTACAGATCGAGGTGCTGCAGCGCGACCCGGCCGCCGCGGTAGAGGTTCACGAGCGCAAAGCTCGGCGAGCTGGGCGCGTCGGTGACACCCGCGCCCTCGGCCGCGCCGCGCACCAGCAGCGTCTTTCCCGCCCCCAGCTCGCCGACGAGAGCGATGAAGTCGCCCGCGCGCAGCAGCGACCCGAGGCGCCGGCCCAGCTCGCGGGTCTCCTCCGGCGAGCGCAGGATCATCGTCGCCAGCGCCGGAACACTCTCGGCAGGCCTGTCCGCGAGATGTCGCTCGCCACCAGCCCGGCCTGCCCGGTGCGCCGCGCCGCCAGGTCTCCCGCCAGGGCATGCAGCAGCACCGCCAGCCGGGCGCGCTCGCCGGTGCCGCCCGCGCCCGACCTGCGCGCGAGCACGGCCGCCTCGACCCCGGTGAGCACGTCGCCCGCCCCCGCCGTGGCCATCCCCGGGTTCCCGTAGGCGCAGATCGCGGTCGTGCCCTCGGGATCGGCGACCACCGTCCTGGCGCCCTTCAGGACGACGCAGGCCCCGAAGCGCTGCGCGGCGCGGGCGGCGGCGCCGACCCGGTCCGACTCGATCCGCTCCACTTCCTCGCCGGTGAGCCGCGCGAACTCGCCCGGGTGCGGCGTCAGCACCGGCCGCACCGGCGCGCGCCGCAGCGATTCCGCGACCCGGTCGCGGTGCTCGGAGAGCGCGTTGAGGGCATCGGCGTCGAGGACGCTCGCGCAGCCCGGCTCGAGCGCGCCCAGCAGCTCGGCGAGGAGCGCAAAGGTCTCGGGTCCCCGCGCGATCCCCGGGCCGACGGCAAAGGCAGTCTTCCCCCTGACGGCGTCGCGGAGCGCGGGCAGGTCGGAGATCCCCAGGGGTCCGGAGCCGGGCAGCGGGAATCCCATCGCTTCCGGCACGCCGGGCAGCGCGGCCTGCAGCACCTCGGGGCGGGCGGCGAGGGTCACGAGCCCGGCGCCGGCGCGGAGGGCTGCCTCGATCAAGAGCGCCGCCGCCCCGGATTTGCCGGCCGATCCGGCCACCGCCAGCACGTGCCCGAAGTCGTTCTTGTGCGCGGTCGGCTCTCGAGGAGTGAACAGCGCGCGCCCCCAGCGCTCGTCGAGCAACTCGCAGGCGGCCGCCTCGAGCCGCTCCTCCAGATCGCGCGGAATGCCGATGGGCGCGACGGCGATCCGGCCGGCCGAGGCCGCGCCCGGAAAGAGGCACAGACCCCGCTTCGGCGCGTGCAACGTGACCGTCGTGTCGGCGCGGGCGAGGTGGATCGGGTACACGGCTCCGGTGTCGGAGTCGATGCCCGAAGGGACGTCCACCGCCACCACCCGGGCGCCGCCGGCCCCCGCGTCGTTCATCGCGGCGATCGCCGCCGCCTCCGCTCCCGCGGGCGGCCGCGAGAGCCCGCTGCCGAAGACCGCATCGACGACCACGTCGGCGTGGGGGGCCTGCGCGACCACCGGCCCGAGCCATGCCTGCGCCGCGGCGAGCGCGTCGCCTCGCAGCTTCTCCCGCGCCGTCGCGACGACCACGACCGCTTGCGCGCCCAGCTCCTCGCGCAGCAGGCGGGCAGCGACGAAGCCGTCGCCCCCGTTGTTCCCCGGTCCGCAGTAGACGGCGACCGTGCGCGGCCGCAGCGGGAGCACTTCGCGCGCGACGGCGGCGCCCGCGCTCTCCATCAGGACCCGCGCCGGCAGCCCCTGCTCGGCCGCCAGCCGATCCAGCTCACGCTGCTCGGCGGCCGTGAGCAGCCTCATGCGCGCCCCGGCCGGGCGATCAGCTCCTTCATGTCGCGCACGGCACGCTCCAGCCCGACCAGGACGGCGCGGCACACGATGGCGTAGCCGATGTTCAGCTCGGTGATCTCCTCGATGCGGGCGACGGCCGTCACGTTCCAGTAGTCCAGCCCGTGCCCCGCGGCCACCCGCAGCCCGAGCTTGGCGGCGGCCTTGGCGGCGTCGAGCAGGCGCGACAGCTCGCGCTTGCGCTCCTCCGCGCCGCGCGCCTCGCAGTAGCGGCCGGTGTGCAGCTCGACCGCCTGCGCGTCGGCCCGGTGGCTGGCCTTGATCTGCTCCAGGTCCGGGTCGACGAACAGCGACACCTCGATCCCTCCGTCCCGCAGCGCCCGGGTGACCCTGCGCACCTCGTCGCGGTGGCCGATGGCGTCCAGCCCTCCCTCGGTGGTCAGCTCTTCGCGCCGCTCCGGGACCAGCGTGCACGTATCCGGCCGCTCGTGCAGCGCCAGATCGAGCATCGGCTGCACCGCCGCCATCTCGAGGTTGAGCGTCCCGTTCACCGTTTGGCGTAAGAGTGAGAGGTCGCGGTCGTTCACGTGCCGGCGGTCCTCCCGCACGTGGAGAGTGATCTGGTCGGCGCCGCCCAGCTCGGCCACCGCCGCGGCGGCCACCGGATCGGGGTACCTGCCCCGCCTGGCCTGCCGGAGCGTGGCGACGTGATCGATGTTGACGCCGAGCCGCATCGGTTCCCTCCGCAGCGGACTTCAGTCTACCGCGCCGGGCGACGGTGCGCTTCCCTGGCGCTTGCGGGTCCTCGCCCCGGCGCGCACAGTCACCGCGGCGCAAAATCGCGCCTGGAGGAATGGCCATGAAGGACTTCCACTGCAGGGACGCCGGGATGAGCTGCGACTTCGTGGCGCGCGGCAACTCGAACCAGGAGATCCTCGACCAGGTCGGCCAGCACGCCCAGTCCGAGCACCACATGCAGGTGACCCCCGAGCTGTCCACGAAGGTCGAGGGGCTGATCCACGACGAGTCGAGCGACGCGCACCGCCAATCGACCGAGCGCCGCTGAGCGCCAGCGGTGCCGGATCGCCGAGCGGGAAGGCGAGCGAATCGGATCAGGCCCCGATCGCCTTCTTCAGCTCGGCGGCGATCCCGCCCGCGTACCCCTCGATGAGCTTCTTCTCGGGGCCTTCGACCAGCACGCGCACTTTCGCCTCCGTGCCGCTGTAGCGGACCAGCACCCGGCCGTCCTTGCCGAGCTTCTTCTCCACCTCGCGGATGGCGCGCATCACCTCCGGCAGGGAGCCCAGCTCCGGCTTCTCGCGCACCGCGAGGTTCAGCTGCGCCTGCGGGTAGACGTCCATCACCCTGGCCAGCTCCGACATGGGCTTGCCGCTCTGGACCATGACGCTGAGCAGGGCGAGCGCCGCCACCGTTCCGTCCCCCGTGGTGGCGTGCTCGAGGAAGATCAAGTGGCCGCTCTGCTCGCCGCCGAAGGAGTACCCGTTCTTGCGCATCTCCTCGACCACGTAGCGGTCCCCGACCCGCGTGCGCACCACCCGGCCGCCCGCCTTGGCGATGCACTGGTCGAGCCCGAGGTTGCTCATGACCGTGGCCACCACCGTCTTCTTCGGCAGCGCCTTGCGCCGGAGCAGATCGAGGCCGCAGATGGCCATCACGGCGTCGCCGTCGACCACCTTGCCCTTCTCGTCGGCGACGATCAGGCGGTCCGCGTCGCCGTCGAGCGCGATGCCGAGGTCCGCGCCGGTCTTCACCACCGCCTTGCACATCGTCTCGGGGTGCAGCGCGCCGAAGCCCTTGTTGATGTTCTTGCCGTCCGGCTCGGCGCCGATGGTGATCACCTTCGCGCCCAATTCTTGAAGGACCGAGGGGGCGACGCGGTACGCGGCGCCGTGGCCGCAGTCCACCACGATGGTCAGCCCCTCGAGCGTGAGGTCCTTGGGGAAGGTGCTCTTCGCGAACACCACGTAGCGCCCGCCGGCGTCCTCGATGCGGAACGCCTTGCCGATGCTGGTGGCCGTGGGCCGCAGGTGGTGCAGCTCGTCGTTGGCGATCAGCTCCTCGATCTTCATCTCGATCTCGTCGGGGAGCTTGAACCCGTCCCGGCTGAAGAACTTGATGCCGTTGTCCTGGTACGGGTTGTGGCTGGCGGAGATGACCGCGCCCGCATCGGCGCGCATGGAGACCGTCAGCTGGGAGATGGCCGGCGTGGGCAGCGGCCCGCAGATGAGGACGTCGACGCCCATGCTGCAGATCCCGGAGGCCAGCGCCGTCTCCAGCATGTACCCGGAGAGGCGCGTGTCCTTCCCGATGACCACGCGGTGCCGGTGCGACCCGTTCCTGATCAGGTAGGCCAGGGCGCGCCCGAGCTGGAGCATCATCTCGCCCGTCATCGGATGGACGTTGGCGACGCCGCGGATGCCGTCGGTGCCGAAGAGGCGGCGGGCGGGCTCTGACGGTTTGTCGGTCAATCGCAAGGCCATGGGGCTCCGATCGGGTGGCTGCAATCTAGGTGTGCGAGCGTTCGCGGAGCAACTTGCAAGGCGCATCTTGGGTGTCAACTGGACGACGAACGCACCGCGGCCACCACGGCCAGCGCTTCCCTGGTGGCCGCCGCGTCGTGGACGCGGAGGAGGGAGGCGCCGTGCAGGGCCGCCACCGTCGCCGCGGCGATCGAACCGGTCAGCCGCTCCGCCGCGGGCTTCCCGCTCAACCTCCCCAGGAACGACTTGCGCGAGGCCCCGACCAGCAGCGGCCTTCCCAGTTGGGTCAGCTCGCGCAACCGCCGCAGCAGGAGCAGGTTGTGCTCGGCGGTCTTTGCGAATCCGAGCCCGGGATCGAGCGCGATGTGGTCCTCGGGAACGCCCGCCTCGAGGCCGCGCCGCAGCGCCTCCAGCAGCTCGTCGTGCAGCTCCCCGAGCAGATCGCCGTAGGCAGCGCGCTGCTGCATGTCCTGCGGGGTGCCGCGCATGTGCATCAGGCACAGCGCCGCGCCGCCCCGCGCCACCACCGTCCCCAGCCCGGGATCGCGCTGGAGGCCCGAGACGTCGTTCACCACCTCGGCGCCGGCGTCGATGGCCGCGCGCGCCACTTCCGCCTTGCTGGTGTCGATGGAGACCGGGACGCCGGCGCGGCGCACCAGCTCGCGGACCACCGGCAGCGTCCGGCGCAGCTCCTCCTCGGCGGAGACGGGCTCCGAGCCGGGCCGGGTGGACTCGCCTCCCACGTCGAGCAGATCGGCGCCCTCGGCGGCGAGGCGAAGGCCGTGCTCGACCGCCGCGTCCGCGGCGGCATACCGTCCGCCGTCGGAGAACGAGTCCGGGGTGACGTTCAGGACCGCCATCACCAGGACGCGTCCCTCCGGCAGCCGCGAGCGCGGCAGGCGCCAGGGGGGCCGCTGCGCCTCGACGTGTCCGGCGCGCCGGGCGAGGTCGGCCGCCAGCGCTCGCGCGCCGCCGTCCTCCAGCGCGTCGGTCAGGCTGCGCGCCGAAGACCAGAGCTGCGACAGGCCGCCCAGGGCGAGCGCGCCCGTCTCACCGCGCAGCACCGGCACGCCGGACTGCCGCAGCCCTTCGTGCAGCAGCGCGGGCCGGGGGGGCAGCAGCGCCACCCAGCCGCGCAGGTTCGGATCCGCGTGCGGGCGCCCGGCCGCCGCGCAGGCGGCCCGCGAGTCCGATTCGTCCTGCAGTTCCAGCAGGCGCAGCACGCCGCCAGTCTACTGCGCGATCGTCGCGGGCGGGCGAGGGCGGCGGTCGCCCGCCGCTCGCCGAGCCCTGGACCGAGGCCAGAACGCCCGCGCCGTGAACTACGGAGCGCCGCCGATGGCGGCGGCTAGTGCTGGGCGTCGTGCTTCTCGCGTTGGATCTGCCGGCTGAGGCGGTTCTGCTGGCGGTTGATGCGCCGGCGCTCCGCCGGCGTCAGCGTGCCGCCGTTGGCGGCGCGGTCGCGCTGGATCTCGCGCTGGATGCGCGCCTCCTTGCGCTCCAGCCTGGCCGTCTCGCGCGGCGTGAGCTGGCCGCTCTCCACGCCCTCGGCGATGCGCTCCTGCTGCCGCCGCTCGCGCCGATCCGCTTCCGCCGCGCCCGCCGCTACCGAGGTGCCCAGCACCGCCGCCAGCACCACTATCGAAATCCTCTTCATCGCTTCTCCCCCAGGCCACGTTCCACGTGAAACGTCGCTCGGCCCGTCCGGTTAACTATGCAAAACAAGAGGGCCGGCGCCGCAAGGCACCGGCCCTACCGAAAGCTACCGAAAGCTGGGGCCGGAACGCACACCAAACGTTCCGCGCCGGGAAAAACAGACCGCCGCCGGATACGGCGGCGGCTACGCCTTGCCGGTCTCCACCTTGGGAACGGGGGCGGCGAGCCCGCCGAGCGCGTCGAGGATCTTCGACTTCTCCTTCACCTCGGGACGCTTGGCCTCGGGCATCTTCGCGGGCGTGGCCGGCCTGGGCTTCAGCGGCTGCCCGGCCAGGAGCGCCTCCACGTCTGCGCCGTCCAGCGTCTCCCACTCCAGCAACGCGTCCGCGATGCGGTCCAGCGCGCTCTTGTTCTCCACCAGGAGGTTCTTCGCTCGCTGGTACTGCGTAGTGACGATCTGCCGCACCTCGTCGTCGATGTCGATGGCCGTCTTCTCGGAAAAGTTGCGGGCGCGGTGCCCGAGCTCGCGGCCGAGGAAGACCTCCTGCTGGTCCTCGCCGAACGCCAGCGGCCCGAGCTTCTCGCTCATGCCCCACTCGCACACCATGCTGCGCGCGAACTGGGTGGCGTGGTCGATGTCGCTCTTGGCGCCGCTGGTGATCTCGTTGAACTGGAGCTCCTCGGCGATCCGCCCGCCCATCGCCATCGCGATGTGGTCGAGCACCGCCTGGCGGTTCCAGTTCAGGCGGTCCTCCTTGGGCAGCATCTGCGTCAGCCCCAGCGCGGGACCGCGCGGGATGATCGTCACCTTGTGCACCGGGTCGCACTGCGGGGCGAGCCGCGCGACCAGCGCATGGCCGGCCTCGTGCCAGGCGGTGATCTTCTTGTCCTTCTCGCTGATGATCATGCTCCGGCGCTCGGAGCCCATCATCACCTTGTCCTTGGCGAACTCGAAGTCGCCGTTGTCGAGGCGCTCCTTGTTCTTGCGCGCGGCGAGGAGCGCCGCCTCATTGACCAGATTTTCCAGGTCCGCTCCGGAGAAGCCCGGCGTCCCGCGCGCGATCGAGTCGAGATCGACCTCCGGGGAGAGCGGCGTCTTCTTGGTGTGGACCTTGAGGATGCCCTCGCGCCCCTTCACGTCGGGGCGCGGCACCACGATGCGCCGGTCGAACCGGCCCGGCCGCAAGAGCGCCGGATCGAGAACGTCGGGCCGGTTGGTCGCGGCGATGAGGATCACGCCCTCGTTGGACTCGAAGCCGTCCATCTCGACGAGCAGCTGGTTGAGCGTCTGCTCCCGCTCGTCGTGGCCGCCGCCCAGCCCCGCCCCGCGGTGCCGGCCGACGGCGTCGATCTCGTCGATGAAGATGATGCAGGGCGCGTGCTTCTTGCCCTGCTCGAACAGGTCGCGCACGCGGCTGGCTCCCACGCCGACGAACATCTCGACGAAGTCGGAGCCCGAGATGCTGAAGAACGGCACCCCCGCCTCGCCGGCGATGGCGCGCGCCAGGAGCGTCTTGCCGGTCCCCGGGGAGCCCATCAGGAGGACGCCCTTGGGGATGCGGCCGCCCAGCTTGGTGAACTTCTTCGGGTCCTTGAGGAACTGGATGATCTCCTCCAGCTCGTCCTTGGCCTCGTCGATCCCGGCCACGTCGGCGAAGGTGACCTTGTTGTGGTTCTCGCTGAGGAGCTTGGCCTTCGACTTGCCGAAGCTCATCGCCTTGCCGCCGCCCGCCTGCAGCTGCCGCATGAGGAAGATGAAGAGCACGCAGATGATGCCCAGCGGCATCCAGGAGACGAGGAACTGCGCCCACAGCGACTGCGAGTCCTCCTTCTCGAACGAGAGGCTCACGCCCCTCTGGCGCATCTTGTCGAGCAGCTGGGTATCGAGCGGCGAGACGGTGCGGAAGTCCTGCCGGTTCTTCAGCTTGCCCTGCAGCGTGTTCCCCTTGACCGTCACCTCGGCGATCTCGCCGCGCTCGACGGCCGCGTAGAACTCGCTCGCCCGCATCTCGGTCGGCTCGGCGCCGCGCTGGCGCGAGAAGATCGAGTAGAAGGAGAAGAACAGGAGGATGAGGACCGCCCAGAGAAAGAACGTCTTGTACGACTGTCTCACCTAGGGCTCCTCCCTGTGGCCTGTCGGGACGGGATGGTAGCAAAAGCGGGGACGCTTCGCCGCTTGCCGGGGAACGCCTAGCGCAAGGCATCCATTTCCGGTCCGAATTCGAACCGCACCGCGTCGTCCGGCGGCGCCGCGCAGGCGCGCCCCGGCGGCAGTCCCTCGACCCAGAAGACGAGGCCGGTGGCGTCGGCCAGCAGGGGGATGCGGTCCCGGCGCGAAGCGGGGGTGCCCGCGGCCTGCCAGACGTCGCCCAGCTTCTTGTCGGGTCCACCCGCGACCCGGAAACGGTCGCCGGGGAGGCGCCTGCGCACCGTCCAGGGAAAGGGTGCCAGGAGCAGGTCCACCAGTTGCGCACCCGAACCCACATGCAGCGCGCGGCCTGCCCAGGCGTAGACGCCGGGACCGGGCACCTGCACGTCCACGGGCACCGGGAGCGGTGGAGCGTGCGCCTCGAAGCGCAGCACGCCGCGTTCGATCAGCGCGCTCCCGCCGGGCAGATCGAGCCGCCCCTCCCTGCGCTCGACGAGGAAACGCGCCAGCCGCTCGAGGTGGGTCCGTTCCGGCCGCGCGGCGCCCTGGGCAGCCAGCAGCAGCGCGCGCCGGAGCAGCGCCGGGTGCACGTGGGCGAGCCGGCCGGCGGAGAAGCCGTCCCCGGTGACAGCCGCGGCGAGGGCCGTCTTCGCCTGCGCATCGAGCAGCGCGTCCTCCTCGGCCGCGACGCGGGCCGCTCCGGCGAGCGCCTCCTCGAGCCGAGGATTCAGCGCGGACCGAAGCTGCGGCATCAGCTCGCGCAGGCGCGCCCGCGCGCGCCGTGGGTCGACGTTGTGCGCATCCTGGACGGTCGGAAGGCCGCTCGCCCGGCAGTACGCCTCGGTCGCTTCCCGCGCCACGTCCAGGAGCGGGCGCACCAGCAGGATCGCCTCCGTCAGGGGGCGGCTGCGCCGCACGCCGGCCACCGCGCCCGCGCCCCCGCCGCGAGCGAGGCGCAGCAGCACGGTCTCGGCCTGGTCGCGCCGCGTGTGCGCGGTCGCGACGCGGTCCGCGCCGGCTTGCGCGCCGAGCTGGGCGAGCGCGGTGTAGCGCGCCTGTCGCGCCGCGCCCTCCAGCCCGAGCGGCCGGACGTCGAGCGATTCGAGGCGGCGCAAGTGGAAGGCCAGGCCCAGCCGCCGCGCGATCTCGCGAACGTGCTCCGCGTCGCGGCCGGATTCGGGGCGGAGCCCGTGATCCACGTGGCCGAGGGCGAGCCGGATTGCGAGCGCCGGCGCGCAGCGCGCCAGCGCACCGGCGAGCGCCACGGAATCGGGCCCGCCCGAACAGGCGACGAGCACCGACGCGCCGGGTGGCAGAAGGTCGGCGGAGGCCAGCACCGCCAGTTCCACGGGGTCGCCGGGCATCTCCTGCGATTCTACCGGACGCGAACGCAGGGGCGGGTGTCCGGGAGCTGTCGCGCCGCGCGCCCGCTCCCCCTGCCCGCGGCGCTTGCCCGCCCGCCCGGCGCGATGCCGGATGCGGCGACAACTGGCGCCGGTTATGCTCCTGATCGCTGCATTTTCAGGGGTTTGTCAGTGTGCCCTTGCGCCGCGCTTGTTTCAAACCCAACTTCTGCGGCGAGAGAGAGGGCACCGGATCGGCGGCGGGGAACAACGGGCGCGGACAGCGGGTTCTGGACGGTGATCCGGCCGGCAAGGCCGGGACGGTTTGAGAGGCAGTGGGCTTGGGGGTCCCCCCCTCCCCCTCCGAGCCCATCGGGGCTGGCCAGGCGAGAGCCTGGTCAGCCTTTTTTTTGGGGGCGGCCAGTCATTTCGCTGACGGTTTTGTCAGCGGATTGACTGATCGTTCAGCGCGAGAACACGACCTTCAGGAACGTGGTGCGCCGCCCGCGCAGGATGGCCAGGCAGCAGCGCAGATAGGTGCCAGCCCCGAACTCGCGCA
The DNA here is from genome assembly GCA_036393595.1 of Myxococcales bacterium. GTDB lineage: Bacteria > Myxococcota > Myxococcia > Myxococcales > 40CM-4-68-19 > VBKO01. The sequence continues at coordinate 1,242 of DASWGQ010000025.1, read as the reverse complement.
CGATGGTCGCGCTGTGCTTCAGCACGTCCTTCGTGGTGATGAGTCCGCTGATCGACATGGCCACCTCTCGTGGGTCCTTCTCTGCGAACGGCGTGCCACGTGAAGGGTGCGCGGCCACGCACTGCAGTCGACAGGGGGGAACGCGCGAGAACGGCGCGGACCGGCGCAAGCACGCGAGAGGACGAGTGGGGCCGCGCCGGACCTCGCCGCACCTTTCGGCAGGTCCCGTGGGACACGCAGGAAGGATTTACAGGCCTGCGCCCGCCCGCTACGCGTAGGACCTACAAGGCGGATCCTTGACCCCGCTGTCGTCCAAGTCTAGACAGGGTGATGGCACGTGGGCACACGCCGCATCAAGCGGCGGCGCTGGCACCCGGAGGGTGTTGATGGCGGGCACTGACAAGCGAAAGCAAAGCCTCTACTTCCCCGAGGACATGCTGCGCGAAATCCAGGAGGAGGCGAACCGGCAGGACCGTTCGCTCTCGTGGATCGTGCAGCAGGCGTGGAAGATCGCGCGCAACGAGATCATGCGCTTCCCCTCGGTGAACGACGTCATCGGCGCCGAGGGCCGCACACCGGGCGAGGAGCGCGAATAGCATGTCGGCCAACGACGCGCGCAAGCAGAGCCTGTACTTCCCCGAGGACATGCTCAACGAGATCCAGCAGCAGGCCCAGCGGCTGGATCGCTCCCTCAGCTGGGTCGTGCAACAGGCCTGGAAGATCTCCAAGTCCGAGCTGCGCAAGATCCCGTCGCCGAACGACATGCTCGACGACGATCCCGGGGCGCAGCGCGGCTGACAGCGCAGGGCCGCGCGCACTCCAACGGGTCCGGGACGCCCTCAGGCTTCCCTGGACCCGTTTCGCTTTGCACGGCGAGGGCCGGAACACCGCCTCGTCCGGCGCCCCGTGCCACCGCCGGTCGAAGGCCCCTTCTAGAACGACGCGGCCGCGGTGACCAGGATGCGGCGGCCGATGGGGCTGCCGAACGGATGCTCACGGTGGTCGTCGCCGAGCAGGTTGTACACGGCCAGCCCGCCCTCGAGCCGATCCCGGATGAAGCGGTACCCGACGCGCGCGTTGATCAGCGTGTACGCGGGCAGCGCGTAGGGCGCGAGGACGACGCCGGCGGGAGCGCTGGGGTCGAAGGACTTCTCGAACCAGGTCACCGTCGAGACGTAGTGAGCGTCGATCCCCAGGTCGAAGTTCGCGCGCGTGCGCCAGGTGGCCGTGAGATTCAGCTTG
>DASWGQ010000024.1:0-6270 GCA_036393595.1 Myxococcales bacterium | reverse complement strand
CGGGCAGCGGCCACGCCAGCGCGTACGCGGTGCCGAGTGTCAGCGCGGTCGCGGCCAGCGCGACCCGGTCGGCGTAGCGCGGCGGGAGCTGGCGCGCGAGCTCCTCGAGGGTGGCCGCCCCCCGCGCGCCGCCGGCGCGCTCGCGGGCGAAACGCGCCGCCTCCTCCCCGCAGAAGAGGGACAGCACGGCGGCCTCGCGGGATCCCTGCCGCTGGGCCTCGCGCCCGATCCAGTCGCCCAGCGAGTCGGCCGCCCCCGACCGCAGGCCGGCCCGCGCGAGCACCTGGGCCCGGTCTGTCGGCGACGCCCTCTCCAGGGCAGACTGCGCGCCGAGCCCCAGCGCCGCTCCCGGGGAGAGCGCCGCGCGCGGCGGCAGCGGTTCGGCGAGCTGGAGCGGGCGCGCGCCTGCCCCGTAGTACGAGAGAAGCGCCGGCGTCGCGCTCCGCGCCCCGAGCAGGCGCGCGAAGGCGGTGCGCAGGAGCGCGCCCGGCGGGGTGTGGTACCAGGCCGCCCACAGGCAGAGTGCCGCGAGCAGGAGGTCGGCGAGGCTGCGCGCGCGCCGTATCATCGGAGGAACGAGAGGAGGGGCGCGGCGCGGAGAGCGGCGACCGCCAGCGGCAGGAGCAGCAGCGCGCCGGGGAGCCCCACGGTGAACGCCCGCGCCCGCCGGAGCGGGATGCGATCGGAGCGCGCGTCGGCGCGGACGAGCGCGTGCACGACGGCGCGCCAGGCGATGAAGGCGACCAGACCGAGCACCGCGGCGAGCGCGCATCCGCGGGCGAGCGCGTCCGCCGCGGAACCGATCGCGCCGCGCAGGCCGAAATGAAGGGTCCCCTCCAGGAGGCGTCCGACCGCGCAGGATCCGGCCAGCGCGACCGCGCCCGTCGCGAACGGATGCGCGACGCGCAGCGTGGTGGGCCGCGCCCAGGCCTTGGCCGCGAGCTGCCGGAACCTCTTCACCTCGTCCGCTCGCTCGTCGTAGCCGAGCATGGGCAGCGCGAGCAGCGCGTCCGCGACCAGCTCCCAGAGGAGCGCGACGCCCCGGGCGAAGAAGACGCGCTGCGAAGGGCCGATGAGGTCGACCAGTGGAGCGGTCAGCGTCCACCGCGCGGCCAGTCCATCGAAGGCGGCGTCGGCGGCGTCGACCATCCGCAGGATGAGCTCGCCCACCACGTCCGCCGCGGTGTGCACGCCCACCGCGACCAGCGCGCAGAGCGCCAGTGGCACGAAGAACCAGCGCAGCCGATCGGCGAGCCGGGCGGCTGCGTCGAGCGCGCCGGCGGGCGGAGCGGATTCGGGCACGGGCATCGGCCGGATCCTCGCCGCGCGCCCGCCGCGGGCGCAAGACTTCAGTCCGGAACGTGGGTGGGTGCGGCGGCGACATGGTTCAGCGCCGCGAGGAGCGAAACCCCGTCAGTCGGCCTTGCGCGCCACCAGCCTGCGCAAGTTGCGGTTCGCGCGGCGCTCGTCGACCCGGAAACCTGCGCGGCGCACCGCGGCCTCGGTATCGCGGTTGGGATGGCAGCCGCCGGTGATGCGCGTCCAGGCCGGCTGGATGAAGTCCTGCCAGCGCGCCTCCCACCGCCGCTCCGAGCGGACGTGCTCGAGCAGGCGCAGCGCTCCCGGATCGCGCAGCACGCGGCGGACCTCGGCGAGCGCCGCGCCGGGGTCGGCGACGCTGCACAGGACGAGGCTGATAGCGACCGTGTCGAAGCTTCCGGGGCGGAACGGCAGCGCCTCGGCCTCCGCGCAGACGAGCGGGACATCCGGTGCGCGCCGGCGCGCCCGCCGCAGCGAGTCCAGCGACGGGTCGATCCCAACGAGACGCGCAGCGCGTGGGTATCGCGGCAGGTTCCGGCCGGTCCCGCAGCCGACCTCCAGGGTGAGGCCGCTCGCGCCGGCCGTCAGCCAGGCGCGCAGCTTCCACAGGCCGATGCGGTCCGTGACCGCCATCAGCGCGTCGTAGACGAGAGGGATCTGCTCGATTCCGCGCGGCATCTACAGGGGGATGTTGCCGTGCCTGCGGCGCGGCACCTCGGCGCGCTTGGTGCGCAGCATCTGCAGCGCGCGGCACAGGCGCGGGCGCGTGTCCTCGGGGAGGATCACCTCGTCCACGTAGCCCAGCTCGGCCGCCTTGTACGGGTTCGCGAACGTGTTCCGGTAGCTCTGCACCAGGTCCTCGCGGGTCTTGGCGCCGCTCTCCAGCTCGCGGCGGAAGACGATGCTCACCGCGCCTTCCGGGCCCATCACCGCGATCTCGGCGGTCGGCCAGGCGAGGTTCACGTCGGCGCGGATGTGCTTGGAGGACATCACGTCGTACGCGCCGCCGTACGCCTTCCGCGTGATCACCGTCAGCTTGGGCACCGTGGCCTCGGCGAAGGCGTAGAGCAGCTTCGCGCCGTGGGTGATGATCCCGCCCCATTCCTGCCCGGTCCCCGGCAAGAAGCCCGGCACGTCCACGAAGGTGACCAGCGGGAGGTTGAACGCGTCGCAGGTGCGCACGAAGCGCGCCGCCTTCCGCGAGGCGTCGATGTCGAGGACGCCGGCGAGCACCGCCGGCTGGTTGGCGACGATCGCGACGGGCTGGCCGCCGAGCCGCGCGAATCCGGTCACGACGTTGCGCGCGTAGTGCTCCGCCACCTCGAGGAAGTGCCGGTCGTCCACCACCGCGCGCACCACCTCCTTGATGTCGTACGGCTTGTTGGGACTTCCGGGGACGATGGTCTTCAGCGCTTCGTCGCGCCGGTCCGGCGGATCCTGCGTGGCCACGACCGGCGGGGCGTCGAGGTTGTTCGACGGCAGGTAGGAGAGCAGCTCGCGCAGGATGCGGATCGCGCCGGCCTCGTCCTCGGCGGCGAAGTGCGCCACGCCGCTCTTCGTGTTGTGGGCCTGCGCGCCGCCCAGCTCGTCCTTGGTCACCTCCTCGTGCGTCACCGTCTTGATGACGTCGGGGCCGGTGATGAACATGTAGCTCGCGCCCTTGGTCATCACGATGAAGTCGGTCATGGCGGGCGAGTAGACCGCGCCTCCGGCGCAGGGGCCGAGGATGGCGGAGAGCTGGGGGACGACGCCCGAGGCCGAGACGTTGCGGTAGAAGATCTCCGCGTAGCCGGCGAGCGACACCACGCCTTCCTGGATGCGAGCGCCGCCGGAATCGTTGAGGCCGATCACCGGGCAGCCGGTGGACACCGCCAGGTCCATCACCTTGCAGATCTTCTCCGCGTAGGCGCCCGAGAGCGACCCGCCGAACACGGTGAAGTCCTGCGCGAAGACGAACACCTGCCGGCCTTCCACCGTGCCGTAGCCGGTGACCACGCCGTCGCCGAGGATCTTCTTGTCCTGCATCCCGAAGTCGTCGCAGCGGTGCACCTTGAACTTGTCGAGCTCGATGAAGCTCCCCGGATCGAGCAGCAGCTCGATGCGCTCGCGCGCGGTGAGCTTGCCTTCCTCGTTCTGCTTGTCGACGCGCTCCTGGCCGCCGCCCAGCTCGGCCTGGGCGTCGAGCGCGGCGAGCTTCTCGCGCGCGCCCAGCGCGGCAAGACGCTCGCTGCGCTTCGCCGAGGAGATCCCGCCGGGCGGCTCCGCTTCCGGCGGAGCCTTCGCGTTCTCGTCGGACATCGGGCGCGCACCCTACTGAAGACGGCGGTCGCGCGCAAAGGGAACTACTTGAGTGGCCAGCGCAGCTCCACCTCGGCGCCCGCGGGGTGGGGGCGCCCCGTGACGACCACCGGGCCCGAGCCGCGCAAGAGGCCCCCCACCGTCAGGCGGCCGGCGTACAGCGCGGCTGCCAGGCCGCCGTGGAGCGCATCCAGCGGCGTGAGCTTCTGCAGCACGGCATCGGCGGCGCCCAGGTCCACCAGCGCCTCGAGCGCGGAGGTCCCGCCGGATGCGCGCGGGTCCGCGGGAGCGCCCGCCGGGCACGGCGTCCCGAACCAGGCCGTGGTCGCGTCGGCGCGGACGCAGAGCGGCCGGGGCCCTTGCGCATCTGCGGCGCCTTCCGCCGGGGCGGGCGCGGTGACCGCTTGCAGCCGCAGGGCCCACAGGGCTTCCCCTTCGCTGGAGAGCAGACGCGGGTCGCCGCCGTCGCTCCGCACCACCACGCGTTCGGCGGCGGCGGCGGCGCGCCGGGCGAGCTGGTCCGGCGCCTGGCGCGCGGCGGGTGGAAGCAGGGCGCCGAGGTAGGCGCGCGCCGCAAGCGCAAGCGCCTCGCGGCCCGAAGGTCCCAGGCCGGCGCGCAAGCAGAAGAGCGATGCGCCGGCGCAGGCTGACGATCCGGGCGCGTATCCGGCGAGCAGCGGCGCCGGGGCGATGAGAAGCCCCCGCGCGACCAGGTCCTGCGCCGACGCTTCGAGCGAGAGCACGGCGGCCCGGAGCGGATCGGCGCCGCGCGCGACCACGGCCGCCGGGTCCGTGAGCCGCGCCAGCGCGGGGGCGAGAACGCGGTCGGACGAGAGGGGCGCGGCGGCGCGCGTGCCCGCCTGCGCCAGCATCGCCAGCAGGGCAATCGCGTGCGGCCCGGAAGCAGTGATCAGCCGCGTCGCGCCCGCGACGGACGCCACGGCTCCGGCGCGGGTCCGGCGGCCTTCTCCGGCGGCCAGCGCGCTTCTCAGAGGCGGGGCGCGGACCGGCCGCGCGGGTCCGGACTCCGCCAGCCAGGACTGCAGCCTCGCCCGGGCGGCCTTCGCGTTGCGCACGGGGGCGGTCAAGCCGGTGGAGCCGCTCGCGAGCACGACGGCTCGCGGGCCGGACGGGGCGAGGCCCCACGCGAGAGGTTCGGCCAGGAGGTCCGGCCCGACCAGCGCGGCCATGCGCGGTCCGGCGGCCAGCGCCGGGGCCCGCTGCGCCACGCCGTCGAAGAAGGCGCGCAGCCCGGCGGCGCCCTGCGCGCCGTCCAGCAGCAGCGCCGCGTCCGCGCGCGCGGGGACGAACGCAGCCGCCGATCGCGCTCCAGGGCCGGCGCCGGCAGCCGCGCACAAGAGGGCAAGAGCGATCACGCGCGCACCACCGGGCTCGCGCGCCCCATCACGCGGGCAGCTGCGTCCCGGCCGCCTTGGCCGCTTCGGCGAGCTCCTGCGCCTTCTCGCGCGCCCGGCGCGCCATCGCCCGGCGCATGTAGCCGTACCCGAGCACCAGCGCCGCGAACAGGGGGGAGAGCGCGGCGCCGACCGTCCAGCCGGAGTGCTCCGCGAGGAAGCCCCACACCGCCGCGGCCGCGGGGCTGAAGAAGTCCCCGTACCAGACCAGCGCCCAGACCGCGCCGCACAGCGCGAACGCCAGCGCGTTCGCGACCAGGAAGAACAGCATGCCGCGCTTGCTCGGAACGGGCAGGACGTACTGCTTCTCGGTCACGGCTTCCTCCGGGACGCGAGGCTAAGGCGCCCCCCGCCCCGGAGGCAAGCATTCAATCACTGGTCGCAGTCCTCCGGCGAAACGGTGGCCTGCACCGCGGCGGCGAGCGCCGCCGTCGCCGCCGGGAACTGCTGCACGTCCGAGAAGCCCAGCTTCTGCTTGACGCTCTGGTTGGGCTTCATGGTGACGCCGTTCGCGTCCAGCCGGTAGGTGTCGAAGTACTGGCCCTGCGGCATCAGCTGGATGCCGTTCGCCGCCAGGTAGGCCTGCAGGGTGGCGTCGCGGAACGGGAACGGCATCCCCGGCTCGAAGGCATTGAACAGGCCTTCGCGGCCTGATTCCACATTTTTGCGAGCCACCGCTCGCCGATCAGCGGCGGACCACCACGGCGCCGCACAGCTTGTCGTGCAGGGTCTGCCCGCGCGGGTCGACGAGCGCGAGGGCGAACCCGGAGAGCCCCAGCGCGGCCGAGGGGACCGCCAGGGCGGCCCGCGCGAGCGCCTCGCCGACGGTGAGCGTCCCGCCCCGCTGCGACTCGACGCGGAGGCCGGCGAGGGCGAGCCCCGGCGTGCGGCCGCCCAGGGCGGTGAAGAGCCAGGAGTAGGCGATCGCGAGCAGCGCGCAGAGCGCGCCCCACAGCGCCGGCAGGCGAGGTCCGCGGAGCAGGAGGTCCAAGCCCTGGTCCACGGAGCCCGGGACCCCGCGCAGCAGCGCGGTCGCGACGCCCACGTGGAGCGAGGCGCAGGCGAGGAGGACGGCCAGGTCCACGGACCAGGCCATGAGCTGCGCTGCGGCCGAGGGACGGGCGGGGGTCGGGGTCGGGGTCAGTGTCGAGGTCGGGTTGGAGGTCGCGGTCGAGGTCGAGGTCGAGGTCGAGGTCGAGGTCGAGGTCGTTGCTGGCATGCTCGACGCTGAGGGTGC
>DASWGQ010000023.1:0-36636 GCA_036393595.1 Myxococcales bacterium | reverse complement strand
ACCGACTCGGGCACGGCCAAGGCCAAGCGCCACGCGAAGAAGGCAGCGCGGAACGCCAAGACCAAGGCGCGCCACACCAAGAACGACGCGAAGGACGCGGCCGAGAAGGCGAAGAACGACGCGACGAAGTAAGCGCGTGGGGCTTGGGGCGCAACGCCCCAGGCCTCAAGCCAGCTTCTTCAGCAGTCCGCTCCGATCGAGGGCCTGAAGGATGTCGTCCACGCTGCGATAGGACAAGGACAGAGGATCCTCGTGCCGGTAGCGCACGATCCCCTTCGGATCGATGAGGAAGACCGAGCGCCGGGCGGTCCCCATCAGTGACCGGACGCCGTACGAATCCGCCACCTTGCCCTCCGGATCGGCGAGCAGGGGGAAGCTCAGGGCGTAGCTCTTCGCCATCCGCTCGTGCTTCTCCAGCTTGTCGGTGGAGACGGCCCACAGGGTGGCGCCGGTGGCGACCAGCTTGTCCCGCTGCTCTTCGTAGTGCTGCAGCTGGCGCAGGCAGACGGGCGTGAAATCTCCCGGATAGAAGGCTAGAACGACAACCTTGCCGCGCTGGTCGGCGAGGCGGTACCGCCCCTCGGGGACGCCCTCGAGGGTGAAATCGGGTGCGGGATCGCCTTCGCGCGGGACCATCAGCGGATGGTAGCGCGCGACGCGCGGGGAGGCTACGTGGCGGGAATCGGACCTCGGGACGCGGTGATCGTGGATGCCCTGCGCACGCCGGTGGGCAAGCTGCGGGGTGCGCTCGCTTCGGTGCGGCCGGACGACCTGGCGGGATACGCCCTGCGCGCCTTGCTGGAACGCGTCGGCCGCGGCGTGGGGGAGCAGCTCGACGAGGTGATCCTCGGCTGCGCCAACCAGGCCGGCGAGGACAACCGCAACGTGGCCCGCATGGCGGTGCTGCTCGCCGGGCTGCCCGACCGCGTGCCAGGCGTGACCGTCAACCGGCTGTGCGCCAGCGGCCTGGAGGCCGCGGCGCAGGCGGCGCGCCTGATCAAGACGGGCGAGGCGGAGCTGGTCGCGGCAGGCGGGGTGGAAAGCATGACTCGCGCTCCGTGGGCGGTCGCCAAGCCGCCCGACGGATATGCCGGTGGGTCGCTGCAGAGCTGGGACACTTCGCTGGGCTGGCGCTTCCCCAACCCGCGCATGGCGGAGCGGATCCCGCTGGAGAGCATGGGCGAGACGGCCGAGAACGTGGCCACGCACTACAAGATCTCCCGGCAGGCGCAGGACGAGTTCGCGCTCCGGTCGCACCGGAGGGCGGTGGGGGCGGCCGAATCCGGCGCGCTCGCCGCGGAGCTGTTGCCCGTGCCCCTCGCCGAGCTCTCCGCGGACAAGCGGAAAACGGACCGCGCGGTCGAGCGCGACGAGGGCCCGCGCGCGGATACCTCGCTGGAGAAGCTGGCTGCGCTGCGGGCGGTGTTCCGCGAGGGCGGCTCGGTCACCGCCGGGAACTCGTCGTCGCTCAACGACGGCGCGGCGGCGGTGCTCGTCGCCTCGGGCGCAAAGGCGCGCGAGCTGGGCGTGACGCCCCTCGCGCGGATCGTCGCCTCGGCTTCGACGGGCGTAGATCCCCGCGAGATGGGCATGGGCCCGGTGCCGGCGACGCGCAAGGCGCTCGCGCGAGCCGGGCTGGCGGCGCGCGACCTGGACCTGGTCGAGCTGAACGAGGCGTTCGCCGCGCAGGCGCTGGCGGTCATGCAGGAGCTGCAGCTCGACCCGGACCGGGTGAACGTGGACGGCGGCGCGATCGCCATCGGGCACCCGCTCGGAATGAGCGGCGCGCGGCTCCTGACCCACCTGGTGCACGCGCTCCGGGCGCGCGGCGGGCGGTACGGGCTCGCGACCCTCTGCGTGGGTGTCGGGCAGGGATTGTCGGTCATCGTCGAGGCGGTCTGACCGAAGTTGACTTCGCCGTTCACGCGTGAGGATGCTGCGCAGGGGGGAGGCATCGTGGCCGAAAACATGTACCTGCAGACGCTCGTGAACACCGAGCAGCCTGCCCGCATGATCGGGATGCTCACGCCGCGCCAGATGCGGCCGCACGAGCTGGAGCGGCTGGTGGGAGTGTGCCTGACCGCGATGCGCGAGGAGGACCAGGGCGCGTCGCTGACGCTCACGCCGCTCGGCAACCCCACCGCCGCGGAGCTGGAGCTGCAGCGCACCTGGCGCGTGACGGTGAGGGAGTACACCGATTCCGAGCCGCACGACTGCCTGGTGCAGCTCTTCTCGCTCGACGACCCCTCCAGCACCCACTTCGCGCTGGTCGACCACCTGGCCACCATGGACGACGAGCTGGGCATGGAGGCGCGGCAGGCGCTCCAGTCCTCGCAGACCTTCCTCACCGTCGCGAGCGGCAAGCTGGACGACCAGAATCGGGTCCACCCCTTCCAGAACCTGGTGGCCCTCTTCTCCTCTGCGCTGGGCGCCTGGATCCTCGATCCCGCCGCCGCCCTCGTCACCCAGGACGCGGGCGAATGGGCCGACTCGATGGAGATGTCCTTGTCGCTGGAGAAGGACATGGGCCTTCTCAGGCGCTGAGCACGATCGCCTACCGCCTTGTGCCTCGCCCTGTGGACCGGCCCGGGTCCCGGGGAGCCGACTCGTCCCGGGACGAGTTGTGCGACAGGAGTGCCGGATGACCCGGCGAGAGCCCAAGTTCCCGAACGTCGATCTCGATGTCGAGTCCCGCGAGCCGCTTGGGCGCCTGCTGACGCGCTTCCATCGCTGCTCGTGCTGTTCAGCGGCCGCGTGCGGGGCAGGCACATGCTGTCGATGGATCTGTCCGATCCTGCGTTGCTTCTGGACCCGACAGTCCGCCACATGGCCAGAACGATCTCGCGGCTGTCCGGCGAACCGAAACGGCTCTGGCAGCGCGCCACGAAGCGGTGCTTCAACATCGGGTTCGCATGCGGCACGCGCCACGCGCCGTTTTTCCTCATCGACGCCTCGGCAATCCAGGCGATCGCTGCGCTCGATGCCACCCTCGCAATCACGCTCTACCCTGCAGAGAACGGGAAGCGGATGGCGTGACGGAACGGTTGAAGCATTCCAACTCGTCCCGGGACGAGTTGGCCACCCGAGGTGAAATGCAGGTTATCGGTCATCTGACCGATGCTTCGCTATTTCCATTGACGACTTGGAACACGTGTCTTGATGCGCGCCGGCAGTGTCGCTCAATCGCGTGTCCTGAGCGCCGAGGACGCGTTCTGGTGAGCGCCAGCGTCACAGCGGACCTCGCGCGCGAGCTTCTGGTCTCACGTGCGCCATTGGGCACCGCAGAGCCTCGGAAAACAGCCGTGCTACGAAACCTGCATGATGAACTCACAATCAGATCTGCGGTCGCTCAGCAGCTCGGAGCTTCTCGCCCGAACGCGCGAGCTCGCCGAAACCTCTCGTTGGGTAGAGGCAGAGCTCCTCGAGCATCTCGGCGAGATCGACGAGCGGAAGCTGTACGCCGAATGCGCATTTCCTTCGATGTTCGCGTTCTGCGTCGGCGAGCTCAGGTTCTCCGAGGGTGCCGCCTACAACCGGATCATGGTGGCGCGCGCGGGACGGCAGTTCCCCGCCGTCATCGATGCGATGCGCTCCGGGCAGGTGCACCTGGGCGGACTGCGTCTACTCGCACCGCACCTCACGAGCGAGAACCATCGCGAAGTGCTCGCGCAGGCGGCGGGCAAGACGAAGCGCGAGATTGACGAGTTGGTTGCGCGACTGGCACCCCAGCCAGTGGTCGCGCCCACGGTGCGGAAGATTCCGGAGCACTCTCCGCGGGCTTCGGCGGACCCGCTTGCGCTCGCTCTCCATTCAGCGCCAGTCACGCAGCCGAACCGCCAAGACTATCGGCCCGCCGTGGCGCCGCTCACGGAGGAGACGTTCAAGGTGCAGTTCACCGCGAGCCGCGCACTTCGCGACAAGCTGCGTCAGGCGCAGGACCTGCTCAGGCACCGGGTCCCCGACGGAGACTTGGCCTCCATCTTCGATCGGGCACTCGACCTGCTCATCGACCACGTGAAGAGGGAGCGCTTCGCGACCGGTCGCAAACCGCGGCCGCCGTCGAGGGAAGCTGCGCAAGCACCCTCGTCGCGCCACATCCCCGACGCAATCAAGAGGACCGTCTATGAACGCGACGCCGGGCGGTGCACGTTCACCGATGAGCGCGGGCGGAGGTGCGCCGAGACCGGTTCACTGGAATTCGATCACGTCGACGGTTTCGCGAAGACGCACTTGCACGCCGTAGATCGGATCCGGCTCCTCTGCCGCGCGCACAACCAGCACGCCGCGGAACGGACGTACGGGCGGGCATTCATGGAGCGAAAGCGATCGTCAGGTGTCTCTACTCGTCCCGGGACGAGTCCGCAGCCCAGGCTGCTGTGAACAAACCGGGATCGGCTGGGCCAAGAAGACGAGCCTCGCCTGGCTAGATGCCCAAGTGTTCGCTGATAACGAGCCGACCCTGGTGTTGCTCTTGCGGCACGGGTTCAAGGAGGTCGGGCGCACGCAGGACATGTTCCGCATAGTAACCGGTGGTAAAAGGCGCCGCATGACGACGCCCCTGGTGAACGCCTCGAAGCAGGACGGCGTGATGGTCCTCGAACTGAGGAACCCGCCCGCCAACACGTACAGCTACGAGATGATGCGCGAGATCGACGCGCACATCCTCGGTGCTCGGATGGACGAGGCCGTGCACGTCCTCCTATTGACCGGCGCACCGCCGCCGCCCGACGCGAAGAAGCCCACCGAGTTCTTCTGCGCCGGGGCGGACATCGAAATGCTTCAGAAAAGTGCCCCGTACTTCAAGTACAACTTCTGCCTCCATGCCAACGAGACGCTGTGCCGGCTGGAGCAGACGCCCAAGCTGGTGATCGCGGCGATCAACGGGCATTGCGTGGGGGGCGGCCTGGAGATCGCGCTCGCCTGCGATCTGCGCATCGCGCGGCGCCAGGCGGGAAAAGTCGGGCTGCCGGAGGTCGCCCTGGGCGTGCTGCCCGGCACCGGCGGCACGCAGCGGCTGGCGCGCGCCCTGGGACGCGCGAAGGCGATCGAGCTGATGGCCGAGGGCGCCACGGTCGAGGTGGACGAAGCCAAGGCGCTGGGCCTCGTCAACGCCGTGCTCGACGTGCCCGCCGACGGCTTCCGGGCGGCCGCGCTGGAGTACGCTCGCAGGTTCGTGCCGCCCGCCAAGGCGTCGCGCGCCGTGGGCCTCATCAAGCGCGCCGTCACCACCGGCCTCGAGGTCGGGCTCGAGCAGGGCCTGGCCCTCGAGCGCGAGCTGCAGCAACGCCTGTTCGAAAGCAAGGACGCAGCCGAAGGGATCGCCGCCTACAACGCGCGCCGCCCGCCGAAGTTCAGCGGCACGTGAGCCGCCACCAGGGCGGCTCCGTGCTCTTGATCGTGGACGTCGCGGGATGAGGACGCTGCGGCATTCTTGACGCCTTCCCGCTCGAATGCCGGCGCGGATGGGTCGCGGGGGCGGTCCGTCAGGACGCGGAACGCGCACCGTCCGTCTCCGGTCTGGAACCGCTCCTCGCGGACCACCTCGAAGCCGAGCAGCCGCGAGAGGAGCGAGACGGTGAGGCTGCACACCACGGGCCGCTCCAGCGCGACGTTCAGGAAGGGACAGTTGTGCTCCACCAGCCGGAACCCGCCGGTCACCTCCTCGGCGTCCATGAACGGGTCCTCTCCCTGGTACACGCCGCGCAGCGCCTCCACGCGCTCGCGCAGGGACTTGCCGGCGAGCCGCGGCTCCCACTGCCGCGCGCGCGCCTCGGTGAGGCTGGCGAGGATGCGGTCCAGCGACTCCGGGCCCAGCTCGCTGGCGACCGCATCCAGCACCGCCACGGTCATCGCGTCGTAGTGCTTGGGGAAGACGTGGTCGCCGGCCTGGGTGAGGCGATAGCGGGCGGCGGGCCGTCCGCTGTGGCGGGCGGCGGCGCGCTCGTGCAGCGCCTCGATCCACCCCTCGCGCTGCAGCTGCACCAGTTGCTGGCGCACCGCCTCGCCGGACATCCCCAGGCGCTCCGCGAGCTGCGCGATGGCCAGCGGGCCCTCGCGCTTCAGCGCCTCGAGGATGCTCTGGCGCGTCCCGGTCGGCTGAGTGGGCACGAAACACATCCTACCGCCGTTGCCCATCCGATCTCCAGCGTTCGAGAACAATTCTCGATACTGCGGCCGCGCTCCGGAGGAGCGGCCGGTTCAGTGCACCGTGTCCTGGCGGTTCTCCAGGGTCCGATTGTCGACCGTCACCAGGTCGTAGAACGCGTGCCCGACGCCGCCCGGCGACCCCGCGGTGCTCGGCGAGCTGGGGAAGGTGTCGTCGCACCCGACGAACCCCGGCGGATTGCCGACGTACCCGAACGCGTTCCCGTCCGAGACGCCGTCGCCGTCGAGGTCGATCGCCAGCTGGAACCGCGGAGCGCCGCCGCCGCAGGTGCGGTCGACGAAGAAGTACTTGAGATCCAGCTGATCGGTCAGGGCGGCGATGTCCACGCCGGGGGGCAGCGGGCGGATCGCTCCGGCGAACTGCGCCTGGGAGGACCCCCTGCCTTCGGCAATGGTGGTGGCGATCACGTCGTTGGTCGGATTCTTCGGGTCCTGCGCGTCCTGGGCCGTGCCGAACAGCTCGAATTTGTGGCCCAGTCCGGGCAGGTCTTGCGAGAACGCCGGATCGGACGATCCCGTCAAAGGCGTCTGCGCGAGCGCCATGCGGCTCACCCAGTCGGGCGCCCCCGCGATCAGCGCCGCTCCGCCGCAGGCGAGCAGCGTCGCCGCCATCGCGGAGAGCGAGCTCCGAGCTCCGGTCCGTCGAGTCTCCTGGTCCACCGTTCCCTCCCCCAAGGGTTTCCGGAACGGTTGCGCGGCGATGGCTGCTCGTCAATTTTGCCGGGTGTGCGTCTTCCTCCGCGCCGCGGAGGCCTTGTGCTGTCCCGTGAGGTGCTGGAGCACCTCGCGGACCGCCCCGGGGACGCCCAGGCGCGAGGTGTCGACCGCCATCTCCGCCTGCGCGTAGAGCGGCTCGCGCACCTTGAGCAGCGCGCGCAGCTCGTCTCGGGCATGCGGGCTGGCGGCGGAAGGACGTTCGTCGCCCTGGGCGAGCACCCGCTGCCAGTGATCGTCGGGCGTCGCCTGCAGCCACACCGTGCGGCAGCGGCGCTGGAGCAGGCGCCACGCCTCGCGATCGAGGACCAGCCCGCCGCCGGTGGCGAGGACGCCCGCCTCGGTCTCCGCCAGGAAGCGCGTCAGGACCTCGCGCGCGAGCCGCCGGTAGTACGCCTCGCCGTGCAGCGAGAAGATCCCCGGCAGGGAGAGGCCCGCGGCCTGCTCGACCAGCGCGTCCAGCTCGAAGAACGGGACCGAGAGCTTCCCGGCCAGCGCGCGGCCGATGGTGCTCTTCCCCGCGCCGCGCAATCCGACCAGCGCGACCAGCGGACCTTCGCCGCGGCCGAAGCGGGCGCGCAACCAGCGCTCCGCCTCGTGCAGCTCGTCGCGCGAGAGTCCGGCGAGGAGCGCCGGCCCGGGTGCGGCGGGCGTCCCTTCCGCCTCGCCGAGCAGGGCGGAGGCGGTGGTCCCCAGCGCGCGCGCCACCTCGGCCAATCGGACCACCGAGATGTTGCCCGATCCACCCTCGAGTTCGGCGAGGAACCGCTCCGACACGCCGCTCTTGTCGGAGAGCGCCCGCCGCGACAGGCCGCGTTCCTCGCGCAGCCTGCGGACCGCGCTTCCCACCCCGCCCAGCAGTCCGTCCCTGGCCCGTTCCATGCGATGATGCACTATAGTGCAGATAGTCGCCGCGCACAAGCGCGAGGTCACGCACTATACTGCTTGCGGAGCGGCGCGCGATGCGCTACTTTGTCGCGCGCATGGACAAGCCCGAGGAAGCCCCGCGGCCGTCGTTCGAGACGCATCCGAGCCGGTACCGGCACTGGA
Source organism: Myxococcales bacterium (assembly GCA_036393595.1). Taxonomy (GTDB): domain Bacteria; phylum Myxococcota; class Myxococcia; order Myxococcales; family 40CM-4-68-19; genus VBKO01. Next base: position 28,707 of record DASWGQ010000023.1, on the reverse strand, counting down.
CGCTGGCCGTGGAAGGCGAGATCGCCCGGCTGACCATGAAGGTGCAGCCGTTCGGCGGCCAGGACGCCGAGGTGGAGCTCGGAGGAGCCGGCTCCGCCGGCGACGGGCCGGAGCCGCAGGCGAAGGCATATCAATTGAAGAGCAACTCCTACGATCTGTCGGTGGACATCGAGCTTGCCGATGCGGTGCAGAGGCTGCGCTTTTCGCATCCGTCGGTGAAGGCGGTGGTGGTCACCTCGGGGCACGACCGCATCTTCTGCGCGGGCGCCAACATCTACATGCTCGCCTCGTCGCCGCACCCCTTCAAGGTCAACTTCTGCAAGTACACCAACGAGACGCGCCTCTATCTCGAGGAGGCCAGCGCGCAGAGCGGCATCCGCTTCCTGGCCGCCTGCAACGGCGCCACCGCCGGAGGCGGCTACGAGCTGGCGCTCGCGTGCGACGAGATCCTGCTGGTCGACGACGGCTCGTCGACGGTCTCGCTGCCGGAGGTGCCGCTCCTGGGCGTGCTGCCCGGCACCGGCGGCCTCACGCGCGTGGTGGACAAGCGAAAGGTGCGGCGCGACCTGGCCGACGCCTTCTCCACCCTGGCGGAGGGGATCAAGGGAAAGCGGGCGGTCGAGTGGGGCCTGGTCGACGCGGTGGCGCCGCGCAGCAAGTTCGCCGAGGCGATCCTGCAGCGCGCCAAGGCGCTGGCGGCCGCCGCGCCCGAGGTGGCGCGAGGCCCTGGCATCGAGCTGGACGCGCTCGAGCCGCGGGTCTCGGAAGATCGCATCGAGTACCGGCACGTCACGCTGGCGCTGGATCCCGGCGCGCGGGTGGCGACGCTCACGGTGCGCGCCCCCGAGGGAGACGTCCCGAAGGACGCGGCCGGGGCGCTCGCGCGCGGCCCCGCCGGCTGGGGCATCCGCGCGGCGCGCGAGCTGGACGACGCGCTCCTGCGCCTCCGCTTCCACCACGAGCGCATCGGCCTCGTCTTGCTGCGCACCGAGGGCGATCGCGCCAAGGCCCACGCCGTCGGCGAGCTGCTGGCCGGCCCCAGCGGAGGAGCCGGCTCCGCCGGCGACGGGCTGAAGCCGAAGGCGGAAGCACCCAGCGGAGGAGCCGGCTCCCTCGGCGACGGGCTGAAGCCGAAAGCGGAAGCACCGGAGGCTGCCTGGATCTTGCGCGAGACGCGCTTGCTCTGGCAGCGCGTGCTGCGCCGGCTCGACGTGACCGCGCGCAGCTTCTTCGCCGTGGTGGACGAGAAGTCGTGCTTCGCCGGTCCGCTGTTCGAGCTGCTCGCCGCGGCCGACCGGAGCTACGTGCTGGACGCCGGCAGGGTGGAAGTGCGGCCGGGAGCGCTCTCGGAAGGCCTCCTTCCCGGCTGGAACGGCTTCTCGCGCCTGGAGACGCGCTTTCTGGGAGCCCCCGCCCGGGCGAAGGCGGTGATCGCGGCGGGCCGCGAGGGACCGATCGACGCGGCGCGCGCCGACCAGCTCGGCCTCGCCACCGTCCTCGCGGACGACATCGACTTCGAGGAGGAGCTGCGCGTCGCCGTCGAGGAGCGCGCTTCCTTGAGCCCCGACGCGCTCACCGGCATGGAAGCCAGCTACCGCTTCCCCGGGCCCGAGACGCTGGCCACCAAGATCTTCGGGCGGCTCTCCGCCTGGCAGAACTGGATCTTCATCCGCCCCAACGCGACCGGCGAGACGGGCGCGCTCAGCTTGTACGGCAAGCCGGAGCGCCCGCGCTTCGACTGGAGGAGGACGTAGTGGCACAGGCGCTGGAATCGATCCCCAACAACGTCGACCTCTCGGGCGACCGGCGCCTGCAGCGCGCGCTCGAGCAGTGGCAGCCGAACTTCCTCTCCTGGTGGCGCGAGGTCGGCCCCGAGGGATTCCAGGCGCACCAGATCTACCTGCGCACGGCCGTCAGCGTGGAGCCGGACGGGTGGGCGACGTTCGACTACGTGCGCATGCCCGAATACCGCTGGGGCATCTTCCTCGCGCCGAAGGGAGGCGAGCGGAAGATCGGCTTCGGCGACAACTACGGCGAGCCCGCCTGGGACGAGGTCCCCGGCGAGCACCGCAACGCGCTCCGCCGCATCATCGTCACGCAGGCCGACACCGAGCCCGCCTCGGTCGAGCAGCAGCGCCTCCTGGGGGGCGTCGCGCCTTCCCTCTACGACCTGCGCAACATCTTCCAGGTGAACGTCGAGGAAGGCCGGCACCTGTGGGCGATGGTCTACCTGCTCCAACGCCACTTCGGGCGCGACGGCCGCGAGGAAGCGGAGGAGCTGCTCGCGCGCCGCAGCGGCTCGTCCGACAAGCCGCGCATCCTGAACGCCTTCAACGAGCCGATCGACGACTGGCTCGGCTTCTTCATGTTCGCGATGTTCACCGACCGCGACGGCAAGTACCAGCTCTCCGCGCTGGCGGAGAGCGGCTTCGACCCGCTGGCGCGCACCACCCGGTTCATGCTGACCGAGGAGGCGCACCACCTCTTCGTCGGCGAGATGGGCGTCGACCGCGTCGTGCAGCGCACCGCGGAGCTGATGGCGCAGGGCAAGGACCCGCGCCAGAACGGCGCCGTCCCGCTGGACGTCATCCAGCGTTACCTGAACCAGTGGTTCACCCTCTCGCTCGACCTGTTCGGCGGCGAGGTATCGAGCAACGCGGCCGACTTCTTCGCGGCGGGGCTCAAGGGCCGCTTCCGCGAGGACGACCAGCCGGAGCACAAGGCGCTCTCCGAGACCTACCGGCTGGAGGTGCCGGAGAACGGCGCGCTGGTTGCGCAGGAGGTGCCGCTGCGCAACGCGATGAACGAGGTGCTCCGCGACGAGTACGTCAAGGACTGCCAGCGCGCGGTGGACCGCTGGAACAAGACGTTGCAGCGCAGCGGGGTGAACGGTCTCTCGCTCCGGCTCCCCAGCCGGCGCTTCCACCGCGGGGTCGGTCCGTGCGCGACGGCGACGTTCGATCCGGAGGGGCGGCTCATCTCCGAGGCCGACTACGAGGCGCGCGAGGGAGAGTGGCTGATCACCGAGAGGGACCGCGCGTACGTGAAGGCGCTCATGCACCCCGTCCATGAGCGCGGCAAGGTGGCCAGCTGGATCGCCCCGCCGAACAAGGGCATCAACGGCATGCCGGTCGGCTACGAGTACGTGAAGCCGCCCGACGCCTGAGCCGTCCGCCCGCCCGCGACGGTGCGTCCCCCTGAAGGGCAGCTCACCGTCGGCTCCGTCTCAATTCCAGCGCAGAAGATATTTTTCCAGGCGGCCGGCCACCGCGAAAATGACCAGCACGACCAACATGATCAACAAGACGAGAGCAAGCATGAGCGCGGAGTTGTACGTGCTCTGCGCGAACGCAAGCAGATAGCCGAGCCCGCGGCTCGCGGCCACGAACTCGCCGACCACGGCGCCGGTGAAGGCAAAACCGACTGCGACCTTCAGGTTGCCCATCACCCAGGCCGCGAGCGAGGGGAGATAGACGTGGCGCATCAGCGCCCAGCGGCCGCCGCTGAGCGTGAGGACGCGCTCGACGAGCTTCCGGTCCACCTGCCGGATGCCTGTGAACACGGTGAAGAAGATCAGCACCGTGACCAGGACGAAGGCGAGCGCGACCTTCGACGCCACGCCGATGCCCAGCCAGATGACGAAGAGCGGCGCAAGAATGACGCGCGGGATGGCGTTGAGCAGCGTCATCACCGGCTCGAGCAACTCGGCGACCAGCGGGACGAGGGCGCCGAGGGCGCCGAGCAGGATGCCGGCCACCATGCCGAGCGCAAGGCCGACGAGCGCCGCGGTGAAGGTCGCCTCGAGATGGGTCCAGATGCGCCCGCTCCCGAACAGTTCGACCAGCGCCGCGCCGATCTGGCTCGGGCTCGGCGCATAGATCGGATTGAGCCGGCCGGCGCGGCCCGCCGCCTCCCAGACCACCAGGAGGACACCGAACGCCGTCAACTGACGCGCCCACGCGTAGCGCGCTTTCCTGGCAACGGCCGACTCGCGTCGTCCCGCGGCCTCCGCGGGGTGGGCGCGATCGACTTCTCGCGTGAGGTCATTCCAGATCTCTTGGTAGAGCGGCGCGAAGGCCGCATTCATGCGCGAGCGCACCGGATCGCGCGGCCGCGGCAGCGGATACTCCCGCGTGACGTGCGCGCGCGGCCCCTGCGAGAGCAGGTAGATATGGTCCGAAAGACTGATCGCCTCTTCGAGGTCGTGGGTCACGAGCAGCACGCTGATGCGCTCGCGCTCGACCAGCGCCGCGACGTCCTGAACGATGCGGGCGCGCACGATGGCGTCGAGCGAGGCGAAGGGCTCGTCCATCAGGAGCAGCTTCGGCTCGCGCGCCAGCACCTGAGCGAGCGCGACCCGTTTCCTCTGCCCGCCGCTGAGATGCCGCGGAAAGCGATGGCCGAAGCCGGCGAGGCCGATCCGCTCGAGCCAGAGATCGGCCCGTTCGAGCGCCGGGCGGCGGCGCATGCCGTTCAGAGTGAGGCCGAGGGCGACGTTGTCCCGCGCCGTCTTCCACGGCAGGAGCGCGTCGTCCTGGAACAGGATGGCGACTTCCGGGGGCGCGACCTCGGGCTCGACCGTTCCCTTGAGCGGCTGCTGCAACCCGATCACCGCGCGCAGCAGACTCGACTTGCCGGACCCCGACGGTCCCACCAGGCTGACGAACTGACCTTCCCCGACGGAGATACTTGCGCCTTCCAGCACCGGCTCGCCGCCGTAGGAAATCGTCAGGTCGGAGACGCGCAGGCTGCTAGCTTCCGACGATCGACGTATCGTGCAACCCGGAAATACTCGCATCCGGCTTGATCAGGCCGCCGACGACGAGGCTCTGCGCGACGCGCCTCGCTGCGGCGAGGTCGATGGCCACGGATTCGGGGTAGAGCGAATCGCGGTGGCGCGCGATGATCTCGCCGAACTGCTTGAGATCGAGGCCCGTCGTCATCTCCTTGGGGAGCGCGGCGACCAGTTGATCGCCGTTCATCGTGCGCACCGCCTTGAGCGCGTCACCGAGCGCCCTGGTGAGCTGAACCATCTCGGCCTTGCGCTGCTCGAATTCCTTGCCGCGCACCGCGACGCCCATGAACTCGTAGGACCCGCCGAGATATCGGCCCGCGTCGGCGAGATCCATCGCGTTGACCAGCACGCGCGCGCCCGATTTCTGGAGCAGGGTCAACGCCGGCTCCTGCACCAGGCCGGCATCGATCTGCCCCTGTCGCAACGCCTCCAGGAGATTGACCCCCATGGTCGCGAACTTCACCTTGTTCGGGTCGGCATTGGCCTGTTTGAGGAGAAAGAGCGCGAGCGCGTGATCGGCGTTGCCGAGCGCGGAGACGGCGACGGTCTTCCCTTCGAGGTCCTTGAGGGCGCGGATCTGGCTTGCGGCCTTCGGCGCGGTGACCACGGCGAACAGCGGCAGCCGCCCGGTGACGGCGAAGCGGCGGATGTCGACGTGAACGTTGGCATAAGCCTGGATTGCGACGTCGAGGGCAGTGGCGGCGTAATCGACCGCGCCGCCGACCAGCGCCTGCATCGCCGATTGGCCACCGCGGGTATAGATGAGCTCCACGTCGAGGCCGTGGTTCTTGAACAGGCCGGCAGAGCGTGCGACCTCGTACGGCACGCCGCACAAAAGCTGGCTGCAATAGGCGAGCTTGATCCGCTTGCCTTGCGCGTGGGAGCGCATGGGGCGCAGAAGGGAAATCAGGCCCGCGAGGATCATCGAGCCCTTCAGCACGGTGCGGCGCGACAGGTCGGTACTCGGCACGCAGGCGGTGGTTTCGTCGCAACAACTCACGCCGTCTCTCCGGTGGAGAAACCAGCAATCTTGGGCCAATGGCCCTCGATGCGAGGAACAATCTGCCCGAAGAGAGTCGGTATGTCCAACCGCATCGAAACAGGCTGCGTCGAAGCGCAACCAGCCGTCAGAGCAGCGTCCCGCGAAGGATGAGGCTCGCGGCGCTGAAGTAGATGATCAGCCCGGTCACGTCCACCAGCGTGGCGACGAACGGCGCGGAGGCGCTGGCCGGGTCGAAGCCGAGGCGGCGGAGCACGAACGGCAAGAGCGAGCCCGCGATGGTCCCGAAAGTGACCACCCCGACCAGCGCGGCCGCCACGGTCGTCGCCACCAGCAGGTGGTGCTCGCCGTAGGTGTGGAAGAAGTGCTGCCAGATCTCGATGCGGGCGAAGCCGATGGCGCCCAGGATGGACCCGAGCGCGAGCCCGCTGGCCAGCTCGCGCCGGATGACGCGGAACCAGTCGCGCAGCCGCACCTCGCCGAGCGCCATGGCTCGGATCACCAGCGAGGTCGCCTGCGATCCGGAGTTGCCGCCGCTGGAGATGATCAGCGGGACGAAGAGCGCCAGCACCACGGCCTTCGCGATCTCGTGCTCGAAGAACCCCATCGCGGTGGCCGTCAGCATCTCGCCGAGGAAAAGGGCCGACAGCCAGCCTGCGCGCTTCCTCAGCATGCGGGAGAAGGCGATGCTGAGGTAGGGCTCTCCCAGCGCCTCGGTGCCGCCCATCTTCTGGATGTCCTCGGTCGCCTCTTCGCTGACCACCTCGACCACGTCGTCGACGGTGACGACGCCCTTCATCCTCCGCTGCGCGTCGACCACCGGGATGGCGATGAGGCCGCTCTTCCGGAAGACGCGCGACACCACTTCCTGATCGAGGTCCTCGCCGACGGTGACCACGTCGGTCTTCATCACCTCGCGCACCCGCGCGCCGCGCGGCGCGGCGAGGAGCTCGTGGACGGCCACCACCCCGAGGAGGCGCTGCTCCTGATCGAGGACGTAGGCGTAGTACAGCGTGGCGAGGCTGGAGCGGGGCTGCGCCCGCAGGTAGGTGATGGCCTCGTCGACCGTCATGTCCGGCCGGAGCCGCGCGAAGCGCGGGTGCATGAGCCCGCCCGCGCGGTCCTCCTCGTACGCGAGGAGCGCGCTCACCTCCTTGCGGGTGGCGTCGTCGAGCAGATGCAGGAGCGCGTCGCGCTCCTCGGGCGGCGCGGCCTGGATCAGGTCGGCGGCGTCGTCGGGCGGCAAGAGGCGGACCCAGGAGCGCCGCTCCGCCGGCGGCAGGGCCAGCACCAGCGCCGCCTGCTCCGAGGACGGCAGCTCGAAGAAGAGGTCCTCGGCGGCGTCGCGAGGCAAGAGCCGCAGGCCCTGGACCCGGTCCTCGCGCGAGAGGACGGGCCACGCGTCGCGGAGCTCCTGGACCGAGAGGGTCTCGGCGGGCTCGCTCATCGCCGGGCGTAGACGCGGACGCCGCCCGGTGTGGCGACGAGGCGGTAGTGTGAGTCGACGTACGATGCGAGGGCGGCCACGCCCGAGAGCGGCAGGCGGTCCCAGTGGTGGATGGCGGCGGACGAGGTGTCGACCACCAAGCCGACGCGGTTGCGCTCCAGATCGGCGATGGTCGCCTGCACGTCGGGCGCCGAGACGTGCGAGGCGATGTCGAATCCGCGCGGCAGGTGGGCCGGGTCGAAGTTCCCCACCTGGACGGCGCAGTTCAAGTAGCGCGTGCCGGGCGCCCGCTGCGCGAGGTAGTACACCGAGGTGGCGTCGCCCCAGACGAAGATGCGCTGGTCGGGGCGCGAGTTGGCTGCCAGCCAACGGGACACGTCGACCACCTTCTCGTCCTGTCCCGGGAACCCGCCCGAGGCGCCCTTCGCCAGGGTGAAGGCGAGGTACACCGCCGCGGGGACGCAGCACGCTGCCCACACGGCCGCCCGCCGGACACGGGGTAGCTCGCGCCAGCGCCCGAGCAGCGCGGCCATCCGCGGTGCAGCGGCCAGCGCGAGCAGCGGCGCGAACTGCAGGTAGTAGTGCTCGTAGAACCTGCCTCCGGCGCTCACCGGCAGCCACGTGAGCCACAGCGAGATCAGCACCGCCGTGCGCACTGGCTCACGCGCGGACCCACTGCGTCGCAGCGTCTCCTGCGCAGCCAGCACCCACGGCAGCGCGGCCACGCCCACGCACAGCAGCGTGGCGAGCGCGAAGCGCGGCAGCGCCGGCCCGGCGCCGGCCTTCTCCGCGTAGAGCAGGTTTCGCAGGAAGACCCAGCTCGCGAACTCGTGCAGATGCCCGGCCGCGGCGTAGAAGGCGACGGTTCCCGCCCACGGCACGAGGAATCCGGCCAGCAGGAGCGTCGCGCGGATCGCTCGGTTCCGGCCCCGCCAGAGCAGCGCGATCCCAAGGCCCACGCCCAGCATCGCCGCCTGGTGCTTGAAGAGCGACGCGACTCCGATGCACAGCCCGCAGAGCAGATCGAAGCGCGGCCGTTCCTCCTCGGCGCGCACGGCGCAGAGGAGCGCCAGGGCCACGGGAAGGTTCATCAGGAGCTCGGCGCTGACCGACGGCACCTCGCACAGGTTGGCGAGGAGCGCGATCCACGCAGCCGCCCAGCCGGCGTCCTCGCTGCCCGTCCAACGCCGCGCCGCCTCCCGCAGCACCAGGCAAGTGGCGACGAGCCAGGGCACGCCGAGGAGATGCACGGGCAGGAGCGACACACCGCCGAAGAGGCCTCCAGCGGTGAACGCGAGGTAGGTGAACGGCGGCTTGATGTCGACTGCATCGACGTAGGGCAGCCCGCCGTCCAGGATGCTGCGCCCGAGGAGCCCGAAGTGCACCTCGTCGATGTTCTGGATGTCGAACAGGAACGAGGCGCTGCGGAGCGCGACGGCCGCCAGGAAGAGACCCGCGGCGGACCGCAGGAAACGCCCCACTACCCAAGGTCCTTCTGGATGTCCGCGACGGCGGGGGCGGATGCCCCGAGGAGGGGCGTCGATCCGGCGCTCCAGCGCAGCCGGTTGAGGGCGAAAAAGATGCGCAGCAACTCCCAACCCAGGATGGGGAACTCGACCGGCCGCAGGCGCGATCCATCCACGTCCACCCACCGCCGCAGCGGGACCTCGATGAAGTCCTCGGCGGTGAAACCGCCCGCGAGCAGCCGCCCGATCAGCTCCACGTCGAACGCCCAGCGAGCGTGGAACGGCTCCTCGAGCGCTTGGGCCAGCACTGGACAGGCGCGGAACGCCTTGGCGCCACACTGCGTGTCGTAGACGGGCAACCGTAGGATGAGCGAGGCGAACGTGGCGAAAAACCGCCCCAGGTAGTGCCGCGCGGGCCTGCGCTCGATGTGGGCGCCGAGCAGCGCGATGCGCGAACCCAGGGCGACCTGCGCGGGGCCGCCCTGCAGCAGGCGCAGGACGCGGACCATCTCTTCGCCCGGGGTGGCCAGATCTGCGTCGAGGTAGGCGACGAAATCGCTGCCAGCCTCCAGCGCTTCCAACAGCCCGCGCCGGACGGCCTCGGCCTTGCCGTAGTTTCGATCGAGCACCAGCAGCCTCGCCCTGCCTGGAACGGCGCGGCAGATGCGCTCCAGCAGGAGGGCCGTGCCGTCGGTCGACCCGTCATCGACGAGGAGCAGATGGATTCCAGGCACCTGGCCGAGTGCCTGGACCCGCTCGGCCGGCAGTCGCCGGACCTCGTTGAAGCAAGGGATGACGATCGTCGAATAGGTCAACGCAAGTACCCGGATTCGGCGCTACATAGCATGCGTGGTCGACATGCAGAAATTCCCTGTCCTGCAAGACTCGCGAGACCCGTGGACGGCCACGAACACGCCCCTCTCCACGCAAGACTCGGGCATCGGAGCAGAAATCGTTGCGGAGGCTTGAACGGGTGAGATGTTCGGGGTACTTTCCGCGCGCTCGCGACCATGCCGACGCCTTCAACCCTGGATCTCACGGTCGTCATTCCTGTCCTGAACGAGCGCGAGAACCTGGCCGCGCTCCTTCCCCGGCTCGACGTGGTGCTCGCGCAACTCGACTGCGCGAGCGAGGTGCTGGTCGTCGACGGTGGATCGCGTGACGGGACGGCCGAGCTCGCCCGGAGCCTCGGTGCGCGGGTCCTCTTGCAGGAAGCGCCAGGCTACGGCGGCGCCCTGCGCGAGGGACTCGCGGCCGCCGGCGGCCAGTACATCATCACCCTCGATGCGGATCTCTCCCATGATCCCGACTTCATCGCGAAGCTCTGGCGCGCTCGCGGCCGCGCCGACATCGTGATCGCCTCGCGCTACGTGAAGGCCGGCGTGGCCTACATGCCCCTGCACCGCAAGCTCCTCAGCCGCGTCCTCAACCGTTTCTTCGCCATCGGGCTCGGCCTGCCGGTGCGGGACCTGTCCAGCGGCTTCCGGCTCTATCGTGCGTCCCTGCTCGCGGAGCTCGATGTCCAGGGTCGGAACTTCGACGTCCTGGAGGAGATCCTGGTGAAGGCGTACGCGGCCGGGTGGCACGTCGTGGAGATCCCGTTCACCTACTATCCGCGAGACCGTGGCTCGTCGCACGCCAGGATCTTCCGCTTCGGCCTGGCGCTTCTCTACGCCTTCGCCCGGCTGTGGCCGCTCCGGAACTCCGTCGATTCGGCCGACTACGACGAGCGCGCCTTCTACAGCAAGATCCCCCTGCAGCGATACTGGCAGCGACGCCGGCATCGCATCATCACGAACCTCGCCCGGGGTGGCGGACGGACGCTCGACATCGGATGCGGGTCCAGCGTCATCCTCCAGAGCCTCAACAATGCGGTCGGGTTGGACGTCCAGCAGAACAAGCTCCGCTACATGCGGCGCTACGACGTTCCCCTGGTCCGCGCATCCGTCACCGCGCTCCCCTTCGGCGACGCGACCTTCGACTGTGTGGTCTGCTCCCAGGTGATCGAGCACATTCCGGAGGACCCCGCGATCTTCACGGAGTTCGCGCGAGCTCTTCGGCCCGGCGGCCTCCTCATCCTCGGTACGCCCGACTATGCAACCATCGGCTGGCGGGTGATCGAGCCCCTCTACGGGTTCTTCGCTCCCGGCGGCTACAAGGACGAGCACATCACCCACTACACGAAGGCGAGCCTGACCGCGCTCGCCGCGCGTCACCAGTTCGAGCTGATCGAGCACGCGTACGTCCTGCGCAGCGAGCTGGTCCTCGCCCTGCGCAAGACTCCTCGCGGGGACGCTCGCGTCCTGCGCACACCGGCGACACGGGAGCTCGCCGAGGGCACCGTGAATCAAGGGATCGCGCAGGCGCGTTCATCCGTGCCAGGCCCGGGTTGATGAAGCTCATGCCGAAGCGCGTCCTCATTACCGGAATCACAGGGCAGGACGGCAGCTATCTCGCCGAGCTTCTCCTGTCGAAGGACTATGAGGTCCACGGCATGGTCCGGCGATCTTCAGAGGAGAAGTTCGAACGGATCCTGCACCTGAAAGACAAGATCCAGCTGCACCAGGGGGATTTGCTCGACCAGTTCTCGCTGGTGCGATTGCTCAGTCAAATCGAGCCGGCTGAAATCTACAACCTGGCCGCTCAATCCTTCGTGCCGACGAGTTGGAGCCAGCCGGTGCTCACGGGCGAGTTCACCGCGCTGGGCGTGACCAAGATGCTCGAAGCCGTCCGCTACGCGGCGCCGAAGGCGCATTTCTACCAAGCGTCCTCGTCGGAAATGTTCGGCAGCGTGCGCCAGGCGCCCCAGGACGAGCAAACTCCCTTCTATCCAAGATCGCCCTATGGTGTCGCCAAGGCGTATGGACACTTCATCACCGTGAATTATCGCGAGTCATACGGGCTCTTTGCGGTCAGCGGGATCCTCTTCAATCACGAGTCGCCGCGTCGCGGACTCGAGTTCGTCACCCGCAAGATCTCGCACGGCGTGGCGCGGATCAAGCTGGGCCTTCAGGAGCGATTGCCCGTCGGCAATCTCCAGGCGAGGCGCGACTGGGGCTTTGCCGGCGACTACGTCGAGGCAATGTGGAAGATCCTTCAAGCGGATGAGCCTGAGGATTACGTCATCGCGACGCAGGAAACCCACACGGTAGAGCGGCTCTGCGAGCTCGCCTTCGCGCACGTAGGGCTCGACTGGAAAGACCATGTGTATGTCGATCCTGCCCTCATTCGTCCGGCGGAAGTCGAGTTGCTCATCGGCAATGCATCGAAGGCAAGACGCAAGCTCGGGTGGGAGCCAAGGGTGCGGTTCAAGCAGCTGGTCGAGATGATGGTCGATGCTGACTTGCAACGCCTCAGGGCGAATGGCCGTTGAGATGCGGGCTGTCGTCACGGGTGCCAACGGTTTTGTCGGCAAGCATCTGTCCCGCTACTTGCGCAGCCAAGGCGATCAGGTGACGGAGGTCAGGGGTCCGCCTGTCGGAAAAGACGACCACGACGGGTTCTCGATCGACGTGACTGAACCTGACGGCATCAGGCAGGTGCTCGAAGAGGTGCGCCCCGAAGCCGTGTTTCACCTCGCGGGGTTCAGCTCGGTCCGCAAGAGCCGCGATGAGCCAGCCCGAGCGTTCGCCGTGAACGCACTCGGAGCGGTGCACCTCCTGGCGGCAGCGCGCGACCTGGCGCCGAAGGCGCGAATCCTGCTGATCGCTTCCGCGGAGGTGTACGGAGCGGTCCCCACGGGCACACGCGCCAACGAGGATTTCCCGCTCACGCCTCTGAGCCCCTACGCCTCGTCCAAGGTGTCTGCTGAAGCCGCGGGTTTTCAGTTCTTCCGTGCCTATCGGCTGGAAGTGATCAGCCCAAGGCCATTCAACCACCTCGGGAAGGGGCAGGATCCCAGTTTCGTCGTGCCTTCCATCGCGCGCCAGATCGAATCGATCCGACTCGGACGCTCGCCCCCCGTGCTGAAGGCAGGCGATCTGACGGTGGTGCGGGACTTCTCGCACGTTTCCGACGTCGTCGAGGCGTACCGGCTGCTCGCCATTCGCGGCGAGCCCGGGCAGGCGTACAACGTCTGCAGCGGCGAAGGTCGAACCATCCGAAGCGTACTTGACGAGATGCTCGAGCTTTCCGGCGTGCGGCCGCGCATCGAAGTCGATTCGTCCCTTCTGCGTCCGAACGACGTGCCCAGCTTGATCGGCGATCCGACGAAGCTGCTGCGCTTGGGATGGACCCCGTCGCACTCCATCAAAGACGCATTGCGCGACGTGCTGGCTGAGGCGGCCAGCGCCAGGTAATTTCCAGCAGCGGGTAGAGCATCCGCAACACGAGGACATTGATCACGAGATACGTGACGGGGTCGAGCGGAACCCCGTATTGCACGAGCGAGAGCACGGAGTAGACGGCGATCAAGGTCCGCCAGCGAGCGTCCTCCTCGGCGAGCCCGAGCGGGAGCAGCCAGAGCATGTACCAGGACTGGAACCAGGGGGCGGCGATCAGGTCGTACAAGAGGAAGAAGACGAGCCCGTCGCGCAGCACCTGCTGCAGCGACCGCGCGCGCAGCGCGGCCCGGATCCCGACAGAAGCGAGCAGCAGGGTCCCGATCGCGAGCCCGACCCAGTAGACCGCTCGCTGGGCATGTTCCCCGAGCGGCCGGACGAGCCAGACGACCATGTCGGTGAGCGAACGCGCCGTCAGCGTCGAATCCGCCACCAGCGTGGCCATCGGCCCTCGCACCGTGGAGGCGCCCTGCCAGAATGGCGCCATCAACGCCGCTCCCAGCCCGGCGACCACCGCCGCCATGGCGAGCGCCCGCAGCGGCCTGCGCCGGAAGACGAAGCAGAGGTAGAGGCAGAGCAGCGGCGCCAGGACGGGCTTGGCGTAGACGGCGCAGGCCAGCGCGAGAGCTGCGAGCCACTCCCGGTCGCGCGTCGCCGCCCAGACGAAAGCCACCATGCCGACGAGCACCAGGCCCTCGGTGTGCGCCTGTGCGCTGATCTCCCATGCGAAGAGCGGATTCCAGGCGAAGAAGACGAACGCAGCCTCTGCCCGACCGGGCGGCAGGCAAGAGCGGCAGAAACCATAGGCGAGCATCACGGCGGCGAGCGAGGCGAGCAGCATCTCGAGCTTGAAGGCCCAGAGCGCGCCCAAGAGGCTCTCGACGGGCGCGATCGCGGCCGTCGCCCACGCGGTGAGCGGACCGTACACCATCGGCGTGTGGAGCCATCGCGGCGCGACCAGGGCGGCGCGGGGATCGCGATCGCCGAGATCCGCCGGGCCCGAGCGGTACGGGTTCTTGCCGACGTGCATGAGGCGCGCATAGGAGACGTAGGCGAACAGGTCGCTCGAAGTGAGGGGGAGCGCCGGCGCAGCGAGGAGGTGGATCGCGATCGCGCCGGCCAGCAGGCGGGTGGGCCGGGGCTGTTCCCGGCGGCGGAGCGCCTGGAGGTAGACGTAACCGGCGAGAGCCGCGAGGCACCCGAAGAGCAGAAAGGGCCAGATCCTGTGCACCAGCGCGAGGTGCCGATCGTCGAGTCCAAGCGTGCCGGCCACGCGATCGCGCGCCCAGGAGACGGCGGCCGCCGAGAAGAGGCAAAGGCCGATGAGGAGAGCCGGGCGCGATCTCAAGCGAGCCGCTCCTACCACCGGTCAGGTCCTGGACGGCGTCTCGCGAAACTGCTCGGCCGCCTTCAGATCGTTCTCGCTCAGGTCCTTCATCGGGCTGCCGGCTTCGCCGCGGTGCTTCTTGAAGACCTCGAGCACGTGCAGCTTGTGCGGCCGCGCGGCGGAGAGCGGGCACGCCTCGTAGGCCTTGAGGTCCTCGTCGCAGTACCCCATGCGGCGCTCGCCGCACTTGGGCTGCAGGTAGCGGGCGAGCTCGGGGATCCGGCGCATCAGCTCGGCGCGCATCTTCGCGACCATCTGCCGGATCTCCCACTGCGCCCGGGTGCAAAGCCGCAGGTCGGCGATGTGCAGCAACTCGGCGAAGTTCACCATGATCTGGAAGTTGGTCGGGGCGGCGTTGGGCAGGACGAATCGGGCGTCCTCGGCGGGAATCCCGGCGGCGACCGCCTCCCGGTACACGCGGGTGATCTCCGCCATCAGCCCTTCGAACTCCTTCTCGCGGCCGGCGTCGCGCCAGGAGTCGGGCATGACGAACTCCAGCCGCTCCTCGTTCTTCCCGGTGAAGCGCACGTACCGCTGCGACTGCTGCTCGAACGAGATGCCGATGCGGTGCCGCACGAACTGGTGCGACAGTGAGCGGGAGACCCCGCCGATGCCGAACCAGAAGACCACCTGCTCGAGCGGAGAGACGTGCCCGGTCTTGAGGCGCTCCTCGACGAACTGGGCGATCTTCTCCGGGCTCACCTCGCCCTTGGCGATGTCCTCCCACACCTCCCGCGGCGTCTTGGGCGTGTAGCAGGTGCGGTAGGCGCCGTAGAGCTTGCTGAGCGGGTCGTTGGCGATGTCGATGAGCACGACGTCCATGCGGGCCTTCTAGCATGACGGCACCGCTGCGCTGAACGGCGGAGGCAAGGGCACCGTCCCCGGGGGTAGCTTGGCGAGATGCGACGCTTCCAGGGCGCTTCCTGACCCAGCAGATCCTCGCCAGCCGCGGCGACCGGGCCAAGGCCTCGCCACACATCCGCGCGTTCATCCGCACGTACCGCCCGCACGAGGCGCGCGAGGACACCGACCTGTTCCCGGCCTTCCACCGGCTGGTGGGGGACAAGGAGTACGAGCGCATCGGCGAGAGGCTCGAGGAGCGCGAGCACGAGATCCTCGGGCAGGACGGGTTCGAGAAGGCGGTCCAGCAGGTCGCGGCGCTGGAAAACATGATCGGCATCGCCGACCTGGCGCAGTTCACCCCGCGCTGACCGCGATCCTGGCCAAACAAACGCACCACGGAGTACACGGAGAGCACGGAGGTGTTTTGGTTTTTCACCCACCAACTCCGTGTTTCTCCGTGTGCTCCGTGGTGTAATCGTTTTGACCGGTCCGATGCCTCGCCGAGTCCGACAGAATCGCGGCAAGCCCGCCCGACCTCCCCTCCGAGCGTTCGCCCGCGCCGTGAGGCGGATCGTGCGCGCCATCCCGCGTGGGCGCGTGCTGTCCTACGGGGAGGTCGCGCTGCGCGCCGGCCGGCCCGGAGGGGCGCGCGCGGTGGTCCGCGCGCTGCACCAGCTCGACGACGTGCCCTGGTGGCGCGTGGTGCGCTCGGACGGCACTCTGGCGCCCCTCGTCGCGCGCGAGCAGGGGCAGCTCCTCGCCGCCGAAGGCCACAGGGCGAGGGCGGGAAGGAGCGCGCGGCCGAGGGCGCGGTAGACTCCCGCGCCGCGATGCCCACCCTCTTCGTGGTCAGCGACCTGCACCTCGGCGAGACCGGCCTCGCGAGGATGTTCCACGATCAATCGCAGGGGATGCGGTTCGCGGAGCTGTGCTCGCTCGTGGCGCGCACGCCGGACAGCGAGCTGGTCCTGCTCGGCGACATCTTCGACGTGACCGCCTCGCTCCCGCCGGCGCGCGGTCTGGCCGCGTTCGGACGCGCCCTGGAAGTGCCGCTCGAGGACCGCCCTGCCCGGCCCCTCGCGGACATCTGCGCCTCGATCCGCCACAACAACCCCGTCGCGCTCGACGCGCTGGAGGCGCTCTGCGGCGAGGCTGCCGTCACGCTGGTGACCGGCAACCACGACCGCCACCTCGCGACGCCCGAAGGGCGCGCCGCGCTCGAGCTCGCGGGGCTCCCGGGGATGACCGTCGACACCATGGCGGTGCGGAGGGCGGGCGAGCGCGTGGTGGTGCTGCAGCACGGCCACGGCTGGGATCCGTCGAACGCGACGCCCACCGGCGGCGGGGAGGTGATGACGTCCATCATCCACCACGCCATCGTGCCCTTCCTCCGGCACCAGCTCCCGCGCAGCAACGTGTCCATCGACCCCGACCGCGTCATCGCGCTGCGGCCGGAGGAGCGGGTGGTGCCGGTGCTGGAGCGCTGGCTCAAGCCCGGCATGTTCAACCGCTTCATCGACGCCTTCGTCGAGATCCTGGTGGCGAACGGCTACATGTCCCGCGCCCTCTCCTGGCTCGCGACGGCCGATCGCATCCGGGGCCGGCTCAAGGACGACGACGATCTGTGGGAGCGGGCCGGTCACGCGGCGCTGGGCGCCTTGACCGGATCTCGCAAACTTCCGGGAAAGCCTCCACCGCCCGACATCCTCGTGCTCGGACACACCCACGTGATCGACTGGGCCGTGCACGAGGGCCGGCCGGGCGTGCAGAGGCTGTACGTCAACCTGGGTACCTGGGCGGCGCGCGCCTCCGATGCAGCAGGCCCGGTGGAAGCGATCCTGCCGGTCTTCCGCCTGGACGCCCCGGATCGTGGCAAGGTGATCGCCACGCTGCGAGATCTGTCCAACCAGGCGCGCTTGTTGCAGCGGTTCGAGGTGAGGGCATGACCGAAGCCGCCGGAGCCAAGACCCCGAGCGCCTCGCGGGTAGTGATGATCGAGTCGGTGCTGCCCGGCGACGGCAACCCGCTGGGCACCGCGTTCGGCGGGCGCATCGCGCAGTGGATCGACGTGGCCGGGGCGATCGCCTGCCAGCGCCATTGCCGGCGGCGCGTGGTGACGGCCTCGATGGACGACCTGCACTTCCTGAAGCCGATCCGGGTGGGGATGATCGTCGAGCTGCGCGCGCAGGTGAACGCGACGTTCCGCACTTCGATGGAATCCGGAGTGCGGATCGAGAGCGAGAACCCGCTCACCGGCGAGCGCGCGCACGTCTGCAGCGCCTACCTCACCTTCGTGGCGCAGGACGAGCAGGGACGTCCGGTCGAAGTGTCGCGGCTCGTCCTGCAGAACGAGGAGGACCGCCGGCGGGAGCAGGACGCCAGGCGCCGGCGAGCGGTGCGGCTCGAGCACGCGCGGGTGAAGCGCGAGCGGCTGCTCGCCGAGACCAAGGAGCGCGGTTGAAGGCGGTCGCGGTCGCGCTGCTCCTTCCCTCCCTCGCCCTCGCCGCCCCGCGCGGCGCGGGCAAGGCGCGGCCCGCGTCCGCGCGAAAGCCGGCCGCCCCGGCTCCCAAGAAGCTCGCGCCCGAGGAGAACCCCAAGCTGGGCGGCGCCGCCAGGGCATTCGCGAAGGCCCGCGTCCGCTTCGAGGCGCCCGGCGACCGGACCGAGGTCGCGACGGGCGAAGTGACCGTGCGCCTCGCGATCACCGGCTACGCGCTCGCCGGCGGCGCCCATGCCCACCTGATCGTGGACAACCAGCCGGCGCTGCAGGTCGACGACGTCTCGCGCCCGCTCACGATCGAGAACCTGCCGCCCGGACCCCATCTCCTGCGGGCGGTGCTGTGCAGGCCGTGGCACGAGGTGGTGAAGGCGCCGCACGCGTTCGCGCTGGTCCGCTTCTGGTCGGGTCGGCGGACGCCGGGCCGGGCGGGAACGGTCGCCGAGCAGCAGGCCTGGCCCGACCCGCGGCGAGCGCTGCTCACGTACGTGCTGCCACTGGGCACGCCTCGCGCCGACGACGCGCGGATCGCCGCTGCCGCGCCCGTGGCGGCCGCTTCCGTCGGCGCGCCGGCCACCAACGATCCCAACCTCGGCGGGAGCAACGGCACCGATCCTCCTCCGCCTCCGCCTCCTACGCCGCCGCCCGCCCCCGCGCGGGCGCACCGCGCGCGGCCGCCCGCCCTCGACTTCTATCTCTCGCGCGCCAAGCTCGGCCGGCGCTCGTACAAGGTGCGGGTGGTGTTGGACCGGGCGGAGCTGCAGCTCATCAAGGCGTGGCAGCCCAGGCGCCTGCCGCGCCTTCGCCCCGGCAGGCACCACATCTCGATCGATCTGCTGGACCGCAGGGCCCTCAAGGTGCCGGGCGCGCTAAACAGGACGGACCGTGCCTTCCACATGCCGTAGCGCAAAACAAATTGCACCAATCGCTTTGTCTCAGCCCTTCTCTATGGGCTTGCCGGCTTTCTCCCAGCCCATGATGCCGGCCGGCATGATGTTCACGTTCTTGTAACCGAGCTGGAGCGCCGCACGGGCGCCCTGGTGACACGCGTGTCACTTCTCGTTCGCGCAGTAGAAGACCAGCGTCCGGTCCTTGTCCTTCGGGAGATCGGCCGCCTGCACGTTCTTGAAATCCACCCACTTGGCCGTCGGAACGTGGCCCTTCTGCCACATGTCCTTCGGGTTGTTGTCGAAGATGGACGCGTCGCCCTTGGCGACATGTTCGGCGACCTGATCGACGGTCAGGCTGCCGAACTCCTCTTTCTCCTCGGCGCGCGCGGCAGCGCCGAACAGGAGCGCAGCCAGCGCGAGCGTGGTGCAGATGCGGAGCATCGGACCTCCCTGCAGCGCTCGCGCAAGTAACGCCTGGCGTTCCTTCGGTCAAGCACAACGCCGCGAATTCCGGAGGGGACACCATGGAATGGTGTCCCCCATCGGCCCCCCCGGTCAGGCCGGGCGGTCCATCCGGACGTGCGGGATGCCCGCGTCGTCGAAGATGGGTCCGATGGCCTGGTAGCCGGCCTTCTCGTAGAAGCCCCGCGCCGACACCTGCGCGTTGAGGGTGAAGCGCTTCGCCCCACGCTTGCGCGCTTCGTCCTCGAGGAAGCGGAGCAGCGCGGTGCCGATGCCGTTGCCGCGCGCGTCGTCCACCACCGCCATCCGTCCGATGCGCGCGACGCCGGGCTGGACGAAGACGAATCGCCCCGCCCCGGCGGGCACGCCGTCGAGCAGCGCCAGCGCGTGCACGGCTCCCGACGAGTCGTCCGCGTCTACTTCCAGGGAAGGCGGGACGTTCTGCTCCTCGACGAACACGGTCCAGCGCAGGCGCAGGCAAGCGCGCCGCTCGGCTTCCTTTTCAGCCAGCCGGACTTCGACCATCGGGCGCGCTCCGCAGCAGGCGCTCGCTGGCCACGAGGAACAAGACCCCGGCGAGCCCCAGGAAGAGCAGGAACGAGACCAGGTCGCTCGCGGCGAACCGGCCCAGCTTCTCCGTCACGTTGATGCCGCGCAGGAAGTTCCGGGTCGGCTCGGACAGCTGCAGCATGGCGAGCACGGTGCCCGTCACCGAGGCGCCCGCGATGAGCCCCGAGCTGAAGAGCACGCCGGGACCGCTCTCCGCCTCGGCGTCGCTCAGCTTGCGCTTCTGCCGGCGGTCGACCAGCCAGCGCACGATGCCGCCCACCATGATCGGCGTGGAGGTGGAGACCGGCAGGTACACGCCGACGGCGAAGGCCAGCGAGGAGAGCCCGCAGAGCTCCAGGACGATGCTGATGAAGATCCCGATCAGCACCAGCCCCCAGGGGAGCTTCTGCGACATGATGCCCTCGATGATGAAGGACATCAGCACCGGCTTGGGAGCGGAGAACTTGGAGGTGACCTTCTCGCCGTCGTCGCGCTGGGTGAGCTGCCCGTTGATGCCGGGGTCCTCGAGGTACTTGATCCGCCCGCCGTCGTCGACCAGGTACTTGCCGGCCGGCACCGGGCCGCGCGGATCGCGCAGGCGGACCACGTTGTACTCGGCGGCGTCGCGCCCCGCGTCGGGCCCGCGCAGGCGCTCGCGGCCGTCGTACTCGCTGGGGGAGAATTTCACCTGAGGGTAGTCGCGGCGGGCGAAGACCGTCCCCGCGTCGTTGAGCTTGAGGATCACGAACCCGAGCAGGAGCGCGCTGGAGAGCGCGCCGACCAGGATGGCGATCTGCTGCCGCGAGGGCGTGGCGCCCACGATGTAGCCGGTCTTGAGGTCCTGCGAAGTGGTGCCGCCGTTGGAGATGGCGATGCAGGCGATGGCGGCGATGGAGAGCGCCGCGATCTTGTAGGGGGCGCTCACCCAGCCCAGCGAGAAGAAGATGAGCGAGGTGATGAGCAGCGTGGCCACCGTCATGCCGGAGATGGGGTTCGACGAGCTGCCTACCTCGCCGGTGAGGCGCGAGCTGACCGTGACGAAGAGGAACCCCAGCACCAGGATCAGCACCGACCCCAGGATGTTGATCTTCAGCGACGGAACCAGCGCGCAGACGACCACCAGCAGCAGCGATCCCGCCCCCACCACCCAGAGCGGGATGTCCCGATCGGTGCGGGGGATCTGCACGCGCTTGCCGCCCACGCCGCCGGAGAGGCTCTTCATCCCACGCATCGCGCCGCCGACGATGGTGGGGAGCGACTTGAACAGGGAGATGATCCCGCCCGCCGCCACCGCGCCCGCCCCGATATACAGAATGTATTGATGCCAGACGTCGTCCGGCGTCATGTCGCGGATCAGCTTGGTGGCCGGATAGATGGGCTGGGTGGCCGAGTTGCCGAACAGCTTGATGGCCGGCATCAGGACCAGCGAGCTCAGGATGCCGCCGGCGCCCATCGTCAGCGCGATGCGCGTGCCGATGATGTACCCGACCCCGAGCAGCTCGGGGCCCACCTCGAGCGAGACGTTCCCGCCGTCGTAGGTCTTGCCGAAGATCTTCTCGGGGATGTCCTTGAAGAAACCGAACGCCTTGTAGCAGAGCGCGAAGAGCGACCCCACGCCCAGGCCGGCGAACACGGTCTTCGCGGTGGTGCCGCCCTTCTCGCCCGAGATCAGCACCTCGGCGCAGGCGGTCCCTTCCGGATAGACCAGCGTCTTCGCTTCCTTGACGATCAGCGCCCGCCGGAGCGGGATCATCAAGAGGATTCCGAGCAGGCCGCCCAGCACGGCGACCACGATCAGCTGGCTGATCTCCATGTTGTAGCCGAGGATCAGCAGGGCCGGCATGGTCACGCCCAGGCCGAAGGCGATGCTCTCGCCCGCGCTGCCTGTCGTCTGCGTGATGTTGTTCTCCAGGATGGTCGCGCGGCGGACGCGGAACACCTTGGTGAAGGCGCGGAAGATGGTGATGGAGAGCACCGCGACCGGGATGCTGGCGCTCACCGTGAGACCGACCTTGAGCACCAGGTACATCGAGCTGGCGCCGAACAGGATGCCGAGCAGCGCGCCGACGATGAGCGGGACCGCGGTCAGCTCGGGGATGTCCTGCGAGGCCGGGATGAACGGCTGGTGGGCGTCTTCCGCCTCGGCGACGGGGGCGCGATCGACGGTGGCGGCATGCGGGTGCTTCGACTCGGGTGCGGTAACCGGCATGGACATGAAGTGGGGAGAGGTAGCACACGCCAGAGGGGGGAGTCACTGTCCCTGACCCATCCCTCGTCGTAAGATTGCACGGTGTTCAGCGTGAAGATGGTGGCGCGGCCGGACGCGCGCATGGTCGAGGTGCCCCTCGAGATCCAGGCGGAGCTGCCGCGCGATTTCGAGGGCGCGGCGCTGCTTTCCTCGAGCGGGCTGCCGCGCAAGGTGCGGCTCAAGGCGCAGCGCGACGCGCTGAAGCTCTCGACGGCGTACCGCGCGGACCAGCTGCTGGCCGACCTGGTCAAGACGGCCCTGCGGGGATCGCCCGTCGACGTCGAGAAGGTGCAGATCGCCGCGCGGAACTTCGTCCGCTCGGTGCGCGAGCGCAGGCAGGACGGAGCCACCCTGACCGTCGAGTCGAACGGCCGCGGGAAGATCGAGGTGAGCGAGTCGCTCCCACCCGTTCCCACCCCGGCGCGCGTGACGCCCGCGGAGGGATCGCGGCCGCCGACCTCCAGCCCGACGGACCGGTTCGCGGCGGTCGAGCGCCGCCTGGACCAGATCGAGGGCCGGATCGGGCGCCTCCTGCCGCACGGGGACGAGGGAGACCGCGTGTCGAGCCTGGAGAAGCGGCTCCTGGCCCTCGAAGCCCGGCCCCAGGCGCCGGGCGTGGGCGAGCCGCCGCGGGGAGTGCTGAAGGGGCGCGGCACCGCCATCGAGTCCTTCGCGGACGGCCTGCGCACCGAGCTGCGCGAGCGGGTCGCCTCGCAGCGCGCGCAGGCCGAGCAGACGGCGGCGCGCTGCGACAAGGCAGCCGCGCTGGCCGTCGAGGCGGAGCGCGTGCTGCGCGCGCCGCAGGAAGGGATCTCGCAGAACCTGCGCGCGACCTCGGCGCAGGCCGCCGCGCGCGAGCAGTCGCTGCAGCGCGTGCACGCGGAGGTCGACCTGTACGCGGCTTCCGACCTTCCCCTCGCCGAGCGGCTGGTGGCGCGGCTCTTGGAGGGTGCCTCGACGCCCGATCCCGCGGCCCCGCTGGAGCGGCAGGCGCAGTCGCTGGTGCGGGCGGCGCGCGGCGAGAACGCGGAGCTGCGCGCTTGGCTCGTGCGCGCGGCGGCGCTGTGCGGGTGGGAGCTGATCGATCCGCCGGCGGGCGAGCCGCTCTCGCCGCAGCTCCACGTGGCCGTCGACTCCGGCGGGGATCGCGTCGCTCGCGTGGCGGCGCCGGGGGTGCGGCGCAGGGACCGCTCGATCCTCTGCCGCGCGCGCGTCGAGGTGTCGCCCGAGGCGCGGGCGGCGGAGGTGCCCCTCCCGGCGACCGACGCGGAGGAGGTGGAGCTCCTCGCCGAGGAGGTGGTGATCGAGGCGGCGCCGGCGCCTCCGAGCGACGACACGCCGCCGCCCATCGACGAGCGGACTCCCGTGCAGGGGCTCCCGGTCGCGCCCGCGGCTCCGGCGCAGCCCGAGCGGACCAGGCGGCTCGCGGCCCCAGGCGAATCGGAGCGCACCAAGCGGCTCGCCGTCCCGCCAGCCCAGGCGGGGGACGCAGCGGCGCCGGCGCAGGCTCCCCGGGCCGATCCGGCACCGGAGCAGGCCGCACGCGCAGAGCGCGTGGCGGGACCCACCCTGAAGCTGCCCGGGCGCGAGGCGCGCGACGTCGAGCGGCGGCCGGCGCGAAGGCCCCAGCCGGTGCACCTCGCCGAGCTGGCGCCGCCGGAAGAGCCGGTCAACGAGCTGGATCGCGACGTGGCCGCGGCAGCGCGGCAGGTCCCCGAGATCAGCGGGGACGACCTCGCCCTGGCCACGGAGGTGGCTGCCGCGGTGGAGACGGAGACCGACGAGGACGCCGAATGGGCGCAGCTGGCGCGCGGCCCCGAAGCCTTCCCGGGCGACCAGGCTCCCGACGCCCCCGCCGAGGTCGACGACGAATCCGCCGGCCCCGACCGCCAGAGCGAATAGGCGCGAGGGCGGGCTAGAAGCGTTTCACGCGCACCGCCATTACGGTTTGCGGGCGCGGAGCCAGTGGACGGCGTAGAGGCTCGCGGACCGGGCGTCCCGGCGGAGCGTCCACGGCACCTGGTCGTCGTCCTCGACGATGGTCCAGCCGAGCTGGGCGGCCTCGGTGCGAAGCGCCGCGGCAGGATCGGCGCCGCCGAGCCGTTCCGCCTCGTCGGTGATCCCGCTGCGCCAGGCGTAGGGCGAGGCGACGGCGATGTCGCCGCCCGGCGCGGTGAGCTGATCGAGGTGGTGGAGCAGCTCGCGCGGCGAGCGCACCGAGTCGATCAGGTTCAACGCCACGGTCCGCTGGAAGGTGCCGGGAGGAAACGGCGGGGCCACCGCGTCGGCGCAGATCAGCTGCGCGCCCGGAGCAGCGTCCTTCTGCGCGCGCACGGTGGCCGGAAGGTAGGTCCGGCCGGCGGCGCGGCGCGGATAGCGGACCTCCTCGCCGCGCAGGATGCGGCGCGCGAGCCGCAGCGCCCAGGGAGACTTGTCCACGCCGACCACCACCTCCGCGCCGCGCGCCAGCGTGGAGAGGCCGCGTCCGACGCCGCACCCCAGCTCCAGGCACAGCGGCACGCGCACCGACGAGAGGTCCCGCAGCTTGCGCGCGAGCGCGGCAAACCCGGACGGCGGCGACGGTCCGCCGGGCGGCGGATCGGAGCGGTCTCCCCACTGCGAGTCCAGGTAGCTGCCCAGCTGCGCCAGCGCCTGCGGCAGCGGCGCCTCGTCGGGACCGGGCTCCGCCAGCACGGCGGCGACCTCGGGATCGAGGGGCCGGGAAAGAAGGCCCAGCAAGTGCGCCTCGCCTCCTTCGCGCAGCAGCACGGGGATGCCGTCGACCACCGCGAAGCGCCGCGCGCACCCGGTGCAGCGCAGCACTCCTTCCACCAGCTCCTCGCCCTCGCTGCGGGAGCGCGACTCGATCTCCAGCGTGGCCAGCTCCACGCCCCGCTCGGAACGCTTGCGGCACGCCGGGCAGACCAGGGGCAACAGCTGCGGCAGATCGAGCCGGATGGGCTACCCCATCTCGGCGGCGAGCGCCCTGGCCGAGGGCAGCCCCGGGAAGACGAGCTGCGCGTCGTGCACCAGCCGCTTCGCCTCGGCGCGGGCCCCGCCGTCCTGCTCGGACTTCCAGCGCTGCCACTGCTCGCGCGCTTCCTCGACCATCCCTTCGGCCTCGGCGCGGACCTCGGCGGTGCGGTTTGGATTGAGGAACGGGGCGACGGCCTTTCCGGTGGCGGCTGCGTCGCCCACCTGGAACGGATGCGCCGCGCGCTTTCCGTCGCGGGAGCGGACGAGGACCGCGTACCAGCCCCGCGCGTCGCGGGCAGTCACGTTGTCGATCACGGCGCTGACCGAAACAGGGACTGCCACCGCGGTGGTGAAGTCGGCGCGGCCGGCGAGGGCGTCCTTGAGCTCTTCCCCGAAGATCTGGTGGTCCGAAACGATGACCTCGTAGGCCGCGGCGCGGGGATCGCGCTCCCAGCAGATGCGCAGCCCGTCCCAGGTCTGGTCGGCGCCGCTCATCCGCACCTCGAGGTCGTGCTCGAGCGGGATGCTGGACGGAGGGGCGGGAGGCTCGGGTGCCGCCTGGGAGGCGGCCCGTGGCGGCTCCTGGGGCGGGCGGACCGGTTCCTGCGCGGGACGGGCAGGCTGCGCCGCGGCGGGGGCAGGCGGTTGGGCGGCCGCGCGGGGGGATTCAGTCCCGGGCGCGACCCGGATGAACGGCTGCCCGCGGCCGAACACCTCGGCGGGACCAGGCGGCTCGGTCAGCGATTCCGCCGTGACGCGGGCGCGGGCCTCGCGCTGGGCGCGCTTGCGCGCCTCGAGCGGATCCTCCGCGGTCGAGGGCTCCGGCGCGGCGGCGGGCGGAGGCGGCGCCCTGCGCGGCGGGGCGGCGGGGCGGGCGGCGCCCTGCGCGCTGGAGAGCGCCAGCGAAGCAGGCGTCGCGCCGTCGGGCATGGCGCGGAAGCGGGCCGGCTTCACCGTGCCGTCGGCGAAGATGATCGCCACCGCGTAGAACCGCGGCTCGCCCGCCGGGGTGACGTCGTCGACGACCGACTTCACCTCCGGCCCGACCTTGGCGAACAGGCAGTCGTCCGTTCCCCCCAGCGACTCGGCCGCCTCCAGCTCCTCCGGCGACAGCCGCTTGTGCGCCACGAAGACCTCGTAGGCCTGCACTCCTTCCATCTCGCCCCAGGCCAGGGCCATTCCCTTGCTGCTCTGCCGCTGCGGGACGAGGACCAGGTTCAGCGCCATGGCGGACCCCCTCCGATGTAGGGGGGCAGCCTACCAGATGAGGCGGCGCTCGAAATACCTGCGACGCGGCGTTTGACTTCCGCGAATCCGTGGTCTATGTGCCGCCCCGCTCGGACCTCCGAGGGGGACGATGGCGCGCGACCTGGGCACCAAGTACGTCTGCTTCAAGTGCGGCACGAAGTTCTACGACCTGAAGAAGCCGGTCCCCGCGTGCCCGAAGTGCGGGGCGGACCAGCGCGAGGCCAAGTCCGCCAAGCCCGCCGGCAGGGGCGCGCGAGCCGCAACCCCGCGCCAGGTCGAGCCGGAGGAAGCGGCGGCGGCCGGCGACGAGGAAGAAGCCGAGGCTGAGGAGGAAGACGACGCGGCCGAGTCGGACGAGGACTGAACGTCGAGCTCCGCGTTCGAGAGGGCTCAGGCCGCGCGTTCGACGCGCGAGCTCTTCAGCCAGTCTGGCACCTGGTCCTTGCGGTAGATGAAGATGGCGTCGTAGGGGCACGCCTTCTCGCACTCGCGGCAGCCGGTGCAGTTCTTCTCGATCACGGAGACGATGCCGAGGAAGCTGGAGGGATCGCTCACGGGAACCATCTCGAGCGCCTCGAACGGGCAGCGCTCCACGCACTTCTCGCAGCCGGTGCAGCTCTGCTCGTAGACGAAGGCGATGGGACGCTCGTTCTTCTTGAGGAGCCGCTGCACGTTGCCGTACTGGTCGAGGATGGCGTCCACCGGACACACCGGCCCGCAGGCGCCGCAGTCGATGCACAGCTCGGGCGAGATGATGTGCAGGGCCTTGCGGTCGCCGGTGATCGCGTCGGTCGGGCACCGCTTCACGCACGCCGTGCAGCCGATGCACGTCTCGATGATCCGGTACGCCATGCGCTCACC
Organism: Myxococcales bacterium; assembly: GCA_036393595.1. Taxonomy (GTDB): domain Bacteria; phylum Myxococcota; class Myxococcia; order Myxococcales; family 40CM-4-68-19; genus VBKO01. The sequence continues at coordinate 1,758 of DASWGQ010000023.1, read as the reverse complement.
TCTAGCATGCCGGCGCTCGCCGCGGCAGGTTCCCTGTGACGATCGGCCGCAGTCAGGCCATCCAGCGGGGCAGGTGGTAGAGCATCACGTACACGACGACGCCGGTCACGGAAACGTACGCCCAGATCGGGAACGTCCAGACGGCGATGCGCTTGTGCCGGGCGAACGATCGCTTGACCGCCGAGAGCCAGATCGTGCGCAGGACGAAGGGCAGCGCCACCACCGCCAGCACCGTGTGGCTGCCCAGCAGGACGTAGTAGAAGGTGCGCACCGGGCCCTCCAGCGGAAAACGATGCACCCCCGTGAGGGCAATCCGGGTCAGGTAGCCGGCCAGGAACAGCGCCGAGGCGCCGAAGGCGGCGGCCATCAGCTTCCAGTGCAGCTCCCGGTTCCCGCGGCGGATCGCCGCCCAGCCGGCGAACAGCGCGGACGCGGAGACTGCGTTCATCGCCGCGTTCCAGGAAGGCAGGGCTTCGGCGAGCGTCATCGGGCGGCGAGGGCGCGCGCTGCGCGCAGCACGGCGGTGAGCCCGGCGTCGTCCGCCACGTAGTAGCCGCGGATCCGCGCGTCGGCGTCGACGAGCACCAGGCGGTCGCCGTGCATGATGTCGAACGCCTGCGCGCGCAGCTCGTCGTCGCTCTCCCGCGGAGCGTCCTCCAGCGGCACCTTGGCCATGGCCATCTTGAAGCCCTTGACCACCGTGCGCTGCACCTCGGTGGGAGAACCGGTGAGGAACCGCCACAGGTCGTCGCGGGCGCCGTAGGCCTCGCCGTAGCCGCGCAGCTTCTCGGGGGTGTCGCGCTCGGGGTCCACGCTGATGGAGAGCAGGCCCACGCGGCCGTGCGGATCGAGCCGGTCCTGCAGCGAGCGCATCCGCTGGGTGAGCCGCGGGCAGGCGTCGGAGCAGCTGGTGAAGACGAAGTCCGCCACCCAGACCTTCCCGCGCAGGTCGTCGCGTCCGAAGGCGCGCCCGCGCTGGTCGGTGAGGGAGAACGCGGGCAGCTCGCCCAGGTCGGGGAGCGCGGGCGGCCGCCGGGACAGGAGGAGCGGCGCGACGGGGATGGCCAGCGCGAGCGCCGCGAACAGGAGCCACCCGGGCGAGAGCCGCAGGTGGCCTGGGGTGGTCGGTAGGGATGTCTCTGCCACGATCTCCTCGGGTCGGCGGGGAAACCACGGCCCGCTCCGGTTGTCAAACACCTCTGAGCGCAGCGTATTGCCAACCGTCGCCGCATTCGGCGGCGCTACGCTTTTGATGGCGCTCGCCCCTTCAGGCATGGTGGCGTTCTTGCAGGCGGAGAAGGTCATCCCCAGGAGGATCTCATGCCGCGAGTGGAGATCCGCGATGTCGAGGAGCTGCGGCGGCAGCTCGGACGCGAGGTGGCGGTCAGCGACTGGCTGACGGTCACCCAGGAGCGCATCGACCTGTTCGCCGAGGCCACCGGGGACCGACAGTGGATCCATGTCGACCCGGCGCGGGCCGCCGCCGAGTCGCCCTTCGGCGGCACCGTCGCGCACGGCTTTCTCACGCTGTCGCTCCTGCCGCGCCTGGCGGCGGACACGCTCGTGCTGCCCGAGGCGAGGCTGACGGTCAATTACGGGCTCAACCGGGTGCGCTTCCCTTCACCAGTGCATGCCGGGCAAAGGATCCGCGCGCGCTTCTCGCCCGCTGCGGTCGAGGACGTGCCGGCGGGCGTGCAGCTCACCTGGAGCGTGACGATCGAGGAAGAGGGCAGCGACAAGCCCGCGTGCGTGGCGGAA
>DASWGQ010000022.1:0-1722 GCA_036393595.1 Myxococcales bacterium | reverse complement strand
GGAGCTGCGCGAGAAGCTGACCAACAGCTGGGGCTTCGCGCACGGCGGCGTGGTGATGACCTTGCTCGACGTGGCGATGGGCTCGGCGGTCCGCTCCACCGTTCCTGCGGGACTCGGCGTGGTCACGGTCAACCTCGGGGTAACCTTCCTCCACTCCGCCACCGGCTCGCTCACCGCCGAAGGTCGCGTGCTGCGCGGCGGCCGTACGCTCGTGTTCTGCGAAGGCGAGGCGCGCGACGCCGCCGGGCACCTGGTCGCGAAAGGCGTGGGGACCTTCCGCCTCAAGCGGCGCAAGCTGCAGCGCAGAATCCGGGTGTAGTGTGCCATTCACTTGCCACGTCACAGGCCCGAGCCGCAGAAGCGGTTGAGCGTGGTCGCGCTCACCTCGATCGGCCAGCCCGCGGTGAGCACCGCGTTGCGGGCCAGGTTCGCGCCCTGTTCGCCCACCTGCGAGACGCACCCTGCGATGACGTCGTCCACCCGCGCCGGGTCGAACCCGTTGCGCCGGCCGAGCGCGACGAGGAGCTGCGCGAACAATTCTTGTGGATGGATCCCGGAGAGCGCCCCCTTGCCCGGCTTGCCGCGCCCGCGCGGAGTGCGCACGGCGTCGATCACGTAGCTCGTCGTCATGGCCGTTCTCCCTTGCCGCAGCGGGCGGCGGCCGCGCCCAGCGCCCGGCAAGCGCGCAGCACCTCGTCGGACAGCTCGGTTCCCTTGACTGCGCGCGCAAGGCTGAGCCCGCCGTACATCAACGCGACGAGCCCGATCGCGAGCAGGCGGCGCGGGACGATGCCGCCTGCCGGCAGATGCTCCGCGAGCCCATCGACCAGGGACTGCACCTGCTCCGCGACGAGGGCGCGGTGCTGCGGCGCGGTGGTACCGACCTCGCCGACCACCGCCGGCAGAGGACACCCGAGCGTGGCGGCGTCGCGGTGGTCGGCCGACAGGTACCGCTTGAGGATGACCTCGGCGCGGTCGGCCTCCGGCTTCTCGTCGACGCCGGCGAACAGGCCGTCGCGCAGCCTGGCGCCGGTGCGGCGGAGGGTTTCGTCCACCAACTCGTCCTTGGACGAGAAGTGCGCGTAGAACCCGCCGACCGTGAGCGCGGCGCCCTTCATCACGTCCGCGACTCTCGCGCCCGAGATCCCCTTTTCGCGCACCAGCCGCGCCGCGGATTGGAGGATCGATTCGTGCGACCGTTCCTTCTGCTCGATCTTGGCGTTCATGTCGGTGTGACCTTGTCCGAGTGGGTGCTGGCGGCTCGAGACGTCTCGTATGAGCCTCATATTACGGGCATACGATGAACGAGTCAGCGCCGGGATTCGCCTCATCCCAGGTCAAGAACTGAGCGTGGCAGCCTGGAAGAGCAAGCCGTCATGTCACGGCTGGATTCCCGGCGGGCTGTCGGTCGCGGCGCGGCCGGATGGCGCACGCCGGTGCTCGTTCAACAGCGACTCCACTTCGGCGGCCGATCCGAGCTCCAGTGCGATGCTCGCGAGCTGCCGGGCCTCGTCGAGGCGAGTTCGCCGGATGGCGTCCTTCACCTCGAGCATCTGGCCCGGTGCGACGCTGAGCTCGCGCAGCCCCAGCCCGAGCAGCAGCGCGGTGTGCAGCGGATCCCCCGCCATTTCACCGCAGATCGCGAGCTCCCGGCCGGCGCTCCTCGCGCCCTCGACCACCGACTCGATGAGGCGGAGGACCGCAGGGTGCAAGGGCTGGTAG
>DASWGQ010000021.1:0-8351 GCA_036393595.1 Myxococcales bacterium | reverse complement strand
TCGACGATGGCGAGCGAGATCATCGCCTGCGGCGTGGCGAGGAACAGCGCCTGCCAGCGCTTTTCGACCAGGCGCCGCTCGAGGAACCCGCGCGCGTACTCCCCGGCGAGGCCGTCGAAGCCGGCGTCGCGCAGGGGGCCCGCCCACGTGCCCTCCACGGGCGCGCCAGCCTCGACCAGCCGCGCCGGCGGCGGCGGCAGGGGGCGGGGACGTGCCTCCGGATGTTCGCTCGCCTCCGCCATGCCCGGAATGTTCCCCATCGGCAGGCGGTCGGCAACCGGGCACTGCCGCCACCTGTCGAGTTGCCTGCGCTCGGCCGGGCCGCCATGCTGACCGCCGATGCGCATCCTGGTGAGCAACGACGACGGGGTGGAAGCCGCCGGCCTGCGCGCGCTGGCGGAGGCGCTCCTGCCGCTGGGCGAGGTGACGGTGGTCGCGCCCGACCGCGAGCAGAGCGCGTCGAGCCACAGCATCTCGCTCCACCGGCCGCTGCGCATCGAGGAGCTCGCTCCCTGGGGCGCCGCGCGCCGCTTCGCCGTCGACGGGACGCCGACCGACGCCGTCTACGTGGGAGTGAACCACGTGCTCCGCGACCGCCGTCCCGAGGTGGTCGCGAGCGGCATCAACCGCGGCGCCAACCTGGCCATGGACGTGCTGTACTCGGGCACGGTCGCGGCGGCGATGGAGGGCACCGTGATGGGCCTGCCTTCCTTCGCGATCAGCCTGGTGGGGCGGGGTGAGCCGGAGTTCGGTCCCGCCGCCGCGTTCGCGCGGAAGCTGGCCGCCGAGGTCGGCCGGCGCGGCCTTCCCCCGGGAACGCTGCTCAACGTGAACGTGCCGCCGGGCGAGCCGCGCGGCTCGCGCATCACGCGGATCGGCAAGCGCAGCTACTCGGCGGCCGTGGTCCAGAAATTGGACCCTCGGGGACGCGCGTACTACTGGATCGGCGGTGACGAGCAGGCGCACGAGAACGTGCCCGGCAGCGACTGCGACGCCGTGTTCGATCGCGGGCTCATCTCGGTCACGCCGCTGCACCTGGACCTCACGCTGCACGCGCTGCTCGAGGAGCTGAAGGAGTGGGACCTCCCGGGCCTGTCGTCGTGAGCGCTTCGCGCGCCGGCGCCCGGCTGACGGCGCTCCTTGCGCTGGCTGCGCCGGCCGCGTGCATCTACCCCGGACGGCTGGCGCCGTTGCCGGAGCGCGGGCTGCCGCTGGTCACCGGCGAACCGGCGTCCGAGGCCGGGGCGGCCGGGCAGGCCGCCTGGGGCGAATCCGGGGGCATCCGCCACCTCGTGCAACCCGGCGAGACGCTGTGGCGCATCGCGCGGGCCTACGCCGTCGCGGTCGCCGACCTGCAGCGCGCGAACGGGCTCTCCGATCCGTCGCAGCTCGAGGCCGGCACCCGGCTGCTCATCCCCGGCGCGGATCGGGAGCGCCCGGTGCCGCCGGCCGACGCGCCCCAGGCGCGCATGGAGCCGCGCCGCGGACCCCGGGCGTCGCCGGCGCAGATCCCACGGGCGGGCGGGCACGCGCTGGACCCCGCCGCGGGCGGCGAGCCGCTCGCCTGGCCCGTCCGCGGCGTGCTGATCTCCGGCTTCGGCGAGCGCGACCGCGAGCACCATGACGGCGTCGATCTGGCCTGCCCCGAAGGCACGCCGGTGTTCGCGGCCGGGGAGGGCGAGGTGCTGTTCGCGGGTGAGCAGCGCGGCTACGGCAACCTGGTGCTCGTCGGGCACGCGCACGGCCTGGTCAGCGTGTACGCGCACAACTCCGAGAACCTGGTCGTCCAGGGCGATCGGGTGCTCCGCGGGGAGCCGATCGCGCGCGTGGGCCACACCGGGAACGCGACCGGTCCGCACCTCCATTTCGAGGTGCGCGTGGGCGCGCGGCCCCGCGATCCGCTGGGCTTCCTCCGCTGAAGTTCCCTCTAAGGAGATCTCCGGAATGCCCACGAATTCACCGTGCGGCGGGTCGCCGCGCATGCCTAGGAAAACCTTGCGCCGGTGGGGCCACGCTGCTACCAAACGCGCCGGGCTCGAAGCGCGAGCGGAGGGTCCCGGCCGTCGGTCCCACCCCCCCCATGGGACCGGCGGCTGTTTTTTTTCCTACACCGTGTGGTACGCGTCGGCCATGGCTTCCCTCGAGCAGGCGCGCGCTCTCATCCGCGACGTCCCCGACTTCCCGCAGCCCGGGATCCTCTTCAAGGACCTGACGCCGATCCTGGGTGAGCCGGCCGCGTTCCACGCCGTCATCGACGAGCTGGCCGGCCGCGTGCGCGGGCGCGGGTTCCAGCGCATCGTGGCGATCGAGTCGCGCGGATTCCTGTTCGGCGCCGCGCTGGCCGACCGGCTGGGCCTGGGGCTCGCGCCGGTGCGCAAGCTGGGGAAGCTTCCCTACAAGACCGACCGCGTGGAGTACGCGCTCGAGTACGGCACCGGCACGCTGGAGGCGCACGTGGACGCGGTCCGCCCCGGCGAGAAGGTGGTGATCGTGGACGATCTGCTCGCCACCGGCGGGACTGCGGCCGCGGCGCGGCGGCTGGTGGAGAAGCAGCAGGGCACGGTGGGCTCGTTCTTGTTCGTGGTGGAGCTGCGGGGCTTGCGGGGCCGCGAGAAGCTCCAGGGCACCGAGGTCGAGGCGCTCATCGTGTTCTGAGCCGGCTTGACCGGCGCGGGGACGCCTGTTAGCAGCGCGGAGTGCGCCCCCATAGCTCAGGTGGATAGAGCGACGGTTTCCTAAACCGTAGGCCGCCCGTTCGAGTCGGGCTGGGGGCGCCACCTAAATTCAGTTTGACGGGAACTATCACGATAGGTCGATGTGGTGCCTGGGAGCATCTTCCGCTGCTATACTGAGGGACCGCTTGGAGAGAACCGCCATGACCTTGGAGCAAGAGCAGGCCGCGTTCGACGCGCAGCTTCCGGAGCTTCTCAAGGAGCATCGCGGGGAGTTCGTGCTGTTCAAGGAAGGACGCCCGGCTGGGTTCTTCAAGGACCACGGATCCGCCTACGCCGCCGGTCTCCAGCGGTTTGGGCTCGGGGTCGCCTTCTTGGTTGCGCCTGTCGAGCCGCCGAACAGGCAACCGATCTCCTTCGCCTGGGAGGCGGGAGTGATGTTTGGGTAACGCGGAGAAGCGAAAGCGCCGCGAGAAGGAACGCCAAAAGGAAAGGGCTCGGCGCCGCGCCGAGCAGGCAACCGCACCAGCCGCGCCGAATCGTATCTTCTATCCTTACACGACGCCCGAGGCTCTCATTGGAGTCGGGCCGCTCGTTATCGCCGCCTGGGCCATTCCTGAGGCTCTCGTGCAGGCGCTTCTCGCCTCCGGTCAAGCCATCCCGAGACCGGTGGAAGGGTTGATGCTCGTCGATACAGGTGCGCAGTCGACTTGCATCTCGGAGGCTGCGGCCCAAGCACTGGGGCTACAGCCAATCCGTCTCACGAAGACTTACGGCGCCGCGGGCCTGCATGCGCGTCCTAGGGCACGCGGGCGAGAGCGCGCACGGCCGACTCGACTCCCTTCTCGTCGTCGAGGCGCGCGACGACGCACAGGAGCGGACCGTCGCCGATGCCGAGCGAGCGTCGGAACGGCGCGCGATCCGCCGAGGCGAATCGGTGGACGTCGCCGTGGAAAAGGTCACCGGCCGCAAGGCAGGGACGTTCGAGGCCTGGGTACGGCGCAACATCGCGGCATTCAAGTAGGAACACCGGTCGCGCCGGACGTCGCGCCCGGAAAGGCGCCGCTGCGCTTTTCGAGGGAGGCGTGCTAGACGCAGCGCGGACTGTCCATGCGCGATGCGACCACCACCCGTCTGCCGGATCCGCGGCTGGTCCCGCCCGCCGTCACGGGCGTGCTGCGCACCCTGCGCGGCGCGCGCAAGCAGGCCTGGCTGGCGGGCGGGGCGGTCCGCGATCTGCTGCGCATCGCCCAGGGCGAGAAGCTCACGCCTCCGCAGGACTTCGACGTGGCCACCGACGCGCTGCCCGAGGAGGTGCAGCGCCTCTTCCCGCGCACCGCTCCCACCGGCATCGCGCACGGCACCGTGACCGTGCTGGCCGACGAGCAGCACAAGGTCGAGGTGACGACCTTCCGCGGCGAGGGGCCGTACCTCGACGGCAGGCGGCCCAGCTCCGTCACCTTCCTCGGCGACATCGAGGGCGACCTCGCGCGCCGCGATTTCACCGTGAACGCGATGGCGTGGGACCCCATCGCGGGAGAGCTGCGCGATCCGTTCGGCGGCGCGCTCGACCTGCGGCGTGGCCTGCTCCGTGCCGTGGGCGAGCCGCTCGACCGCTTCCGCGAGGACGGCCTGCGCCCCCTGCGGGCCGTCCGTTTCGCCAGCACGCTGCGGCTCGCGCTGGAGCGCCGGACCGAACGCGCCATCCCGCAGGCGCTGGACGTCTTCTCCAAGGTGGCCTGGGAGCGCGTGCGGGAGGAGCTGAGCAAGCTGCTCGTGCGCGGCGATCCGCCCAGCCGCGGCCTGCGCCTGTTGCGCCGGACCGGGCTCCTCGCCCGCATCGTGCCCGAGCTGCTCGAAGGGGTCGGCTTCGAACAGAACCAGTACCACGCGTACGACGTGTTCCGGCACACCCTGCGCGCGGTGGACATCGCTCCGCCCGACCTGACGGTCCGTCTCGGGGCGCTGCTCCACGACGTGGGCAAGCCGCGCAGCGCGCAGCCCCCGGGGCCGCGGGGCGAGCACACCTTCTACAAGCACGAGTTCCTCGGCGAGGAGATGGCGCGGGAGATCCTGTTGCGACTGCGGTACCCGAACCGCGAGGCCGAGCGGGTCGCGCTGCTGGTGCGCGAGCACAACTGGTACTACCTCCCGGAGTGGAACGATGCCACGGTCCGCAGGACCATCGCGCGCATCGGACCGGACGCCTTGCCCGACCTCTGGGCGCTGCGGCGCGCAGATCTGAAAGCGCGCGGACGGCTGGTTGCGGAAGGGCTCGCCAACCAGCAGCAGGTCGAGGCCCGCTTCGAGGCCGAGTTGCGCCGCGCTGGCGCCCTCAAGATCACCGACCTCGCCATCGGCGGCGAGGAAGTGATGGCCGTCACTGGGATCGCGCCCGGCAAGCGTGTGGGTCAAATCCTCACCGCGTTGCTCGATCGGGTACTGGACGAACCGGATCTGAACACGCGGGAAGCTCTGATGCGCCTCGCGTCGGAGATGGTCAGAACGCCATCCACAGGAAATCCACAGCAGTGAGCGAGCGGTCTTCCCTCTGGACGGCGCTTCGACGGAAGGCGCGTCGATTTCGCATTGCGGCATGAAGAATCGACCCTGCAAAAGTGTCCAAGCTCCGAGGAGATGGGTCGAGCAGCCATGAGGCGCGAACGAAGACGGGCCGATCGGCCGCCCAATGCGCAAGTCATCGCGCCGGGCGACAGTGGGCCTGTGGAAAACATGTGGATGACTGGGCGCCCGGCGGGCGTCCAGAGGCAAGACGGCGGCCGGGGAACGGCTGGCCGAACGTCTTCCAGGATGGCTGGGCGAGTGGTAAACTCCACTCCTGAAGATCTGTGCTCCGGCCGCGCCGCGCGACCGTCTCCGGGACGCTCATCGATGGCCGATCCAGCACTGCCTCCCACGCCGCGGATCCTCTACATCGAGGACAACCCGGAGAGCCGGGCCCTGGTGCGCAGCGTGCTCGAGCCGCGCGGGTTCGACGTGCTCGAGGCCTCCGACGGCATCGCCGGCATCGACCTGGCCATCGCCGCGCACCCGGACCTGATCCTCTGCGACATCCAGCTCCCCGGCATCGACGGCTACGAGACGGCCACCCGCCTGCGCTCCTACAAGGGGCTGGACGGCTGCCCGATCGTGGTGCTGACGAGCCACGGGGATCGGGGGCTGTCGCTCTCGATCGGGTGCGATGGCTACATCGAGAAGCCCATCGACGTGGAGAAGTTCCCGCAGCAACTGCGCGCATTCCTCAAGGGCAAGCGAGAGAAGGTGCGCGGGCCCGAGGAGCGGCGGCACCTGCGCGAGTACAGCCAGTCGCTGGTCGAGCGGCTGGAGGCGACCGTGCGCGAGCTGACCGCGGCCAACACGCGGCTGCGGGCCGCCGCGCGCAGCAAGAACGAGTTCATGCAGAACCTGTCGCACGAGATGGCGACGCCGCTGACCCCGATCGTCGGCTACCTGAAGATCCTGCGCGGGGGAAAGGCCGGCCAGCTCTCCGACCAGCAGCAGCGGATCCTGGAGTCGATCTCCACCGCCTCGGAGCGCCTCTCGCGCACCATCGACAACCTGGTCGACTTTGCCACGCTGGAAGGGGGAGGGCAGGCCATCCACCGCGAGGATTTCGAGGTGGGCGGCCTGATCGCCCCGGTGTTCGAGGAGGAGCGGAGCAAGGCGAAGAGCCGCCGCATCCACCTCGAGGTAAGGGTGGAGACCCAGGACAAGGGGTTCGGAGACGTGCGCAAGCTGCGGCAGGCGCTCTCCAACCTGATCGACAACGCGATCAAGTTCAGCCCGCACGGCAGCGACATCCTGGTGCGCGCCTCGAGCGACCCGACGAGGCTGCTCCTCGAGGTCTACGACCAGGGCGAGGGCTTCCTGCCCGGCGAGGCAGAGCGGGTGTTCGAGCCTTTCTTCCACGCCGACCGGGTGGGCGAGGAGCGTGCCCCGGGGGCGGGCCTCGGCCTCCCGGTCGCCAAGCAGATCGTCGAGGCGCACGGCGGCCACATCTGGCTGGAGAGCCCGCCCAAGTCGCAACCGGAAGGGCCCCACCATTTCTCCGGAGCGATAGTAGCGTTCTGGATCCCGGCGAAGAACCAGGCCCCCAAGCAGGACGTCGCGCCGCTGCCCCTGTTCGCGCAGCCGGGCCCCGAAGGCGGCACTTCCTAGCCGGCGCGGTAGACTGAAAACCCATGCTGACCGTCGCCGCGCTTTCCGGGGGAGTCGATTCCTCGGTCGCCGCCGCCCTCGTCGCCGAGCGGCGCGGGAGCGATGCGGTGCTCGGGATCTCGCTGCGGCTGTACTCGAGCGAGGAGCACGCGGTCCGGTCGGGCCGATCGTGCTGCGCGCCGGACGACCTGTACGACGCGCGCCGCGCCGCGGCCGCGCTCGGCATCCGGTTCTACGTCTACGACGCCCAGGAGCGGTTCCGGAGCGAGGTCATCGACGACTTCGTCGGATCCTATGCCCGGGGCGAGACCCCGAACCCTTGCGTGCGCTGCAACCAGCACGTCAAGTTCGACTGGCTCCTGGACCGGGCGCGCCGCCTCGGAGCCGAGGAGCTGGTCACCGGGCACTACGCGCGTATCGAGCGCGGGCCGGGCAGCGCCTGGCAGCTCCTGCGCGCGCGCGACGCGGCGAAGGACCAGAGCTACTTCCTGCACGGGCTGACCCAGGACGAGCTGGCGCTGGTGCGATTCCCGCTGGGCGAGCTGACCAAGCCCCAGGTGCGCGAGCTGGCGCGCCGCCACGGGCTGCCCAACGCGGACAAGCCGGAGAGCATGGAGGTCTGTTTCGTCGCTGGCCGGCCCGTCTCCGAGTTCCTCGAGGCGCACGGGGTCGCCGTTGCCCGGGGAGAGATCGTCGACACGGCGGGGCGCGTCCTCGGCGAGCACGACGGCGTCCACCGCTTCACCGTCGGGCAGCGCCGCGGGCTGGGGGTCGCCCACAGGCTTCCGCTCTACGTCGCCTCGCTGGACGCGGAGCGGCAGCGGGTGGTGGTCGGTCCGCGCGAGGAGGTGGCCCGCAGCTCGTTCCGCGCGCTGCAGGCCTCCTGGGTCGCCGACGCCCCGGAGCCCGGCGCTTCCTGCGAAGTGCAGATCCGCCACCGCGGCCGGCCTCTGCCGGCGCGGATCGAGCCCGATGGAGATTCGGTTCGCGTGACGCTCCGCGAGCCCGCCGTCGGCGTGGCTCCCGGCCAGTCCGCCGTGTTCTATCGCGGGGACGCGGTGCTGGGCGGCGCCCGGATCGCTTAGTCGTCCGCCGATCGGGCGCCGCTACGCTTTTCACGGCGCGGACGTTCTGGGATGCGCTCAGGCCACCGCGGGCTGCGTGAACGCCGAGCTGCCGAACTGGAGCAGCTTGCCGGCGTGGTGGAGCGCGTCGTTCAGGTGCAGCCGGACCTTGCGGGCCAGCTTGCGCGGAGCGCGCAGCACCGCGATGCAGTCCAGCGCGGCGTGCTTGCCTTCGAACTTCGCCAGCACCAGCCCGCTCAGCACCGCCAGCGCGCGCGGGTCGACGGGCCACTTGTCGGATTCCCAGTAGCCGACGTACTCGGCGGGCACGTCGAGCAGCCCGGCGAAGGCGGCGTCGGTCATCCCCAGCGCCGTGCGCAGGAAGCGGAAGGCGTCGCCCGTTCGCAGTCCCGCCTTGGCGATCTCCGCCGCGACG
>DASWGQ010000020.1:0-7944 GCA_036393595.1 Myxococcales bacterium | reverse complement strand
TCCTGGTCCTCGCCGCGCGCGCCGGAGCGCAGCCGAGCGGGATCATCTCGGGCGTGGTGCTGGACGCGACCACCCAGGCTCCCTTGGCGGGAGCGCTGATCACCGCCCGCAGCCCCGCGCTGATGGGCGAGCAGATCGCGGTGACGGACGACGCGGGCGCATTCGAGATGACCCTGCTGCCCCCGGGCACCTATGCGCTCGCGGTGCAGCACGACGGCTTCCTGCCCTTCTCTCCGGAAGGAGTGGCCGTGCGCGGGCGCCGCATCAAGGTCCGCTTGCAGCTGATGCCGGAGCCGCGCCCCGCGCCGCCTCCTCCAGCTCCCGTCGCGGTCGAGTTCGACCAAGCCACGATGATCGGTCCGGCGATGATCTCCGGCCCAGAGCCCGAGTACACGCAGGAAGCGGTCGAGCGGGGCGTGCAGGGGCAGATGACCGTCCGATGCGTGATCGCGCACGACGGGTCGGTGCGCAACTGCCGCGTGCTGAAGGGGCTGCCCTTCATGAACGCGTCCGTGGTCGGCGCGCTGGAGCGCCGGCGCTACCGCCCAGCCACGACGCAGGGGAAGCCGGTGGACGTCTACTACACGTTCAACCTGAGGCTGGCCCTCCCGCAGTAGCGCTTCCGAGCAGCGCGGGTGGACCCGCTGCGCGATCGTTGCTACAGCCAGGGGAATGCAGGCGCCGCAAGCCTCGCGGACGCTCCGGCGCTCGGCGCTGCTCGCCGCCATCTTCCTGCTGTCGTCTTGCGATCCCGAGGTAAGCACGCTTCCGACGCGCCTGTCCGGCGGAACGTTCCCGCCCTCGTGCCAGGGGCCTTTGCAAGGAGGCACGCTGTATGGGAACACCGAGGTGCCAGGGGCTGGGGTGGGACGGAACTGCCTTCGTCTCGTTCTTCGCCGCAGCCAACTCCGGGAACGTCTCGGATCGCACCAGCCTGCTCTTCCGCCGCGTCCCGCCGGGCGCATCGCCCAGGCACGCCCTTCTCGATGCGATCCGTCCGGATCGCCTGTTCCGCTCCTGGCGCCGGGAGCCGCAGGCCGGCGTCGATCGCGCCCCCGCCCGCAGCGCGCGCTGACGCGGGCAGCGCATCTCCCATGCGCACACATCAACATCCGGGTGAACGCGCCGATCGCAGTCCGTGGGAGGGATCCCATGTTGAAGGAGCGCTACGCGGCCCGGGTTGAGTTCACTTCGGGCCTGTCCGATCGGCTGACGCAGCTCCGGTGGGCGCTGGAGCAGCTGCGGCAGCGGCCGCACGACGCCTCCCTGTTCGGCGAGACCCGCAACTCGGTGCACGAGCTGGCCGGGACGGCCGGATCGTTCGCCCTCGAGGAACTGAGCGAGATCGGCGCGCGGCTGGCGCAGGCGCTGCTCGCCTGGCGCGCCCGAGGCGCGCTGCCGTCGATGTGGGCGGCGGTGGCTGACGCCGACGCAGCCCTGGCGGACTTCGCGGAACGGCTCGCGCCGGCCGCCCCGGCGCAACCCTGGCGGACGGTGCGCGCGGGGCTTTAGATTCTCACCAGCTCGCGCCGCGCTCGAGCAGCGCCCGCGCCATGGCCCCGTCCACCGGGGGCGAGAAGAAGAATCCCTGGGCGGCGCCGCAGCCCACCTCGCGCAGGAAGCCGAACTGCTCGGCGGTCTCCACGCCCTCCGCGACCACGTCCTTGCCCAGCTCGCGCGCGAGCGACACGATGGTGCGCACCAGCTCCGGCGCCTGGCCCCTCGGCGACCCGCCGCTGAAGAGCGACCTGTCGATCTTCAGCGAGTCGAGCTGGAACCGGTACAGCGCGTTCAGCGACGAATAACCGGTCCCGAAATCGTCCATGTAGAGCCGCACGCCGCGCGCGCGCAGCTGCGCGAGCCGCGCCGCGGCCTGGTCGTTGAACTGGAAGGTGCTCTCGGTCAGCTCCAGCACCAGCTCGCGCGGCTGCAGATCGTTCGCCTCCAGCACCTGGTCGATGTGCTCGAGCAGGTCGTTCTGCAGGAGCTGCTTGGAGGACAGGTTCACGTTCAGCGTGAGCGAGTTGGCGCGCGCCACGCGGCGGCATTCCTGGAACTGCCGCCCCGCCTGATCGAGCAGCCAGCGCCCGATCGGGACGATCAGCCCCGTCTCCTCGGCGAACGGCACGAAGTGCTCGGGCGAGACCAGCCCGCGCTTCGGGTGGGCCCAGCGGATGAGCGCCTCGAGCCCCTGGATGCGGCCCGTCGCGACCTCGACGATGGGCAGGTAGTGCACGCGGAACTCCTCGCGCACCAGCGCGCGCCGCAGGTCGGCCTCCAGGTCGAGCAGCTGCGGCGCGCGCTCGCGCATGGTGGCGTCGAACAGCACGGTGCGCGCGCGACCCTGCGCCTTGGCGCGGTACATGGCGGTGTCCGCGTCGAGGAGCAGGTCCTCGGGGCGCGTGTAGGTGGGCGCGGAGAGCGCGATCCCGATGCTGGCGGTGGCGAAGACCTCGTGGCCCGAGATGGCGAACGGCTTGGTCGTGACCTGGTGGATCCGATCGGCGACCACCGTTGCGTCGTTCGCCTCGCGCACGTCGTCGAGCAGGATGGTGAACTCGTCGCCTCCCTGGCGCGCCAGGGTGTCGCCCTCGCGCAGGCAGGTGTGCAGGCGCGCGGACATCTGCACGAGGAGCTCGTCGCCCGCGGCATGGCCCAGGCCGTCGTTCACCGCCTTGAAGCGGTCCAGGTCGAGGAACAGCACCGCGAAGCGGTACCCCTCGCGCCGCCGCGCCCGGGAGAAGGCGCGCTTCACCAGGTCGAGGAACAGCGCCCGGTTGGGCAGCCGGGTGAGGGGGTCGTGGAGCGCGTCGTGCAGCATGCGGTCGGCGACCGCCTTGCGCTGCGTGACGTCCATCAGCGAGCCGGCCACCCGGATCGGCTTGCCGCCGCGGTCCTTGACCGCCGCGCCGCGGGCGAGCACCCATCTCCACGAGCCGTCCCGGTGGAGCAGCCGGTGCTCGTTCTCGAACCGTTCGCTCCGGCCTTCCACGTGGGCAGCGAACGCCGAGTCGAAGTGCTCGCGGTCGGCCGGGTGGATCCGATCGCTCCACGCGGAAGGCTCGTCGCCCAGCTGCGCCACTCCGGCGATGCCGCGCCAGGAGTCCGAGACCCACAGCCGCTTGGTGCGCAGGTCCCAATCCCACGCGCCGTCGCCCGATGCCTCCAGCGCCAGCGCGAAACGGTCGCGTCCCGCCAGCGGTTCCTGTAGCAGGGCCGCGAGCCCCGCGACCGTGCCCCGCCGATCGCGCAAGGGCACCAGGGTCCATTCCCAGCTCCACTCCTCGCCCGCGCGCGTGACCCCCGAGCGGAGCCAGCGCTGCGGGTCCCCCCGCGCGATCATCTCGCGCAGCTCGTCGCGCCCCGCCGCCCGGTCCGCCTCCGGCAACAAGACGGCGGCGATGTCGCGGCCGATGGCCTGCGAAGAGGGGAATCCGGACAGCCGCTCGGCGCCGGCGTTCCAGGAGGTGATCTGAAGGGAGGTGTCGCAGACCACCACGCCGAACGGGGCCTGCTCGAACAGCCGGTGCATCGACTTCGAGAAGGCGGGCCGCGGAGCCGGCGCCCTGCCGGCCTCCGTCCGGACCGACTGCCGCTGCGCCAGGTCGGCGAGGAGCGCCAGCGAGCGCTGCAGCGCCTCGCGGTCCTGGTCGGCGCGGCGGTACTCCGCGTCGATCTCGCGGAGGAGCTTGTCCATCCGCGGCGGCGCTTCGCCTTTCGAGCCGAAGTGCGTCTCGAGCTGGCGGCGCAGGAGCCGGTGCATGCTCATCCCGGAGGGTGACGGCCGGGGCCGGGCGCGGGCCGCGCGATCAGGAACCCCTGCACGAAGTCGGCCCCGCGCGCCCGCGCCCACTGCAGCTCCGCGCGGTGCTCCACTCCTTCGACGATGGTCTGGATGCCCAGGCCGCGGCCGATCTCCAGCAGCTTGCTGGCGATGAGGTCCTTGACCGGATCGCGGTGCACCTGCCGGATCAGCTCGCGATCCAGCTTGATGAAGTCCGGACGCAGCCGGTGTACGAGCGTGAGCGTCGACCAGCCGGCGCCCAGATCGTCGAGGGCCACGCGGAAGCCGTCCCGGCGGTAGCTGTCGAGCACGCGCTTGAGGTGCGCGGCGTCCTCGATGCGGTCGGCTTCGATCACCTCGAAGACGAAGCGGTCGTGCCGCAGCCCCGCGGCGTCGATCGCGGCGACCGTAGCTCGCAGGCAGCTCTCCGCGTCCTCCATCACCCCGGGCGAGAAGTTGATGAACACGGTGACGTTCGCGTCGAGCAGCGCCGCCTCGCGGATGGCGGACCTGCAGGCTGCGAGGTCCAGCTCGGCCATCAGCCCCGCCTCGCGCGCGAGCTGCAGGATGGAGAGCGGCTCGAGGGGCTCGCCGTCGGGCCCCAGGCCGCGCAGGAGCGCCTCGTGCCCGAAGATGCGCGAGATGTCGCCGGCGTGCACGATGGGATGGAAGTGGCTGGTGACGCGCCCGTGCTCGAGTTGGTCGAGGAGCCAGCCGGTCTGCGCCAGGACGTGCAGCTCGTGCAGCGAGGCGATCCGGCCGAAGTCGTCCAGGCAAGGTATTTCCTGACCGGAGACGAACAGCGCCCGCGTGCGGCGCGTGCCGGGCAGGGAGATGCCGGCGCCCAGCTCGAGCAGGCAGCCGTCCAGCTCGCCCTCCCGCAGGGCGACGCGCACGCAGGAGGCCGACAGCTCGAGCTTCCGGCGCGCCCCGCGCAGCACCCGCACCGCGCTGGCGCGCAGGCCCGGATCGGGGAACCACAGGTAGAGGATCCCGGCGCCGGCGGCGCGCGGGGACGGCAATTCTAGAGGGAGGGTCGGGCGAGCCTGTCTGTTCGGGAGGTGCGCCGCCACCGCAGATCACCCTACCCCGGCGGATCCAGCGTGCGCAACAAAACAAAGTGGCCTTCGGCCTCACCGCGCGAGCGGGGTGGAGGAGCGCAGCTGCTCGACGGCAGCGCGCACCTCGTCGGCGTCCGGCGCCGAAGGGTCCAGCTCCAGGTACCGCTCGTACGCGGCGACCGCCAGCTCCGTGTCCTGGTGCGCCCGGTAAGCGTCTCCGAGCCGGCGCGCGGCGGCCGCCAGCGGCGGATCGTGTTCCAGCGCCTCGCGGAAGACCATCAGCGCCTCGAAGAACCGGCCCTGCTTGAGCGCCTCGTCTCCGAGCTGCAGCTTGGCGCGCGCCGCCGATCCCGCATCCGCCACCGCGGCGGTGCGCCTGCGCAGCTTCCGCAACGGCCGGGGGGCCGCCTCCGAAGACGGCGCGGCTGCCGCCGGGGCGACGCGCTCGCGCGCGCCGGCGCGAGGATCGCTGACCGCGGGCGGGCGCACGTCCGGCGGCGGGAGCGCAATCTCCACCAAGGCGGCGGGCGAGGGGGCCGGGGCCGCGGGAGGACGCCCGGACCGGTCGCGGTCCAGGAGAAATCCCGTGGCGAGCCCCAGCCCTGCCGCGACGGCGATCGCCACCCAGCGCGGCGGCACACGCCGCGCCGCAATCGCCGGGGGGTCGGTGTCCTGGGTGGACGGGTCCCGCGCGGCAGGCACCGGCTGGGGGCGGCGCGCGGGCGGGCTGGCGCTCGTTCCGCGGAGCTGCCGCGCTTTGGCCATCAGCGCGGCGATGGCCATCCGGCGCTCGACCTGCGTCGGCGGCGGCGTCCCGGACAGCAGCAGCTCCAGCTCGAACGCGTCGCGCAGGTGCCGCAGGGTGGGGAACCTTTCCGGCGCGGTCTCGGCGGCGCCCGCCAGCGCCAGCGGCGGCTCGACCTTCGCCGCGCCAAACAGCCGGGTCGCCAGCCGGCAGGCGGCGCGGATGGGCTCCGCGGCATCGCGAGCCTGGGTCGCGGGCCCCTTCGCCAAGGTGAGGGTGCCGTCCTCCTCCAGCAGGGTCGTCGCGGCGTCCGGCGCGGCCTGCGACTCGGCGGCGAGGCGCAGCACTTCGAGGAAGACGGAAACGGCCTCGTGGCGGACCAGCGTGCCTGCGGGCGCGGCCCGCGCGATGGCCTGGTCGAGATTCAGCTGGTCTCGCCCATGCACGGGAGACAGTGTACGTCAGCCGGCGCGGACGTCGCGAAATCTCCCCAGGCAGCTCTGCGCGAAGCTCGAGCAAGGGCTGCTGGCCCGATCTGACGACATGGCCTGGGCCGCCGTCCTGGGCGAGGAACGCGAATCCGAGTCGACGCCCGGGCGATCGAACCTGAGGCTCAACTCGCCTGAGGGAGGTCGCGTCATGGTCCGAGTCGCCCTGCTGGTCCGGTTGCTGGCGAAGTCCGGAAAGGAAAACGAAGTCGCGAAGTTCCTCGAAGGCGCCCTGCCGGCTGCGCAGGCCGAGACGCGCACGCCGGTGTGGTTCGCCCTGCGATTCGGGCCCCGGGAGTTCGGCATCTTCGACGCGTTCCCCGACGACGCCGCGCGCAAGGCGCACCTGTCGGGCCAGATCGCCGCCGCGCTGATGGCCAAGGCTTCCGAATTGCTGGCCGAGCCGCCCCGGATCGAGCAAGTCGACGTCCTCGCCGCCAAGGTGACCGCCTGAGTGCATCACTGACGTCCGCGCTCTGAAAAGTGCAGCGCCGCCGCATCGGCGCGCACCTGCGTGCTGATCGATTCGAGCGTATCCGTCGATTCAGCGCACTCCGGCGGCGCCCTTTCGCCCGGTGCGCTCGACGACCCAGACGGTCGCCATCCCTGCTCCGATCGTCACCGCCAGCAGCAGCACCGAGAAGCCCAATTGGCCACGGCGTGTGACCGCGCTGAAGTGAACGACCGCAAGCCCCGCGATATCGATGACCCCGAGCACGGCTAGCAAGCCGGGCGTTGCCCTCCGCGCGAAAGGCGAGAGTACCAGATAGACAAGCGCCACCAATCCGCTAAACCCGAACGTGGCCATCGTGGCCAGGGCTGGATCGACAGTCCTCCGCGGCACAAACCCGATCAGCAGGAACGTCAGGAGTACGCAGGTTCCGAAAAAATAACGGTCCACGCGGCTCCCGCCCCGCGCGAGTCGGGCGGCCGCAAGAGGGACTACGAGCAACATCAAGCCCCAGAAAGCAAGAACGCGTTCGCTTGGCACGCTCAGCCGACGTTCCGTATGCCTGCGCGCGTCACGCTCTTCGCCGGCGCGGCGGCGCCGCTGCCCGGCCGCACCGACTCGAAGAGCTTCACGAAGAGAAAGGCGTTCGGCACCTTGCCCACGGCGAAGCCGGCGAATGCGAAGGTCTTGCCTCTCTGGCGGATCTTGAGCTTGCCGTCGTCGATGCTGACCTTCTCCACGTCCGGGAGCAGGCAGCGTTTCGTGCCGCCGAAGAGCTTCCGCACCGAGACCTGCTCCTGGTCGAGGGACAGAGAGTTGCCGAAGCGCACTTCCTCGCCGCGGTCGAGCGCCGAGCGCAGGGCCGGGAACTGCGCCGCCGTGTGATGCTCGATGACTCGCTCCGCGAGGACGTCCATGGCCTTCAGGCTCGAAGGGAGCTTGCGCCCCTTCCCGTTGACGTCCACGAAGCTGATCTTGACGCTCTTGCCGAGGCCGGGGAACAGCTTGAGGAGCAGCATCAGGTCGAGACCGACGGCATGCACGCGCGTGGCCTGGTAACGAAGCTGCGTCGCGTCCTCCCAGCGCAGCGTCCAGAGCTCGCCGCGAAGGCCCCACCGCTCCACGCCGTCCGTGCGCAGGACGACGCCGACCTTGCCTTGCTGGACGAAGACCAGCACGCAAAGCGCGATCAGCACCGCGCCAGGGATGGAGAGAAGCGCGGCGTTCTCGCGCGGCCCGGACCAGGCGGCGGTGAGCCAGGTCGCGGCGGGAATTCCGAGGAGAACGACCGACACGATCCGCCACGCCACGCTCGCGCGGTGCTCCGCGACCACGTCGCCTGCCGGCTTGAGAAGCTGATCCATCTCATTTCGATACCTGGGCTACCGAGACCTTTCCAGTTCGGCGAACGTAGG
>DASWGQ010000019.1:0-4775 GCA_036393595.1 Myxococcales bacterium | reverse complement strand
CGGCGTTGGCGCCTATCGGATCGTACGTGAAGCTGATGCCGGTCGCGCTGATGGTGCAGTTCGCCGACACCGAGGCGGTCACGGTGAAGGTGGTCGTCGCGGTGGCGGCGATCGCTCCGCCGGCGCCGAGGGCGCAAGCGCAGGCGGCGAGCAGCGAGAACCGCAGCTTCATGTAAAAAATCATGTGACATGAAACGCGCAATGTCAAAAGTTTGGCAGTGCTCTTGCTAAGTGGATCTGCACGGATCTGCGCGCCTGTGTGCAAAGCGCGCAGACTAGGAATCGCAAACATTGACGGCCGGCGCGGAGACGGAGAAAACTACACCCATGCGCTTCGCGTCGATCGCCGCCGGGGTCTGCGTGCTGGCCGCGGCCGGGGCGAGCGCGGCGCCCTCGTGCAAGAACCTGGGCGCCTCGCTGACGTTCGGACCGGCCGGATACAACGTCTACAGCCTGGCCGACGTCACCCAGGTGGGCAGCATCACCTACTCCTGCCCACCGCCGACCACGGCGGTAGTCAGCCTGAGCACCAGCGGGAACGGAGCGTATCGCCCGCGGCAGATGATCTCCGGCGCGAACACCCTGAACTACGAGCTCTACTTCGACGCCACCATGACCATCGTGTGGGGGGTGGGGGCGGACAGCCACCCGGTCGCGGCCGGCAATGCCGTCACCGTCCCCTTGTACGGGCGAATCTTCGCCCTGCAGGATGCCGCCGTCGGGACCTACTCCGACACCATCACCGTGACCTTCAATTTCTAGACGGCCGCCGCCTCATCCGGCGGCGCTGCGCCTTTCCTGGCGCGGGAATCACGGAGCTCGCTCTGGCGGCGCGCCGTCGGGGAACAACGTCACCACCACCTCGGCTCCGCCCGCCGCCGGCGCGAACGCGAGCTGCCGTCCGGCGGCAGCGGGCACCACCAGCGCACGCTGGCCCTCTCGCGGGAGCCGCGTTCCATCGCTCAGGCGCATGGGCGCGCCGCGGCGCTGCTCGAGCAGCACCGCGGCGCCGCTTCCCCCGAACGACCGCGACTCGAATCCCAGCCCGGCCGCGCCCGCGCTGGTCACGACCCTTGCGGAGGAGACGACCTCGGCGCCGATGCGGAACGACGCGCGCCGACCCGCGAGGACGGGCCCGGCCGCGAGCAGCGTGGCGGCGACCGTCGCGATGCGCATGTAGGGCAACGTGCGCTCTTCGCAGATGGCTTGCAAGCCTCGGGTCAGCCGCGCAGGAAAGCGCCCACCTGCGGCACCAGCCGCTCGCGCAAGGCCACGTCCATCCTCAGCCTTTCCAGCGTCTGCGCGATGGCCTGCCTGGCGCCTTCGATGGGGTGGGCGGCGAGAAACGCCTCCACTTCCTTCAGGTGACGCCGCTCGGGCAGCGCGCCGAGCGCTTCCACCAGCCGCCGCAGCAGCATCGGCGAGTCCGCCTTCCGACGCACGTCCGCCCATCTCTCCTGCACCAGCGCCCAGGCCGGCTCGCGCGTGGCCCGGTTTCCCAGCAGGGTGCCCATGTAGCTGGGGAAGTCCTGCATGCGCACCACCTCGGAGAGGGAGAGCTGCACCGCCTCCGGGACCAGCTCGGGATGCTCCACCATCGCGAGCGCGTGGAGGAACCGGCGCTTGGCCGCGGGGTCCAGCTCCTCCTCGGCCCGCCGGCGCAGCTCGACGAATCGCCCGCGGTCCGCGGTGCGCGCCGCGGCGGCGACCACCACGTCGAGCAGGTTCGGGTCCAGGGGCTGGGGCTGCGGCGCGACCAGGCGGCGGAACCGTTCCTGCGCTTCCTCGACCGCCTGCGGGTCCCGCGCGACCAGGGCGAGCGCGCGCAGGACGGCCGCGCGGCGCAGCCGGCGCTCGTCGTCCTCGCCTTCGCGCGCATCCCAGCCCAGCTCGCCTCCCGCCGCGGCGAAGAGGCGCCGGATCCACGACTGCAGCGCGGGGCGGTCGGCGTCGGACACGCCGCGGTACTCGATCCACGAGAGGCGCGAGACGACCTCGTCGAGGACGGAATGGTCGGCCTCGCGCCGCGCCACCCCTTCGAGCAGCCTGAGGAACCCGTCCACCTCGAGGGCGCCGGCGCGGACCAATGCCCACTGGTCGGAGACCAGGTTCATGCGCTCCTCGGACTCGAGCTCGGGGAGCGCCTCGATGAGCCGCCGCAGCAGAGGCGCCTCGTAGGCCGCGCGGTAGAAGCCGCGCGCGCCCGCGTTGGCCAGCACCCAGAGCGGTTCGCCCTGGGCGTCCAGCGAGACCGCCCGCTCCTCGCCGCGGAGCAGCTCGCGCTGCTCGCGCACGCCGCCGCGGTCGCGGTAGCGGAGCACGATCGGCACCAGCCAACGCGCCGGCGGACCCTCCTCCTTCGCCTCCGGATCGGAGAAGAAGCGCCGCTGGCGCAGCACGATGCGGCCGCCCTGCTCCGCCACGCTCACCAGCGGGTAGCCGACCTGCCGGATCCAGCCGTTCGCCAGCTCGAGGATCGGCTGCCCCGATGACTCGTCGAGCGCGCCCCAGAGATCGTCGGCGGTGGCGTTCGCCTCGCGGTGCCTGCGCATGTAGAGGCGGATGCCGTCGCGGAAGCGCTCCTCGCCCAGGTAGCTCTCGATCATGCGCAGGATGGCGCCGCCCTTCTCGTAGGTGATGGCGTCGAACGACTCGCCGGCCTCCTGCGCGTTCTTCACCTCGGCGCGGATGGGGTGCGAGCTCTTGAGCGCGTCGAGGTGGAGCGCCGCGCCCTTGCCCACCTCGAAGTCGGCCCATACCCGCCAGCGCGGCTTCCACACGTCGACGGTCTTGTAGGCCATCCAGGTAGCGAACGCCTCGTTGAGCCACAGGTCGTCCCACCACACCATCGTGACCAGGTTGCCGAACCACTGGTGGGCGAGCTCGTGCGTGATCACCTCGGCGACGCGCTTCTGCACGTTGAGCGGGGCCGTCTTGGGATCGAGGAGCAGCGCCACCTCGCGGAAGGTGATCGCGGCCGCGTTCTCCATCGCGCCCGCCTCGAAGTCCGGGACGCCGATCTGGTCCAGCTTGCCGTAGGCGTACGGCTGGCCGAAGTAGTCCTCGAGGAGCGGCAGCACCGCCGAGGCGCACTCCTGCGCGAAACCGGTGAGGTGCCGCTTGGGTGGGACGGCCCAGGTGCGGATGGGCACGCCGCGGATCGTGGCGGGGTCGCTCGCGGCGAGGTCGCCCACGCAGACGGCGATCAGGTAGCTGGAGAGCGGCGGCGTCTCGGTGAAGGAAACCGTGCGCCGCCCGCCCTCCCCGGGCTCGTCCTTGGCGATGCGGCCGTTGGAGATGGCGGCCGCGCCCGGAGGGATCTGGAGAAGCTGGAGGTTCCAGCGCGCCTTGAAGGCGGGCTCGTCGAAGCAAGGGAAGACGCGGCGCGCGTCGGCGGCCTCGAACTGGGTCACGGCCACCGTGCCGGCGCGGTAGAGGCCGCGCAGGCCGGGGGAGAACTTGCCGCGCCAGGCGAGGTCGACCACCGCCGGGCCCGCGGGGATCTCCTCGTCGAAATGGAGGGTGACGGTCTCGCTCTCCGCGTCCGGCTCGATGCGCGCGGCGCGGACCGTCTTGCCCCCGGCACGCACGCGCGCCCTCTCGACGTTCAGCTCGAGCGCGTGGAGGATCAGCTCGCGCCGGGGCCTGGTGAGGCGCACTTCCAGCTCGAGCCGCCCTTCGAACGTGCCGGCCTCGAGGTCCGGGGCGAGGTGCGCGGCGTAGCGCACGGGACGCGCGTCGAGCGGCAGGCGGAAGTCCTTGCCCAGCCCCAAGGTGCACCTCCGGAAATGGCCGCCCTTGTATCGCATCCAGGAAGGGACGGGGGAAACCCCGCCCGGCGATCGACCGGCCGGCGACTCGGCCGGCCGGCTCCGGAGCACCTCGGAGCTCGACCACGACCTCGACCACGACCTCGACCCCGACCACGACCACGACCCCGACCACGACCTCGACCTCGACCCCGGCCACGACCTCGCCGTGGTTGGCACGCGCTGCCGTTCGTCATTTTCGACCTCCCGCTTGCGCGCCCTTCGGGTGAGGAGGTCGAAAATGACGAACGACAGCGCTCTCTTGCCGTTTCAACAACTCGACGTCTACCGGGTGGCGCGCGAACTCGCCATCGCCGTGCGGGAGGCGCAGATCCGCCACACCGAGCTTCGCGATCAGGCAGGTCGAGCCTCGATCAGTGCCTTCCTGACGCTCTCGGAAGGGCTGCCCAACGACGGGCCCGGGATGCGGCGGAAGTACTTCACTGAGTCGAACAACTCCCTGCACGAGACCATGGCCGCCGTGGACCTCGCTGCCGGAATCGGGGCGCTGGACGCGGTGGCCGCAACCCGCATCCAGCACCTGGGGCTCCGCTTCAAGCGGATGCTCTCGAAGCTCCGCGCCGGATGAGCGCCGTCAGCATGGCGACGAGTTGGTGGGCCAGTCGGCCCACCCGCTGGGCGTCTTCTGAGGAAGCGTCACCACGGAGAGCAGCGACCTCCACGGCAGCTGCTGCTTCGCACGCTTCCCCGCGAGCGATCGTGAACGCCCGAGCCTTGTCGGCCAACGAAACACGGCCTGCCCCCTCCGCACAGTTGAGGCAAGCGCTCTTCGCAGGGCGCAGCGCCTCGTCCCGAAGCTTCGCGTCCCTCACCTGCGCCGCCCGGACCGCGAGCAGCAGGTCCCTCGCGACCCCGAACGCGATCAGCTTATGGTGTGGCAATTTCGGCATCTCCGTCATCGGCGTTTCTCCTTTCACGACCCTGCGAGGAGAAACGCCGATGACG
>DASWGQ010000018.1:0-1811 GCA_036393595.1 Myxococcales bacterium | reverse complement strand
CCGCAGAGCTAGCGAGAATCGTCCGCGATGAGCTTCGACAGCTTTCCTGAGCAGGAGGAAGCGAAGCGCCTCCTGGCGGCGGCGCTTGCCGACGGCCCCGCGCACGCGTATCTCTTCCACGGCCCGCCGGGCGTCGGCAAGCGGCGCGCCGCGACCGCGTTCGCCGGCGAGCTGATCGGTGACGCGGGGCGCGTGGAGCGGGGGACGCACCCCGACCTGTACGTGCTCGAGCCCGTCGGCGACCAGGTGCTGATCGACGAGATCCGTGCGCTCCGCCGCGATCTGCACATGCGTCCGTTCGAGGCGGCGCGGCGCGTCTACGTGGTGCTGGAGGCGGACACGATGAATGAAGCCGCTGCGGACGCCCTCCTCAAAGACCTCGAGGAGCCGCCGGCGTACGCGGTGATCGTCCTCGTCGCCAATGACATCGGGCCCCTGCCGGAGACGATCCGCTCGCGCTGCCAGATGATCCCGTTCCGTCGGCTCAGCGAGGCCGCGGTGCGCGCGGAGCTGCTCGAGCGGGCACCCGGCCTCGACGGCGAGGAGGTCGCTGCGATCGCGCGGCTCTCGGGCGGCCGGCTGGACCGCGGGGAGCGCCTGCTCGACCCCGACGCGAGGCAGCGGCGTGAGACGCTGCTCGCGGTCGCCCGCAGCGTCTACGCCGACGAGTTCGATGCGGGCGAGGCGGCGCGGACGTTGCTCGAAGGGATCCGCGAGCGCGGCTCGGTCGCGAAGACCGAGGCCGAGGAGGTTGCGGAGGCGCTGGATCTCCCCGCCCGCGAGACCGACCAGCGGGTACGCCGGGCTCAGCGGCGGGGGGAGCGCGACGAGCTGCTGGCCTCGTTGGAGGAGCTCGCCTGGTGGTACCGCGACCTGATCGCCGTCGCCGCGGGCGCCGAGGCCGCGGTCGTCCACGCCGACAAGCTCGAGCAGTTGGCGGCAGACGCCTCCGTGGATCGGATTCCCGGGGCCGAACGGGCGTGCGAGCACGTGCGCGAGACGTGGCGGGCCTTCGAGGAGTTCAACATCGCGCCCCAATTGGCCCTGGAAGCCCTGTTCGTGCGGCTGCGGAGAGAGCTCCGGGGCGCTCTCGCGCCCGCGTAAAATCCTATTTGTAAGTACGTAACCCTATTTGTAAAGACGGAGAAAAGCCTCTTGCTTCTTACGGGAAACAGACTCACACTGAGACGGCCGCGTCCTTCCACGCCCAGGGGAGAGTAGGCACTGGCCGCAGTACCCAGCATAGGTCGTGCAACCGGAGTCGATCCCGGGCCCATCGTCGCACCCGAGGCGGACGCTACACGTGCGCTGTACGAGCGCTACTCGCGCCAGATCTACAACTACTGCGTTCACCAGCTGAGCTCGCGTGAGGAGGCGGAGGACGCCGTCCAGACGACGTTCATGAACGCCTTCCGCGGCTTGAAGCGTGGGATCGTGCCCGAAGCGGAGCAGGCGTGGCTGTTCAAGATCGCGGAGAACGTGTGCCTCTCGCGCCGCCGCTCCTCGTGGCGCCGCGGCCGGGTGGAGAGCCCGAACGACTTCGAGGTGCTGCAGGAGATCGTCCCGTCACAGCACAACCGGCGCTCCGATGAGCTGATCGGGCTCGAGGACGCGCTGGGCGCGATGCCGGAGAACCAGCGCCGTGCGATCCTGCTGCGCGAGTGGCAGGGGCTTTCCTACCGCGAGATTTCAGAGGAACTCGATCTCTCGCAGTCTGCGGTGGAGACGCTGATCTTCCGCGCGCGACGCTCGCTCGCGCAGGGTCTCGAGCAGCCGCCGGCGCCGAAGAAGGGCCGCCTGCGCCGCGCCGG
>DASWGQ010000017.1:0-3357 GCA_036393595.1 Myxococcales bacterium | reverse complement strand
GAGGACCAGTTCGCGCTCACCATCAGCGGCGGCGTGAGCCTCGGCTCGTACGAGGCGGGGCTGAACTGGGCGGTGGTGCGGTTCCTGCGCCTGCGCGAGCGCGAATTCAACGATCCCCGCGCGCTCCTGCCCTCGCGCCGCCCGAACCTGGTGGCGGTCACTGGCGCCTCGGCCGGGAGCATCAACGCGCTCCTTGCCGCCGTGCTCTGGTGCGAGGCGGACGACTCGACCCGCAACGCCTCGGTGGACGGAAACCTGCTCCGGGATGCCTGGCTGGGCGTCTCGCTCGATGGGCTCCTCCCCGACGATCCCGCCGCGTACAGGCCGGACGACGGCGTCCTCGCCAGCGCCGCGCTCGGGCCCTTGATCGCCGACGTGCGCAGGGAGGTGTTCAACCCCGGAACGCTGCGCTTCCGGCCCGGGTGTGCCCTTCCGGTCGGGATCACGCTGACGCGGGCGCGTCCGGAACAGCGCGAGGCCGCCGGCCTGCGTGCCAGCTCCCAGCGAGCGGTACTGCCCATGGTGCTCGAGGTGGACGGGGCAGGGCGCGTCCGCATGCGCCGGCAGCACCTGCCCGACCGCGACGCCACCGAGAGCGTTCTCGCGCTCGCCGAGGTGCCGGACCCTCTGGGGCCATACCTCGATCCGGAGAGCGTGATGCAGGCGCTGCTCGCCTCCGCCGCGTTTCCCCTCGCCTTCGGCCCGCGGACGCTCTGCGAGTGCGCTGCGTCCTGCGAGGACGACGAGGTGCCCGCGTCCGCGACCTGCCCTGGACCCGATCCCGCCCATCCCAGCGGCGGCAAGAGCTGCGCGGCCCAATCGATGCTACAGGCAGGGAGCGACCTGCGGGTGTGCCGCCGCCGCTTCGTCGACGGCGGCGTGTTCGACAACGCCCCCGTCGGCCTCGCCATCGAGCAGGCCGAAGCATCGGTACGGCCGCGCCTCTTCCACCCCGTCACCTACGTGTTCATCGATCCGGACGTGCGCCGGCTGCGGCCGCCGGATCCGCCGCAAGCCGCGGCGGGAACCGGGCAGGGCGCCACGGGCGTGCTGCGGCTGACCACCGATCTGGTCGCCACCGCCCGCAACCGGGAGCTGTCGCGCACCGTCGAAGCCAGGCACTGGAACCGCACCAGCCGGAATCTCTTGACGCAGATGGCGCTCGCTCTCACCGACTACGGCGCACTGCTTTCGCAGCTCACCAGCCTCGATGAGCCCGCCGCCAAGATGCCTGCGCCGGCCGCGTTCTCGGGATCGATCGCCGAGCGGATCCGGCTGGGGCGCGTGCTGCAGAGCTGCCTCTTGCGCATCGCCACCGCCGGCCCCACGCCGCAGGCGCTCGCCACGCACCAGGTGTGTGCCGGGGCGGTGCGCGGCTTGCCGGGCGCCGATCCGCTGCAGGACGACGCGCCGGCGCGCGCTGTGGTGGACCGGCGCCTGTCCCCCCCCGAGCTGGCCGCACTGGTGCATCAGGTGGTCCTCCTGTCGGCCAGCGACAACGCGATCCGGCGTTCCAGGGAGATGATCCTGGAGAACCGGCAGGCGCCTCCGGAAGAGCGCGCCCGCCTGGCCGTGCTGCTCGCGCAGCGGGTCCAGATCGTCAGCGCCGTCCTGGGCTACGTGGCCGATGAGTTCCCGGGCCTGGTGAGCGGGTCCGTTCCCGACGACGTTCTCCAGCAACTCCGCGCCGACATGCTGGACATCTCGCAGCGTGGATCGGCGCTCGTGTCGAGCGCGAACCGCGTGACCAACGCGCTGGTGGAGCAGACGCTCGCCGCGATCGCGGACGGCCAGGCCGAGGGAGCGCGGGAAGCGTCCGCCGCGCTCGGCGAGCTTCGCCGCCGCGCCGACAATGAGCTCTTTCCCGCCGACGTCCTCGTCCCCGTCGTCACGCGGCTCCGGTCGCCGCGGCCCGCGCGACCGGACCTGGATGTCCGCTCGGTCCACCTCGAGCGCCTGATCCAGCTGCGGCCCCGGCTGCAGGCGCTCGCGGTGCGCACCACGGCCGTGCAGCAGGAGTGGCACGACGTCACGCCCGCATCCGGCGAGCGGGGCCTGTTCATGAGCAGCCGTTTCAGCCCGATCGCCGGCAGCCAGTTCTTCAACTTCGCCGGTTTCCTCGACCGGCCCCTGCGGGAGCTCGACTACGGGGCCGGGGTCTACGATGGCGTGCATGAGCTGGCGGCGGCCGTCTGCAACGACCTCGATCCCTACCAGACGCGGCTTCCCCTGCCGGTTCGCAGCGCCGACGGCAGCGGGCAGATCGATCCCCATGCCGAGGCGACGCAGCGCTGCATCGGAGCCATCCTGGGAAGCGGCGGGCGCGAGCTGGGCATCCTCGAGTCGCGCAGCACGGGCGCCGTCTTTCGCGCGCTGGCGCGGGCCGAGCTGGCTGCGTCGCTGGGCAGCAGCGCCCGCGCTGCCCAGCTGGAGCGTTCGGCCGAGTGGAGCTGGCTCGGACCTCCCCAGGCGGCGCGCCCCGGCGATCCGGTGGCCATCGCCCTCTCGGTCCTCTTCGCCCACAAGCAGCCCTGCACCGAGCTGGACCTGGAGCCCCTCTGCGCCGCGGAGCTGACCTTCGACGAGTTCCTGGGTGGGCTCGCCGCGGCCGGATACGAGCCCGGCGGCCCAGCGATGCAGCTCGCGCTCTCGGACCCGCAGCGCTGGGTGACCAGCACCCTGCGCAAGGGGCTCGATCGCACGCTCGCCATCGAGCTGGATCCCTCGCGGCGCGCCGACATGGCGCAGAAGGAGCAGGTGCTGTTCGCGCTCGGGGCCGGAGAGCTCTGGGCGCGCGGCGGCGAGAGCAAGACGTCCAGCGTGCGGTTCGTCGTCGACCCCTCGACGGTGCCGGACCGGCCCCTCGTCCAAGGGAGCTGGCTGCCGATCGTCGCCGCGCACGCCGTCCCCTACCGGCTCGCGCTCGACGTCGCCCGCGGGGGCCTCGCCCTGTCCTGGTTGGAGCCCGTGCTGCGCATGGGGTCCCGGTTCTCGCTGCTGAGCACGGTGCAGCCCGTCGATGCGGAGCTGTCCGCGGGCCGCGTCTCGAGCACGTTCGGAGTGCGCCCCACGATGCACCTCGGCGGCGTCAGCGTGGGGCTCGGGCCGCGCGCCGCCGTGCACTGGAGCGGCCCGGGGCGCGTGGACCTCGGGGCCGAAGGATCGGTCCTGGTCCTGCAGGACCGCCTGGGGCTGTCTCTCGGCGTCCGCGAGCTGTCCCTCTCGCGAGGGACTGCGGGCGCCGTGTTCGTCGCGCTCACCATCGCCGACCTGAACGGCGCCATGTACTGGCTGACGCCGTGGTCGGCGAGGTGATCCCTACCAGCCGCTGCAGACCTCGAAAGTCATGGTCTCGGG
>DASWGQ010000016.1:0-4865 GCA_036393595.1 Myxococcales bacterium | reverse complement strand
CCGACTTCGGACAGACCTGGACCGCGACTCAGGTCTTCAGCACCGCGTCCGGCACGGCGCTGAACAACGTCTTCCCGGCGATGGCCGTCGATCCGGCAAGCGGCGCGCTCTACGCGGCCTGGTCCGATGCGCACACCGTGGCGCTGTCGCGCTCGTTCGACCACGGCGCCACCTGGTCGGCGCCGACGGCCGTGAGCGTGGCGCCCGCGGTCACTGCAGTCTTCCCGTGGATCGCCGCGCTCAACGGGACCGTCGACGTGGTCTATTACGGCAGCACCGCGTCGAGCAAGGACGACCCGAGCGCCGTGTGGAACGTCTACATGGCCCAGAGCACGGATGCGGGCGGGAGCTTCGCGCAGGTGCAGGTCTCGCAGCACCCGAATCACGTCGGCGTGATTTGCACCAACGGGATCGGCTGCGCGCCGGGGACGCGGAACCTGCTCGACTTGTTCGAGGTCGCCATCGATCCGCGCAGCGGCAAGGCGGGCATCATCTACACCGACGACACGCTCACCACGCAGGCGAACGGGTCGCCGCTGCCCCAGGTTGTGCTGGCGCAACAGCAGTAGGGTCAGCGGGCGCCGGGCAGGCGCACCGCGAACGTCGCTCCCGAGTCCGTCTCCAGGAGCGAGAGCGCGCCGCCGTGCGCTTGGGCGATCTCGCGCGAGGTCGACAGGCCCAGGCCGTTGCCCCCGGGGCGGGTGGTGACGAACCGCCGGAAGATGCGCTCCCGGTCCTTCGGCGGCACGCCGGGACCGTCGTCGGCCACCACCACCTCGGCCTGGCCGTCCACCGCGCGGGTGGTCACCTGGATCCGCGTGCGCGCGAAGTCGAGGGCGTTGAGGAGCAGGTTGAGCAAGAGCTGCCGCACGGCGAACGGATCGCACACCACCCGCGGCGGCTCGCCCGACACCTCCTGCAGCTGCAGCTCCTTCATGCGGGCCATCGGCCGCACCATCGAGAGCGCGTCGCGGACCAGCTCGTTGACGTCGCGCGGGATGCGCGCCCCGCGCTCGCCGCTCGAGTAGCTCATGAAGCTCTGCAGCTGGGCGACGGTGCGGCGGGTCTCGTTCTCCACCTCGCGCAGGTGGCGCATCACCTTCGCATCGGTGCCCGCCTTCTCGCCCAGCGTGCGGGAAAGCTCCGCGAAGCCGAGGATCACGGTCAGCGCGTTCTTCATCTCGTGGGCGAAGCCCGCGGTGAGCAGCCCGACCGTGCTGGTGCGTTGCGCGCGCTCGAGGGCGTGCGAGATCCCGCCCAGCCGCCGCTGCAGGCTCCACCCGGAGGCGACGCCGAAGACGGCGAGCAACACCACGGCGAGGTACATGAGCCCGCCCAGGTTCACGCCTTTCCAGAGACCGACCACCAGGGCGGCGGTGGCCAGGAGGAAGATCACCGGCCCCCAGTAGAGCGCGGCCACCGCCACGCGGTGGGCGGCTTGCGCGGCGAGCAGGCCGGGAGAAGCGGGCTTGCGTTGGGGCACGGAAGCGCAACCTACCAGAACTTCCGGCCAGGCCGCTTCGGGGGCATCATGCGGCCCGTGGAGGCGCTCCGAGGGCGCCGCGTGCTGCTCTGCGTGGGCGGCGGGATCGCGGCGTACAAGTCGTGCGAGGTGGCGCGGCTGTGCGGCAAGGCCGGCGCCGAGGTGCGCGTCGCGCTCACGCCGGCGGCGCAGCGCTTCGTGACGCCTCTCACCTTCCAGGCGCTCACGGGGACCCCGCCGTCGACCGACCTCTTCGACGCGCAGCAAGAGGTGGCCGCGGGGCACATCGCGCTGGCGGACTGGGCCGAGCTGGCGGTGGTGGCTCCGGCGACGGCCGATCTGCTGGCCCGGCTCCGGGCCGGCGCCGCGGACGAGGTAGTCACCGCGACGCTCCTGGCGATCGACCCGTCGCGCTGGCTGCTGGCGCCGGCCATGAACGAGCGCATGTGGGCGAGCCCCGCGACGGCCGAGAACGTGCGCGTGCTGCAGCAGCGCGGCGCGCGCCTGGTGGGGCCCGCGGTCGGAGAGATGGCGGAGCGCTCGCACACGGGACCGGGGCGGATGTCCGAGCCGGCGGAGATCGCCGCGGCGACCGCGGGGGCCCTCTTGCCGCGCGATCTGGCAGGCGTGCCCGTGTTGGTCACCGCCGGGCCGACGCGGGAGGCGCTCGACCCGGTGCGGTTCCTGAGCAACCCGTCGAGCGGCAGGATGGGCTTCGCCCTGGCCGAGGCGGCGCGCGACCGCGGGGCGGAGGTGACGCTCATCGCCGGGCCGACCGAGGTGCCGCCGCCCTCGGGCGTGCGCTGCGTGCGGATCGTGAGCGCGCAGGAGCTGCAGCAGGCGGTGGACCGCTCCCTGGACGGCGCGCGCGCCGTGGTGATGGCCGCGGCGGTGAGCGACCAGCGCCCCAAGCAGGCCGCGCCGCACAAGGTGAAGAAGAAGGACGGCGAGGAGACGCTGCGCCTGGTGCGGACGCCGGACATCCTCGCCGGCCTGGGCGCGCGCTACGCCGGCGAGGCGCGGCCGCCGGTGCTGGTCGGGTTCGCGGCCGAGACGGAGCAGGTCGAGGAGCACGCCCGCGAGAAGCTGCAACGCAAGAACCTGGACCTGATCGTCGCCAACGACGTGTCGGCTCAAGGGGCCGGCTTCGCCTCGGAGACCAACCGGGTGCTGGTGCTGGATCGCGACGGCGGCCGGGCCGAGCTGTCGGGCAGCAAGCTGGCCCTGGCGCACGCCATCTGGGACCGAGTCCGCGCCCGCTTGCGGTGAAGGCCCTCGCCGCCGCGTTCCGCTATAGTCGAGGGGTGGAGACCGAAGTCCAGGAAGAGCTGGTGGCCGCCGTGGCGGAGCTGCGCGCCTATCTGAGCTGGGCGGAGGAGGGCGGACCCGTCATGGTGTCGCTCCCCACGACCCCGGCGGCGATCTCGACCCCGACCTCGACCCCGAGCCCGACCTCGATGCCCAAGCTCTCGATCGTATCGCTCGACGGCGTCCGCGCGGAAATGGGCGAATGCGTCCGCTGCAAGCTGCACAAAGGGCGGCACAACATCGTCTTCGGCGTGGGCGATCCCCAGGCGCGGCTCATGTTCGTCGGCGAGGCGCCGGGAGAAGACGAGGACCTGAAGGGCGAGCCGTTCGTGGGGAAGGCAGGCCAGCTGCTCACCAAGATGATCGAGGCCATGGGCCTGCGGCGGCAGGACGTCTACATCTGCAACACGGTGAAGTGCAGGCCGCCCAACAACCGCAATCCGGAGCCGGACGAGCTGGCCGCCTGCGAGCCGTTCCTCAAGGGACAGCTCGCCTCGGTGAAGCCGGAGGTGATCGTCACGCTGGGCAAGTTCGCCGCGCAGGCGCTGCTGCGCGAGCAGACCCCGATCAGCCGCCTGCGCGGCCAGTGGCGCGAGTACGAGGGCATCCCGGTGATGCCCACCTTCCACCCGGCGTACCTGCTCCGCAGCCCGCAGGAGAAGGTGAAGGTCTGGGACGACCTGCAGTCGGTGATGAAGAAGCTGGGACTGGAGCGCCAGCGATGATCGCCGCGCTCGCCGCCGCCTCCTTCGTCGCCTACGCCGAGCTGACCGGCTCGGTGGACCCCGGCTCGGCGCGGTACCTGACGGACGCCATCCATGACGCGGAGGCGCAGGGCGCCGAGGCGCTCCTGATCCGCATGGACACTCCGGGGGGGCTGCTCGCCGCCACGCGCGACATCGTCCAGGCGGAGCTGTCCGCCAAGGTTCCGGTGGTGGTGTGGGTCGGGCCGCCCGGCGCGCGGGCAGGCTCGGCGGGAGTGTTCATCACCCTCGCGGCCCACGTCGCCGCGATGGCGCCTTCCACCAACATCGGTGCGGCACACCCGGTCGACATCGTCGGGCGAGGCGGGGCCGAGAAGAGCCCCGAACTCGATGCGATGACGAAGAAGATCGAGAACGACACCGCCGCCTTCATCCACGGCATCGCCGAGCGCCGCTCGCGCAACGTGGACTGGGCGGAGAAGGCCGTTCGCGAGAGCGTCTCGATCACCGCCACCGAGGCCCTGCGCGAGAAGGTCATCGACCTGGTCGCCGAGGACGTCCCGGAGCTCTTGCGGAAGATCGACGGCCGCGAGGTGCACCTCGGCGGCGAGACCCGCCGGCTGCGCACCTCCGGCGCGGAGCTGCGCACGGTCGAGTGGACGGTGCGCGACCGCGTGGTGCACGCGCTGGCCGATCCGCAGATCGCCGTGCTCATCGGTCTGCTGGGCGTGATCGGCATCATGCTCGAGCTGTTTCATCCGGGCACCATTGTCCCCGGCGTGGTGGGCGCCATTTGCCTGCTCATCGCCGGCGTCGCCTTCCAGATGCTGCCGGTCAACGTCGGCGCCCTGGCGCTGTGCATCCTGGGTGTCGGGTTGCTGGTGGCTGAGATGTACGTGGGCGGCCACGGCTGGTTCATCGGCGCCGGCATGGTCTGCATCGTGATCGGCTTGCTGTTCCTCATCGGCCACACGGGCCGTGGCTTCTGGGCCGACCCGGACTTCGGCCTGGGCTGGCGCGTGGTCATCCCGGTGGGCGCGGCGCTGGGCCTGATCAGCGCCACCCTGGTGTGGAAGTTCACCGGCAGCGCAAGCCAGCCGCTGCGCTCGGGCGCGCCCGGCCTCCTGGGCGAGGTGGGCGAGGTGCGCGAGGCTGTCGGTCCCGGTGGCGGGCACGTGCTGGTGCACGGCGAGCTGTGGTCGGCGCGGTCGCGGGTGCCCATCCCGGAAGGCGCGCGCGTCCGCGTGGTGGGTGTGCATGGGCTGGAGGTCGAGGTGATGCCGCTCGAGCAGCAGCTCAAGGAGGCAACGTGAGCCCCTTCTGGTTCTTCCTCGTCCCCGTCGGCCTGTGGTTCATCGCCGGGCTGCGCG
>DASWGQ010000015.1:0-2163 GCA_036393595.1 Myxococcales bacterium | reverse complement strand
CGCGCCACCGCGGCCTCGTTCCAGTCCAGCCCCGCGCCGGGGGCCTCGCCTGGCAGCGCCCGTCCGTCGGCGATTTCCAGCGGCCGCAAAAGGACCGGCGCCGCCCAGTCGACGTACTCGAGGAAGTGGGCCGACGGTGTGACCGCCAGGAGCTGCGCGCTCACCTCGGGATAGAGGTGCGACGACATCTCGATTCCGGCGGCGTCGGCCAGCGCCGCCGCCCGCAGCCAGCCCGTCACCCCGCCGATCCGGGCCAGATCGGGCATCACGTAATCCGCCGCGCCCGCCGCGAGCGCCGCCGCCATCGCGCGCGTCCCGAGGAAGTTCTCGCCGATCTGGACCGGCGTCTCCAGCTCGCGCGCGAGCCGGGCCGCCCCGGCGTAGTCGTCGTGCCGGACCGGCTCCTCGATCCAGTAGACCTGCTCCCGGTCCAGCGCGCGCCCGCGCGCGAGCGCCTCCGCCACCGTGAGCGCCTGGTTGAAGTCGGTCATCAGCAGGGCATCGGTGGGGATCCTCGCGCGGACCGCGCGGGTGGCCACGAGGTCGTCCCACAGCGTCTTGCGTCCGAGGCGGAGCTTGATGGCGTGGAATCCTTCGGCCAGGAGCTCCAGCGCCTCGTCCGCGACCTTCTCGGGCGGGTCCAGGCCGAGCGCATTGCTGTTGTACGCCGGCACGGGGTGGAGCTCGCCGCCGAGCAGCCGCGCCAGCGGCAGCCCCGCCGCGCGGCCCAGCGCGTCCCACAGGGCCACGTCGAGCCCCGACATCGCGATGACGGGGAGCCCTTCGCGGCCGATCAGCGTGAAGCGGGCGTCGAGCTTCTTCGCGATCGCGACCGGCGCGACCGCGTCGCCTCGGACCATCTCCAGGATGCCCGCCAGGAGCTGCCGGAGCGTGCGCGCGCCCAGGTCCGAGTAGCCGAAGAGATAGGCCCGGCCCGGCACTCCTTCCTCGGTCTCGAGATCGAGGAGGACCAGCGGCGCGTGGGTGATGGTCCCGCCGCTCGTCCCGAGAGGCCGGCGCATCGGCACGCGCAGGGCCCGCGTCCGGAGCGCGCGGATGGTGAGCTTCGGAAGCGCTGCAGGCATCGAGCTACCTGTGTATGCCATGTCCAGCCTCCTCGGCGCTTCTGGTCAGCCGGAGCGCGCCAGGACCAGCGCCACGTTGGTGCCGCCGAACCCCAACGAGTTGGACAGCGCCAGGTGCAGCGGCCTCGCCGTCGGCCGCACCACCGGCGGGTAATCGTCCAGCTCCGGATCGAGCGGCTCGGCGTTGATGCAGGGCGCGATCCAGCCGCCCCGCAGCATCGAGAGCGTGAAGATGGCGTTGATCGCGCCCGCGGCGGAGATGGTGTGGCCGATATACCCCTTGGTCGACGAGTACGGCACGCGGCGCCCGCCGAAGAGCCGGCGCAGGGCGCGCACCTCGCTGACGTCGCCCGCCATGGTCGAGGTCCCGTGGGTGTGGACGTAGTCGATCTCCTCGGCGCGCACGCCGGCGTGGCGCAGCGCGCGCTGCATGGCCGCCAGCGCGCCTTCCACGGTCGGGCACACCATGTCGCCCGTGCCGTCGGAGGACATGCCATATCCGGCGACGACGCCCAGCACCTCGGCGCCGCGCGCCTCGGCGTCGGCCTTCGTCTCCAGGACCACCATGCCCGCTCCCTCGCCGAAGATGAAGCCTGCGCGGTCGGCGGCGTACGGTCGCGAGGCGCGCGCGGGGTGCTCGTTGTCCTGGCCGTTGAAGGCGCGCATCGCGTCGAATCCGGCGTGGAAATGCTCGTCGGCCACCTCGACCCCGCCGGCGAGCGCGGCATCCACGTGACCGTGCTCGATCAGCTCCGCCGCGAGCAGGATATCGTAGGCGCCGCCGGAGCAGGCTGCGCTGGCGGTGAACGAAGGCCCGGTGGTGCGCAGCGCCGTCGCCAGGTTGGCGGAGACCGTCGAGGCCATCATCCGCGGGATCACCGTGGCCGAGAGACGCCGCCCGTCGGACCTCTCGAGCTGCTTCTGGACCTCGATGTGGGTCGCGACGTCGCCGGTGCCGCTCCCCGTCACGACCGCGATGTCGCGGCGCTCCAGCCGGGACTGCGCCAGCGCGGCGAGCGCGGCCTTGTAGCCCATCAGGGCCGCCCTGCCCATGAAGCGCGCCTGGCGCCTCTCGGCG
>DASWGQ010000014.1:0-12203 GCA_036393595.1 Myxococcales bacterium | reverse complement strand
CCTTCCCGCTCACGCAGCCCGGCTCCGTGAATTAGGTTGCTCCGGGAGGACCCATGGCCGAGCTGAGCGAGCGCCTCAAGAAGCTGACCGCGGCGCTGCGCCCGCTGCACCTCGCGCTCACCAAGGAGACCCAGGTGTCGTACGAGCGGCAGCACGGTGCCGTGCAGGGGCCGGGCGAGCTGTTGCAGCTGCTCATCCGCCACCCCGATTTCGCCTGGCTGCACCCGTTGTCCGAGCTGATGGCAGTGGCCGACGAGCTGCTCGACCCGCGCCGCGAGGTGCCGGTGGCTCCGGAGGAAGCGGCGGTGGTGCGCAACCAGGTCGAGCGCCTGCTGCTGCAAGACGAGACGTTCTCGCCCCGCTACCGCGACATCCTGCAGCAGAGCCCGACCGCCGTCATGGCGCACTCCGCGGTCCGCGATGCGCTCAAGGGGCTCGCGGAAGCGGTGCGCTAGAGTCGGATGGGACTCTCAGGGCGCCGGCGAGGCACAAGACACAACCCGTGAGGAGCACGCCCTTGAGGGCGACGACCGCTGCCGGCGGGACTCCCGACGGATCCGGTTGTCCGAGAAGGACAAGCTGACCGAGGAAGCTGTAGTACATCATCCCGGTGGCGACGCCCCACGCGGCAGCCAGATAGGTGCGTCCGCTCGCTGGATCGCGGCGGCTCATCACTGCTCCCAAGATCAAGAATCCGCCCGCCAGGAAGTCGTCCAGGATGGACGGAAGCTTCGAGAGCTGACCCCACTCTGCCCATCTTCTCCAGGTCTCGACGAGCGGCATCACGATGCCAGCAACGAGGGCTGCACGCCGGCTGAAGGCGAGGTCCATCATTGGACCCCTCAGGTCAGGCCATCCAGCCGCTGCCGCTCGAGCAGGGCCGGCTACAGCCGGTCACGAGCGCGTAGAGCGCCATCGCTCACTGGGTGCCTGCGCGCGTCGATTCTATCGCAAGAGTGAAAGGCCATAGTCTGTTGAACGCTCTGTCGCAGCGAAGCGAATGTAGATTCCAAGTCGCCGAAAACAGGAACGCCTGCATCCTCTTGCGTACAAGCCCAAGTTCGTGGTGGAGCATGACGGGATCGAACCGTCGACCTCCGCAATGCCATTGCGGCGCTCTCCCAGCTGAGCTAATGCCCCGAGCCCTTCGAGCAGCCGGCCTGGGGCGCCGGCGCGGCGGAGCGATGTACCGTGAGGGGCCCGTGAAGTCAACGGAATCGGGCCGGCGGGGACCTGGCGCCAGCCGATATGTACGAGCTGTACAGAGGCGGTCCGGGGGGTCCTCCCCTCGGGCGGGACGCTCGAATACACTGAGTGGGTCAACTCGTCCCGGGGCGAGTTGCGCGGTCAGGCGGCGCGCAGGCGGTGGGTCGCGTGCGCCGACGAGAGGGCCTGGTCGTAGAGCGCGCCGGTCTTCTCGATCATCGCGGTGAGCGTCAGGTCGGCTTCCACGCGGGCACGGCCGGCGGCGCCCAGGGCGGCGCAACGCGCGCGATCGCGCAGCAGGCCGGTCAGGCGGTCGGCGAGAGTGGCGGGGCGGTGGGGCGGGACCAGGTGGCCGCTCGCGCGCGAGCCCGCCTCGGTGACCAGCTCGACGTTGCCGCCGACCGCGGTCGCGACTACCGGGAGTGATGCCGCCATGGACTCGATCACCGCGTTCGAGAGGCCTTCCGCATGGGAGCACAGGCACCCGAGGTGGGCGCGCTGCAGGATCGCCGGCACGTCCAGGCGGTGCCCGAGCAGCACCACGTTGTCGCGCAGCCCGCGGGCGCCGATCTGCTGCTCCAGCACCGGGCGCATGGGGCCCTCGCCCGCGCAGAGCACCAGCACCTCCGGCACCGCGCGACGCACGATCTCGACGGCTTCGATCAGGTCGAGGTGGCCCTTCACCGCGTAGAGGTTCGCCGCGATGACGACCGCCGGGCGCCGCGACTTGCCGTCCGCGCCCTCCCCGAGGCCCGGGACCGGAGCGAGCAGCGGCTCGCGGCGGGCGCGGTCGAACTGCTCGAGCTCGATCCCGTTGTGCACCACTACCACCCGGTCCGGGGGGATGCCCTCCTGCGCGACGCACATGTCGCGCACCGCCTCCGCGTTCGTGTACACGGCGTCCGCCGTGCGCGAGACGAGCGCCTCCAGCACGTGGTGCGCCCGCGAATACCAGTGGCCCAGATCGAACCGGCTGGCGATCACCTTCGCGCCCACCAGCCGCGCCGCGGGAACCGCAAGGAGGTTCGCGTAGAAGTCGTTGGCGTGCACCAGCCGCACGCCCTCCCGCGCCATGAAGGCGGCGAGCCGCAGGACCTGGTGGCCGGTGTTCAGCTGCAGAAGGCTGCCGCGCAGCCCGAACTCCTCGACGGGGAGGCCCAGCTCCTCCACCGCCGCGAGGTTCGGCCCCTTCCTGTGGATGCAAGCCACCACGGGTCGAAACCCGCGGGGATGCCTCCGCACCCGGGCCACGAACTGGCCCTCGGCCCCGCCGATGGCGAACTGGTTCACGATCTGCAGGACGGGCACCGGCTCCTTCACGCCACCCCCTCGCCTGCTGGAAAGCTGCGTCCTACGCCGCCCGAAGGGGAGGTCCGTAAGTCCCGGTAGGCTGCACCTCTGCCTTTCCGCGCCCGCCGTAACGATCGATGCAGGAGGCGAAAGCGCACAGGGCGTACAGGAACCACGAGAGCGAGTACCCCGAGAACTGCTGGCAGACGAGGTACCCGACGAGCGACGCGAACAGGGCGCGGGACTCGTGGGCCATCTCGCCGTTGCGCGCGCGCCAGGCCGACCAGAGCGCGCAGGCGATGAACCCCAGCATCCCGAAGAGACCCACGATCCCGAGCTGCCCGAGCACCTCCAGCTCGAGGTTGTGCGCGACGTACGGGTGCTCGACCGCATCGTCGATCGGCGCGTACTGCTTCCACGCGGTGAGGAACGCCGACTCCCCCACGCCGAGCAGCGGCCGCTCCTTGAAGATGCGCGCCGCGACCTGCCACGCCTGCAGGCGCCCCTGCACCGAGACGTCCTCTTCGAACTGGGAGATCGTCTCGTTGCGCTGCCAGAAGGTGCTGGGCGCGAAGAGCAGCACGCCCGCCGCGGCGACCAGCGTGAGCGCGCCCGCGAGCGCCTTGCGCTTCGACATCATCCCCCAGACCAGCACCGCGGTGAGCAGGCCCAGCGATCCGCCGCGCGAGTGCGTCGCGACGATGCCCATCAGCACCGCGGTTACGCCGCCGGCGCCGACAATCCGGCGCCACAGCCCCGACCCGTGCGCGGCGAAGTAGAGCAAGATCGGCACCGCCCCGACGAGCGCCATGCAGTCGTGGTTCGGGTCGGCCATGACGCCGAGCCAGCGGCCGCGGAAGCCTTCCACGAGCAGCTCGTCGTGCCACCAGTTCCAGAAGGTGCCCCAGCCGGGAACGATGGACGCGGCCGCGTAGACGAGCATCGCGATCCGGATGCGCCGGGGGGTGGTGACCGTGTTCACCACCGCGGTGAAGAAGAGGAAGTGCTTGGCCACCTCGAGCGCGCCGGACACCGACAGCGCCCGGTCGATGGACCAGCTGGGAGAGAGCAGCGCGGCCCCGCAGTAGACCGCCAGCAGCGCGCCGCGCCATCCCAGCCAGAGCGGCTTGTTGGTGATCAGCCGGTGCAGGGCGATGGCGGCGAGCGCGATCCCGGAGAGCACCAGCGCGAGCCGCAACGGCTCGGTCACGGGGAACCACTGCGCGGGCGCGAGGTAGAGCTGCGCGAGGAAGAGCGCCGTCGCGGCGAAGGCGACCTGGCCGATGCGCCGCGCCTGCCAGTCGCGCGCGGGCTGCGAGAGGTTCACGGGTCCCGAGAAGCTCGCTTGCACCACGCCCCTCCAGGGGCCGCGACGGCGGCCCTGCGCACCGCCCGAACATAAGCACGCCTCGCCGGGCGAGAAGCCGGCCGCCCTGCCTGTCTCTCAGTCGACGGTTCCGCGGGGCGTCCAGCGGCAGGGGCCCGCCGCACGTGGAGTGGCCGGGGGAAAATGCGCCGCTGCGCCTGTAGAGGGGCGCCTCGGTGGGGCGCTTCCTGCGGTCGGCCAGCGAGCCGGGAGGCGCCTGCCTCCCCGCCCGTTCGGCGGGGTTCCGGCGCCTGCGCAGCCCGTAGAACGCCGATTCTCGCGTAAAGCATTCCCAGCCGGCGATCCGCCGCATCTGGGCCCTGCGGGGGCGCGTGTGCGCGGACGTGGTCCGAGCGGGGACCTTTGCCCCCGTCCACCCGATACACGCCCAGAAGACCCCCTACTGCCGGACACCAAGGAGGGAAGAGGCGGCACGTCCTCTTCGTTGGCCGACCTGAACGGAAAGCACCCGCCGTTCCGGGAAGCAGCCAACCAAGGAGACGCACCAATGAAGCTTTCCCAGCTCGCCGCCGCCGCAGTCGCCTTCCTCGCAGGCAGCGCTTCGGAAGCAGCCCAGGTCTGGACGGCCCCCGCCGCGGTGAAGGTCCGGCCCCAGGCGCAGGCGCCGCAGGGCACCGCCGCCGCCACCGCCGTGATCGCGGCCGCGCGGAACGAGTTCGAGTCCTTCCAGGTCGTGGTGACCGGTCCCGCAACGGGCGTGTCGATGAGCCTCGAGGGGCTCGGCGACGGCAAGGGCCACAGCATCAGCGGGCGCAACGTGACGCTCTACCGGGAGGCGCTCATCAACGTGCCGCAGCAGACCGGCGGCGACGGCGCCGCGGGCGTGTGGCCCGACGCGCTGGTGCCCGACGTCGATCCGATCGTCGGCGAGAAGCGCAACGCGTTCCCCTTCGACGTGCCGGCGGGCGAGAGCCGCGCGGTGCTGGTCGACATCCACGTACCGGCCGACGCGGCGGCGGGCGTCTACCAGGGCACGCTGAACGTGACCGGCGGCGCGGCCGCGCAGGTGCCGGTGACGCTCACGGTGTGGGACTTCGCCCTGCCGTCCACCGCCTCCCTGCGCAGCGCCTTCGGCATGACCTGGAACGGCCCCTGCATGGGGCACGGCGACGGCGGCTGCAGCAACTACGACGCCGAGCAGAAGCTCCGCGCGCGCTACCTGCAGGCGGCGCTGGACAACCGCATCAGCATCACGATTCCGGTGGTGAGCTCTCCCATCAAGCAGGACGGCAGCGGCGGCTGGGGCGACTACGACGCGTACGCGGGCCCCTTCCTCGACGGCACGGCCAACACGCGCCTTTCGGGAGCCAAGCTCACCGCGGTGCAGATCGTGGGCGACGGCACCCGGACGAACGTGGTGGAGGCGTGGTCCGATCACTTCAAGGCGAAGGGCTGGACCAAGGCGCTCTTCAACTACATCTGCGACGAGCCGCCGATGACCTGCCAGTGGAGCGACATCGACGGCCGCATCGCCAACTCGCGCGCGGCCGATCCCGACCTGCCCACCCTGGTCACCACCACCAGCGCGGAGGCCGCGGCGCACGGCATCAGCGGCATCGACCTCTTCGTCCCCGTGGTGAACTTCATGGAGGACCGGCCGGGCACCGGCCACGCGGGCTCGCAGCGCTCCAAGTACGGCGCCACCGTGTGGTGGTACCAGAGCTGCATGAGCTTCGGCTGCTCGGGCGTGGGCCCCGGCTACGACTACAGCGGCGGGTCGGGCTGGCCGACGTACGCCATCGACAGCGACGCCACCCGCAACCGCGCGATGGAGTGGATGAGCTTCAGCTACGACATCTCCGGCGAGCTCTACTACGAGACCACGCAGGCGTACTTCAGCGGCGACCCGTGGGTGAACCAGATCAACTTCGGCGGCGCCGGCGATGGGACGCTCTTCTACCCGGGCACCAGCGGCAAGATCGGCGGGCAGACCGAGATCCCGGTGGAATCCTTCCGCATGAAGATGATCCGCGACGGCATGGAGGACTACGAGCTGCTCGCCATGGCCCGGCAGCTCGGGCTGGGCGACCAGGCCAAGCAGATCGCCAAGGGCGTGTACCCGACGACGTACCAGTCGACGACCAGCCCGGCGGCGCTGGACTCGGCGCGCTCGCAGCTGGCGCAGATGATCCTGCACGCCATGGGGAAGGACTCGTCTCCGGCGCAGGAGACCACCGGGGAGACGAGCTCCGGCTCCGGCGGCACCGGCGCGGTCCCGCCGATCGGCTTCGAGGTCGGCGCGTTCCCCGGCGGCGGCTGCTCCAGCTCGGGGCCGCAGAGCGCGTGGCTCGTGCTGCCGCTCTTCGGCCTTCTGTTCCTGCGCCGCCGCCGCAGCGCGGAGTAAGCAGGCCGTCCGTCGGATCCGAGGCCGGGGCTCCAGGGGCCCCGGCCTTTCTTTTTGCGACAGTGGGTGCCGCCCTGCCCGTTGCCGAACGCGCCCGCACTGCCCACCATCGGCGCCGGGGGGGACGTTGACCGGCCAGGCATCGATCTTGAGGCGCGCGGGGCCGCTGATGATCGCCCGCCTGGCGATCG
The DNA here is from genome assembly GCA_036393595.1 of Myxococcales bacterium. Classification (GTDB taxonomy): domain Bacteria; phylum Myxococcota; class Myxococcia; order Myxococcales; family 40CM-4-68-19; genus VBKO01. The sequence goes on along the minus strand of DASWGQ010000014.1, from coordinate 5,785 downwards.
CGGTCGTCACCTTCTCCACTCCGCTGGTCCTGGCCCGCATCCTGGTGCCCGCTTCCTACGGCACCTTCAAGCTGGCCTGGCTGTGGTGCACGACGCTGGGCGTGGTGCTCCCCATGGGGCTGACGCCCAGCTTGATCTACTTCGTCCCGCGCGAGCCGGAGCGCCGCCGCTACTTCATTTCGCACGCGCTGCTCGTCACGACGTCGCTGGGCGTCTGCGCGGGGACGCTCCTCTACGTATTCGGCCCGGGCATCGCCCTGCGCATGCACAAGCCGGAGCTGGCCGGCCAGATGTGCTGGGTGGCGCTCTTCAGCGCGCTGTTCCTGTCCGGCAGCACCATGGACTCCATCCCGATGTCCCAAGGGCGCATCAAGCTCGCGGCGGTGCTGCGCTTCGGCTACGAGGTGACGCAGGCGATCGGGATCGTCGCCGGGGCGCTCATCACCCGCTCGCTGACGGGCGCGCTGGCCGGCATCGTCGCCGGCACCGGGTTCCGCGCCGTCGCCTGCTGGGTGATGGTGCTGCGCGAGCACGGCCTGCACGTCTCGCGCGAGGACCTCAAGCGGCAGCTCGCCTACGCGCTGCCCTTCGGGCTCGCCTTCGCCATCATCATCCCGCAGCAGCAGTTCCACCAGTACTTCGTGGCGGCGAGCGTGACCGCGGCCGTGTTCGCGATCTACGCGGTCGGCTGCTTCCAGCTGCCCATCGTGGACATGCTCTACACTCCGGTGTCGGAGATCCTGCAGCTTGGCATCGCCGAGCACGACCGCGACGGCGTGGCCGAGGGACCCGCGCGCCTGTTCCGCGAGGCCGTGGCCAGGCTCGCCTTCGTCTTCATTCCCATGATGGCCCTGCTCTACGTCTGCGGGCCCGCGCTGCTCACCTTCCTCTTCACCGAGCGGTACCGCGACTCGGTGCCGATCTTCCGGCTCGCCATCTTCGCCATCCCGCTCGCCGCGCTGCCGCTCGACGGCGTGATGCGCGCGCGGGCGCAGAACCGCTTCGTGCTGGCGGTCTCGGTGGTGAAGCTCGCCTTGACGGTGCCGATGGTGGTCGCCGGCTTCCACCTCTACGGGCTGCGCGGCGCGATGGGCGGCTGGGTGGCCGCCGAAGCGGCCACGCGCGGGATCCTGCTGCTGCGCGCCGGCCACCTCCTCGGCGGGATGCGCTACCTCTTGCCCTGGCGCACGCTCTCGATGCAGGCGCTGGCGGCGGCGGTGGCGGCGCCCGTCGGCGCGGTGGTGCTCCGCCTGGCGCAAGGTCCGGTCCTCCTGCGCCTGGTCCTCTGCGGGGCCGCGACGGGGCTCGCCTACCTGGCCGCGCTGCGCGCGACGGGCGAGCTGCCGCCGGTGCGCGAGTGGATTCCCCGCAAGCGCCCGGCGGTCCCGGGGCCCACCTCGCTGGCTGCCTGAACCGCGGCGGACCGTTCAGGCCGCGCGCCGGCCGCCGACGCTCGGGAGCAGATGGCGCCGGTAGACCGACATGAGCTGCTCGAGGTAGCGGTCCATGCCGTACACGGTGCGCGCGCGCAGGCGTCCAGCTTCGCCGAGCTTGCGCGCGAGCACGTCGTTGCGCAGCAGGCCATCGATGCCGGCCGCCAGCGCCCGGGCATCCCGCTTGGGGACCACCTGCCCGGCGCCTTCCACGATCTCCGGCATCGGCCCGGAATCGGTCACCACCACCGGCCGGCCGGCGGCCATTCCCTCGAGCGCCGCGAGCCCGAATCCCTCGTCGCAGACGGACGGGGCGACCACGACCGACGCCGCCGCGAGGATCTCCTCCACGTCGAGGCGCAAACCGAGGAAGTGGACGCGCGACGCCACCCCCAGGCTGGCGCACAGCGCGCGCCAGTCGCCGAGTCGAGGGCCCTCCCCGACCATGGCGAGGTGCGCGCCCCGGCCGACCTGGGGAAGCGCGCGCAGCAGCCACTCCCCGCCCTTCTCGTGATCGAGGCGGGCGACGGAGACGATCAGCGGAGCGTCTCCCAGGCGCAGCTCCTCGCGGACGCCGCGCCCGTCGGCGCCCTCGAACCGCGCGGCGTCGATGGCGTTGTCGACCACGGAAACGCGCGCGGCAGGGACCCCGTGGACCTCTCGGATGGTGCGCGCGACGAACGACGACACGGCGACGCGCTCGTCGAAGAGGCCGTTCAGGAGCAGGGAGCGGAGGCGTTTCCAGGCGGCGCGCAAGGGGTCTCCGCGGGAGAGCGCCAGGTGGTCGTGGATGAGCACGCGCGCGCCGGCGAGCCCCGCGGCCACGACCAGGGGCGAGTACGGATCGATGAAGTGGAAGTGGGCGATGCCGGGCCGCTCGACGCGCATCCACGACCACAGCTCCCGGGCCAGGCGGTAGGGCGGGCGGGCGAAGTCCAGGTGCCGCAGCCTCACGCCTGCCTCGCGCAGCGCGTCCCCCGGAAAGGCCGCCGGCGGGCGGGCGAACACCATGGTGGTGGGGATCCTCTCCTGCCGCAGCCGCCTCGCGAGCGCCACGAGCTGCTGCTCGATGGTCCCGCGCTTCTTCGCGTCGAGATGCAGAACGAGCCAGATCCCTCCCACCGATTCCCCCCTCGTCCTGGAAAGTTAGTCTGCGGGGCGGCGCGCGCCAACGACTCGAGGGACAGGCGGGCGAGCGAGCGCCGGAAGGTCGCGCTAGAATCCGTCCCGGTTCCGACGCATCCCAAGGTGTTCCAATGGCAGAGGCAAAGACGAAGACCGAGCTGCTCAAGGTCGCCCGGACCCAGGTGCCGGAAGTGGCCCCGGCCGAGCTGGCCAGGGAGATCCAGGCGCACCGGCCGGCCCTCATCGACGTGCGCGAGAAGTACGAGACGGACCAGGGCATCGTGCCCGGCGCCAAGCTCGTGCCGCGCGGCTTCCTGGAGCTGCGGATCGAGGAGACCCTCCCCGACCGCGACGCCGACGTGGTGCTCTACTGCGCGGGCGGCACGCGGAGCCTGCTCGCAGGCAAGACCCTTCAAGAAATGGGGTACCGCAAGGTGCGCAGCCTGCGCGGCGGGTACGGGGCGTGGAAGGACGCGGGGCTGCCGGTCGAGGTGCCCTTCCGGCTGACCGACGCGCAGCGCAACCGCTACAGCCGGCACCTGCTCATCCCCGAGGTGGGCGAGACGGGGCAGGCGAAGCTGCTCAAGTCCAAGGTGCTGCTCATCGGCGCCGGAGGCCTGGGCTCGCCGGCGGCACTCTACCTGGCGGCGGCGGGCGTGGGCCGGCTGGGCCTGGTGGACGACGACGTGGTCGACGAGTCGAACCTCCAGCGGCAGATCCTGCACGACACCGAGCGGGTCGGGATGCCGAAGACGGAGTCGGCGCGCCAGACCATCCAGAAGCTGAACCCCGACGTCACCGTCGACGAGCACCGGGTGCGGCTGACCCGCGAGAACGCGCTCGAGCTGTTCCGCCCCTACGACCTGATCATCGACGGCAGCGACAACTTCGGCACCCGCTACCTGGTGAACGACGCGTGCGTGCTCCTGGGCAAGCCCAACGTGCACGGGTCGATCTTCCGCTTCGACGGCCAGGCCACCACGTTCATCCCGGGCGGCGGGCGCCCCTGCTACCGGTGCCTGTTCCCCGAGCCGCCGCCGCCGGAGCTGGCGCCGTCGTGCCAGGAAGCCGGCGTGCTGGGCGTCCTGCCCGGCGTGATCGGGCTCATCCAGGCGGTCGAAGGCGTGAAGTTGATCCTCGGCCAGGGTGAGCCGCTGGTCGGGCGGCTGCTCCTCTACGACGCCCTCGAGCAGCGCTTCCGCGAGGTGAAATACGAGCGCGACCGCGAATGCCCCGCGTGCGGCGACCACCCCATGCGCGAGCTGCTGCCCGAGTATACGGAAGCCAGCTGCGCCATCGCTCCACGGCGGGCGTCCGCCTAGCGGCCGCCGATAGGGCGGCGCTACGCAGTTGAGCGCGTCAGGTCCGGCAATCGGCGGGAGCGGCCTGGTATTGGCTCGTAGGATTCAGCCGTAGGACTTCTCCTGCTTCTCCTGCTCTTCCTTGCAACGGATGCACATGGTGGTCACCGGGCGGGCCTCGAGGCGCTTGACCGAGATCTCCTCTTCGCAGATCTCGCAGATCCCGAAGGTCCCGTTCTCGATGCGCGCCATGGCGTCATCGATCTTCTTGAGCAGGAACTTCTCGCGGTCGCGCAGGCGGAACACCATGCTCTGCGTGTACTCGGAAGAAGCGAGGTCGATCTCGTCGGGGAGGTCGTCCGTGTCGAAGGCCGCCTCCTCGCTGAGCGTCTTGCGCGCCTGCTGGAGCAGGGCGCGCTTCTGCTCCTCGAGGATCTTCTTGAAGCGCTTCAGGTCCTTCTGATTCACCCTGGTGCCCCCGCGCCGCTGCGCTGCTTCCGAGCTGCTGGCCATCTCTCGCGCCCCTGCCGCCAGGAATCGTCCCGGCCGAAAAAAGAGGCGGAAGTCTATGGACACGATAGAGTCGAGTCAAGCCGCGCATGGCCGATTCCAAGCTCGACCGCGAGTTCCTCCGGACCGTGCTCTCGCTGGCGGCGAAGGCGGAGGTGGACCGGCTGTTGCTGGTCTCCGACGTGCCCCTCTCCGCCGAGCACCTGCGCGGCCGGCCGCTGAAGAAGAAGCTCGTCTACGCGGTCACCGAGGACCGCCTGGCGCAGTCCCTGCGGCGGCAGGGGTACGTGTGCGTCACCGTGCCACCCTACGACTATTCGCGCGTCGAGAAGGTGAAGGTCGCCCTGGTCGCGGCCATGACCGCCAACGTGCTGGCCGACGGCGAGAACGTGCTGTGCCTCACCGGGCGCAGCGGCGCGCGCATGCCGGACACGCTCATCCGGCTGCAGATCGGGCGCGGGTTCGAGGAGAAGGCGGCCATCGATACCATCGGGCTCGGGGCCGAGTTCAACCCCCAGGTGGTGGAGGCGCTGGTCTCGCTGGCGATGGCCATCGGCCACGAGGGATTCGAGGGGCACCCCATCGGGACCATCTTCGTGCTGGGGGACTCGACGGTGGTGATGGAGCAGAGCAAGCAGCTCACCATCAACCCGTTCCAGGGCATCTCCGAGGCGGAGCGCAACGTGCTCGACCCCAGCATCCGCGAGGCGGTGAAGAACTTCGCGGTGCTGGACGGCGCGTTCGTGATCCGCGAAGACGGCGTGGTGCTCGCCGCGGGCCGCTATCTGCAGGCGAGCGCGGTGTCGGATCGCAAGGATGTCGAGCTGCCCCTCGGGCTGGGCGCCCGCCACGCCGCGGCGGCGGCGGTCACCGTGGAGACGCGAGCCATCTCCATCAGCGTCTCCCAGTCCTCCGGCACCGTCCGCGTCTTCAAGAACGGCGACCCCGTCCTCGAGCTCCAACAAGTCGCCCGCCGCTCCTGACCTGACAAACAGATTGCACCACGGAGCACACGGAGAGCACGGAGATCGCCAGTTGTTTCGATCGTGCGCGCGTGATCGATTCGGCGAGACAACCGAATCTCCGTGGGCTCCGTGTGCTCCGTGGTGCAATTGTTTTTCCAACATCGTGCTAGAGAGCCGGGTATGGGCAGGGAGGACAGGTTCCTGAAGGCGTGTCGCGGGGAGCCGGTCGATGCCACGCCGGTGTGGTTCATGAGACAGGCGGGGAGGTATCTGCCGGAGTACAGGGCGGTGCGGGCCAAGGTGCCGTTCCTGACCTTGTGCAAGACGCCGGAGCTGGCGGCCGAGGTGACGCTGCAGCCGGTGGACATCCTCGGGGTGGACGCCGCCATCCTCTTCAGCGACATCCTGGTGGTGCCCGAGGCGATGGGCATGCACCTCGTGCTCGACGACG
>DASWGQ010000013.1:0-4817 GCA_036393595.1 Myxococcales bacterium | reverse complement strand
CCTGCGGCCTCTGCGTCCTCCGCGGTGCGAGCTTTTCGCCCTGAACGGCTCGACCGCGCCCGCTGGATGGTTACGCTACGCCCCATGAAGCGCCTCGCCCTCCTCTGCGCCGACGCGCCCTGCGCCTGCTCGCTTCTGCGCTGCTGCGGAGCTCCGATCGATGCGTGACACCACTCCTCCTTTCTTCCCACGCCTGTGGCTCGCGGTCGCCTGCTTCTTCCGCGTGATCTTCGACCCCCGCCTCGCGGCTCGGGTGGCGGCGCTGCGGCAGGAGCTCGAGGCGGCTCCGCAGGGGCCCGCGCTCGCCGGGGCGCGCCCGGACGGCACGCTGCACCTCGTCGCCCTGCTGCAGCGCGAAGGCCGGCTCCTCGACTTCTGCGAGGAGGACGTCGCGAAGTACAGCGACGCCGAGGTGGGCGCCGCGGCCCGGACCGTACACGCGGGCTGCCGGAAGGTCCTGCGCAGCGCGCTTGCCCTGGAGCCGGTCCGCGCCGAGGCCGAGGGCGCGCAGGTGCAGGTGCCGCCGGGCTTCGATCCCGGCGCGGTCCGCCTCACCGGGAACGTGGTCGGCAACCCGCCGTTCACCGGCACGCTCCGCCACCACGGGTGGAAGGCGCGCGAGGTGCGGCTGCCGCCTCCGCCCGCCGGGCAGGACGCGACGATGCTCGCGCCCGCCGAGGTGGAGCTGCCGTGACGCCGCGGTACTCGGTGGGGATCGATCTGGGGACCACCAACAGCGCGCTGGCCGAGGTGGACCTGGCCATCGAGCCGGCCGGTCCCGGAGAGCCGCTCCCCAGCGCGCTCGCGCTGGAGGTGCCACAGATCGCCGCCCCGGGCGAGGTCGTGCCGCGCCCGCTCTTGCCCTCCTTCGTCTACCTGCCCTCTCCGGTCGAAGCCCCCAAGGGCGCGTTCGACCTCCCCTGGGGCGACTCGCCGGATTCGGTGGTCGGCCAGTTCGCCCGCGGCCGCGGCGCCCTGGTCCCGGGAAGGCTGATCTCGTCGGCGAAGAGCTGGCTGTCGCACCCGGGCGTCGATCGGCGCGGGCAGCTCCTTCCCCCCGGCGCCGATCCGGAGGTGCCGCGCCTTTCTCCGGTCGAGGCGAGCGCCCGCATCCTGCGGCACCTGCGCGCCGCCTGGGACGCGCTGCACGAGACGGAGGGGTTGAGGCTCACCGACCAGGCCGTGACCCTCACCGTGCCCGCTTCGTTCGACGCGGTCGCGCGCGAGCTGACGGTGCAGGCGGCCGCGGACGCCGGGCTGCCACATCTCACGCTCCTCGAGGAGCCGCAGGCCGCGCTCTACGCCTGGGTGCAGGCCGCGGGGGATTCCTGGCGCAAGTCCGTGCGCCCCGGCGACGTCATCCTGGTCGTCGACGTGGGCGGCGGCACCAGCGACTTCAGCCTGATCGCCGTGGGCGAGGAGGACGGCCGGCTCGCGCTCTCGCGGCTGGCGGTGGGCGAGCACATCCTGCTCGGCGGCGACAACGTGGACCTGGCGCTCGCGCACCTCGTCCAGGAACGGCTGCGGGTCGAGGAGCGCAAGCTGGATGCGTGGCAGTTCGCCGCGCTCACCTACGTCTGCCGCCAGGCGAAGGAGCACCCCGAGCTGGAGAGCAAGGACGTGGTGCCGCTCGCCATCCCCGGGCGCGGCAGCGGCCTGGTGGGTGGAACGATCCGCACCGAGCTGTCGTGGCGCGAGCTGCGCAACGTGGTGGAGGGGTTCTTCCCCGAGACGAAGGTCGACGCCGCTCCGACCTCCCAGCGCCGCGTCGGCCTCACCACCCTCGGGCTCCCCTACGCGCAGGACCCGGCGGTGACGCGCCACCTGGCGGCGTTCCTGCGGCGCGCGGGCGGCGCTCCGAAGCGGCCCGGAGCGAGCTTCATCCATCCCACGGCGATCCTGTTCAACGGCGGCGTGTTCAAGGACGCGGCGCTGCGGGAGCGCGTCGCTTCGCAAGTCGAGCAGTGGGTTGCCGCCGAGGGCGGCCCCAGGCTCAAGCGGCTCGCCTCCGGGAGCCTGGACCTGGCCGTCGCCGAGGGCGCCGCCTACAGCGGGCTGGCGCGGCGCGGCCGCGGCATCCGCATCCGGGGCGGGACCGCGCGGGCGTACTACGTCGGCGTCGAGTCCGCCGCTCCCGCGGTCCCCGGCTACGCGCCGCCGCTGCGGGCGGTGTGCCTGGCGCCCTTCGGCATGGAGGAAGGCAGCGCGGTGGAGGTGCCGGCGCTGGAGGTGGGCGCCGTGGTGGGGGAGCGCACCTCGTTCCGCTTCTTCTCCTCGTCCTCGCGCCGGGACGACCAGCCCGGGACGGTGGTCTCCGACTTGGACGAGCTGGCCGAGCTGCCCGCCATCGAGGCGGAGCTGCCCGCCCGCGAAGGCGCCGCCGGCGAGGTGCTGCCGGTCGGCCTGCGCGCCGGCGCGACCGAGGTGGGCACGTTGGAGCTGGAGCTGGTGGCGCGCGATCCGGCCCACGCCGGCGCCGCCTGGAAGCTGGAGTTTTCGGTGCGCGGCGAGGGCGAGCCGGACTCCGCGGCGGGCGGCTGATGGCGCTGCGGTACTGCGTCGGCATCGACCTGGGCACCTCCAACTCGGCGCTCGCCTACGCGGACCTCGAGGCGAGCGATCCGGGCGCGGCGGTGAGCGTCTTCGAGGTATCGCAGCTCGTCGGTCCCGGAGACGTCGCCCCGCGCCCTCTCCTGCCGTCTCACCTCTACCTGCCCGGGCCGCACGAGCTGCCGGAGGGCGCGCTCGCGCTTCCCTGGGACGCGGCGCATCGCGGCCCGGCGGTCGGCGGGTTCGCGCGGGACCAGGGCGCGCGCGTGCCGGGCCGGCACGTCGCGTCGGCGAAGAGCTGGCTCTGCCACCCGGCGGTGGATCGGACGGCGGCCATCCTCCCCTGGGGCGCCGCTCCCGAGGTCGCGCGCATCTCGCCCGTCGAGGCCAGCGCGCGCATCCTCCGGCACCTGCGCGAGGCGTGGGACGCGGCGCATCCGCGGGCCCCGCTCCTGGAGCAGGACGTGGTGGTCACCGTCCCGGCTTCGTTCGACGAGGGCGCGCGGGCGCTCACCCTGCGGGCCGCCGTGGACGCGGGACTGCCTCGGCCCGCGCTGCTCGAGGAGCCGCAAGCCGCCTTCTACGACTTCACCCGGGTGCACCGGGGGACGCTCGCACAGGAGCTGGCCGGGGTGCGGCTGGTCCTGGTCTGCGACATCGGAGGCGGGACGACGGACTTCACGCTGATCGCGGTGGACGGGGCGGGCGAGGAGCCCGTCCTGCGCCGCCTGGCGGTGGGAGACCACCTGCTGCTCGGCGGCGACAACATGGACATCGCGCTCGCCCGTCGCGCCGAGGCGGATCTCCGGGTCAAGCTCGGCGCGGGTCAGTGGGGAGCGCTGGTCCAGGCGTGCCGCGCGGCCAAGGAGCGGCTCCTGGGGGAAGATGCGCCGGCCCGGACGGCGGTCGCGGTCCCTGGGCACGGTTCGCGGCTCGTCGGCGGCACGCTCACCGCGCAGCTCGCGCGCGAAGAGGCACGGGAGCAGATCCTCGACGGGTTCCTCCCGCGCGTCTCGCGGACCGACCTGCCCGCGCGCGGCGCGCGGGCGGCGGGCCTGTCGGAGCTGGGACTGCCGTACGCCTCCGATCCGGCCATCACCCGCCACGCAGCGGCGTTCCTGCGCCGCCACGAGCGCACGGTGGCCGAGGCGCTCGGGCCCGGGGCAGCGCTCGACGCCGTCCTCTACAACGGCGGGGCGCTCCGCGCCGGGTTGCTCGCGCGGCGTCTCGACGAGGTGCTGCAGAGCTGGCAGTCAGCTCCGCTCCGCCGGCTGCGCAATGACGCGCCGGACCTGGCGGTGGCGCGGGGCGCCGCCACCTACGGCCTGGTGCGGCGCGGCCTGGGACTGCGCATCGGCGGTGGCAGCCCGCGGACCTACTACGTCGGCGTCGCCTCGGGCGAGCGCACCGATGCGCTCTGCGTGGTCCCGCGCGGGGCGCCCGAGGGAGTCGAGCAGGAGGTGCAAGGGCGCAACTTCGGCCTCACGCTGGGCCGGCCCGTGCGCTTCCGGCTCTTCGCCTCGAGCGGCTACCGGCCGGAGAAGCCGGGTGATCTGGTTCCGCTCGACGACGAGCTTGCCGAGCTGCCGCCGCTCCAGTCCGTGGTGCAGGGCGAGGGGGTGGCGGAAGTGCGGCTGCATTCGTTGCTCACCGAGATCGGCACCCTCGAGCTGTCCTGCGTGGCGGAGTCGGACGCTTCGAAGGCCACGGGCGGAGCGCGCTGGAAGCTCGAGTTCCAGCTGCGGCAGGCCGGCGCCGCGGAAGACCGCGGCGGCTCCGTGTCCGCGCTCCCTCGCGGGATCGAGCCGGCGCGGGAAGCCGTGCAGCTCGTCTACGGCAAGAAGCCCCAGCCCGTCGCCGGGCGCGAGGTGAAGGACCTCTGGCGAAACCTCGAGAAGGCGCTGGGCGATCGCGCCGGCTGGACGCTGGCGGTGAATCGCGATCTGTGGGGCGTCCTCTGGGCCGGCGCGCAGAAGCGCAGGCGCAGCCCCGATCACGAGCGGCTCTTCCTGCAGCTGTGCGGGTTCGCGCTGCGGCCCGGGTTCGGCGCGCCGCTCGACGCCTGGCGGTGCCAGCAGGCCTTCACGCTCTTCTCGCAGGGTGTGACGCACCACAAGGAAGCGGCGGTGTGGGCGGCGTGGTGGATCCTCTGGCGCCGCATCGCCGCGGGCTTGAGCGAAGCGGAGCACGCGGCGATCTTCGCCGCCATCGAGCCGCACCTGCGCCCCGCGCCGAAGGGCCGCGTCGCCAATCCCGGGAAGAAGGCC
>DASWGQ010000012.1:0-5239 GCA_036393595.1 Myxococcales bacterium | reverse complement strand
GGGGTCGGGGTTGAGGTCGAGGTCGGGGTCGGGGTCGAGGTCGGGGTCGGGGTCGGGTCGCTCTGACGACGTCCGCGCGAGGTCCGGCTGGTGTACTTTGCGCGCGTGCCCGGCGAGAAGCTCCCCGAGGAATTCGCTCCGACCGGGCCGAAGCTGTCTCGGTTCCCCATCCAGCCGGCGCACCCGGTACGGCCGCGCCTGTTCGCGGACGAGGCGCGATTCGCCGCGCGGTTGGCCCTGCTCGCGGGAGGAGCGGAGCTGGCGGCGTGGATCTGGTTCGCGCGCCTGCTCGCGCACCGCGGGCCGGCCTGGGCGGCGCTGGCGTTCGCCCTTTGCCGCCTCCTGCGGCCGCTGTGGGCGTGGCTGGGGACCCGGCTGCGGCGGGGAGCGGTGGCGTTCGCGCTCCTCGCGGTGTCGCTCCTGGTGCAGGGTTTCGCGGCGATGAGCTTCGCCGATGCGCTCGGGGCCCTGGCCGCCGCCCTGCCTGCCCTGGCGGACCTGTGCGCGGCGGCGGTGGCCGACGCGGTCACCGTCGAGCGGCGCGCAGCGGCGTACTCCTGGCTCGACATGGCCCAGGGCCTCGGCTGCGGGCTCGGCCTGGCGATCGGCGTGGCGGAGCCCCGGCTGGCGCCGCTCGTTGGGACCGCGGCCCTGCTGGTGGGCAGCCTGGGCATTCCCGACCTGCGCGACCGTGGAGCTCCGCGGTCCACCTGGCCCGTCCGGGTCCGCTTGCAGATCTTGCGGACGCCGCTGGCCGGACGGCTCGCGCTGCTGGCGGCCGCCGGCGGCGGGTGCGCGGCCGCGGCCGCGGTGCGGTCGTCCTGGGGATGGTGGGCGGCCCTGCCGCCGCTCCTGGGCATGGCGGCGGCGGCGCGCGCCGAGGCGGCGGCGCGCAACGCCCTGGTCATCCCGCGTCTGCTGGCCGCGGCGGGCGTGCTGGCGCTGGCGCTGCGCCAGGTCGCGCCGCCGGCGGCGGTCGCGGTGGGCCTGTTCGCGCTGGGCGGCCTGTGCGCGGCGCTCCCCGGGGCCGTCGCGCGCGGCGCCGGCGAAATGGAGCGCGCGGTCGCCTCGAGCTTCGCGTGGAGCGCGCTCGCGGCCGGCGCCGGCCTCGGCCTCGCCTGCTCCGCGCTGGCGTGATACCCTGCGCGCTCAAATGAATGAGCGTTCATTCAGCCGCGAGGATCGCATGATCGCGCCGCCGTTCACGGCCGAGCACGACCTCTTCCGCAAGACGCTGCGCGAGTACGTGGTGCGCGAGCTGGCCCCCCACGCGCTGGAGTGGGACGAGGCCGGGATCTTCCCCCGCGAGGTGTTCCGCCAGCTGGCCGAGCTGGGCGCCCTGGGCGTGAACTACCCGGAGGAGGTGGGCGGCTCCGGAGGCGACTTCTGGCACGCGGTGGTGCTGGCCGAGGAGCTGGTGCACAGCCGCAACTCGGGCGTGAACATGGCGGTGCTGGTGCAGTCCCAGATCGCCACCCCGATCCTCCAGGAGATCGGCACCGCCGAGCAGAAGAAGGAGTTCCTCGCCCCGGCGCTCGCCGGCGAGAAGATCGCCGCCCTGGGCATCTCCGAGCCCGACGCAGGCAGCGACGTCGCGCACCTGCGCACCACCGCCCGGCGCTCCGGCGACGACTACGTGATCGACGGCGCGAAGATGTGGATCACCAACGGGACGCGCGCGGACTTCATCACGCTCGCGGTGCGCACCGGCGGCCCGGGCTACGGCGGGATTTCGCTGGTGACCTTCCCCACCGACGTGAAGGGCTTCTCCGTCTCGAAGAAGCTGCAGAAGCTCGGCAACCTCTCCAGCGACACCGCGCTGCTCTTCTTCGAGGACTGCCGGATCCCCGCCCGCTACCTGCTCGGCGAGGAAAACCAGGGCTTCTACCACGTGATGACGAACTTCCAGGGCGAGCGGCTGATGGCGGCCATCGGGGCCGTCTCCGGGATGGACCAGATGGTCCAGGAGGCGCTCCGCTACGGAAACGAGCGCCAGGCGTTCGACAAGCCGCTGATCAAGTTCCAGGTGTGGAGGCACCGTTTCGCCGAGCACCTCACCTCGATCGAGGCGGCGCGCTGGCTCACCTACCGGGCGTGCGACCTGTTCGCGCGCAAGGAGCCGGCGGTGAAGGAGATCAGCATGGCGAAGCTCTTCACCGGCGACCTGATCCAGCGCGTGGTCTACGACTGCATGCAGTTCCACGGCGGCATGGGGTACGTGGTGGAGACGCCGGTCGCCCGCGCCTTCCGCGACGCGCGGCTGCTCAGCATCGGCGGCGGGACCAGCGAGATCATGAAGGAGATCATCGCCAAGCTGGTGCCGGGGTTCTGACCGGCGCGGTATAGAACGTCCGTGGCCGAGCTGCCCGCCGCAGAGCCGCGCGAACGATCCCCCGCCGCGCCGCCGTTCGAGGCGCTCGCGCCGTTCGAGCGGCTCGCGTTCCGCGTCATGCGCTGGGCGAACGTCGGCGGCGGGGCCGGCCTCGGGGCACGCTGGCAGCGCTGGATCCTGGAGCCGATCTTCGCGCTCCTCATCCGCCGCCGGCTCGTCATCCGGGGGCTCGAGCGCCTCGAGTCGGTCCCGCCCGACGCGTCGATCCTGCTGGTCGCCAACCACCGGACCTTCTTCGACCTGTTCGTGCTGGGCTGGATCCTGGTGCGGACCTGGAGGAAGCGCTGGCGGACTTCCTTCCCCGTCCGGGCAAACTTCTTCTACGAGAAGCCGCTGGGGCTGCTCATCTGCCTGCTGCTGTCGGGGGGGTCGATGTTCCCGCCCTTCTTCCGCAAGCCGCGGTCGAAGGGGTTCAACCGTTACAGCCTCTCCCTGGTCGTGGGCAAGCTGCGGCGCCCCCGCAACCTGGTGGGCTTCCACCCGGAGGGCACGCGCAACAAGGGACCGGACCCGTACCAGATGCTGCCGGCGCAGCCGGGGGCCGGCGAGGTGGCCCTCAAGTCGCGCCCCGTGGTGGTGGTGCCGGCCTTCGTCACCGGGCTCTCCAACAAGCTGCTCCGCGAGATCGCCGCCAACCTGCGCGGCCGCGATCCGATCGTCGCGGTGTTCGGCGAGCCGATCGACCTCTCCGCCTTCCCCGCCGAGACGCGCCTCACCCATCACAAGAAGTGCGCGGACCTCTTCTGCGAGCGCATCTCCGCCCTGATGGACGAGGAGAAGCGCATCCGCGGCGAGACTACCTCTGTTTCTCCGGCGCGGGTCCGGCCCGGACGCTGACCAGGCGGGGACGCAGCAAGGCGGCGATGGTGCGCTCCAGCTCCTCGGGCTCGAACGGCTTGCCGACGTAGCCCTGCGCGCCCATCAGCTCGGCCTCCCACTCGAACCCGAAGCCGGAGATGATCACCACCGGCACGTCCTTCGTTTCCGGTGCCGCGCGCAGCTTCTGCAGCAGCTCGCGGCCGTTCATCACCGGCATCTGCAGGTCGAGCAGCACCAGGAGCGGCGGCTTCTTCTCGATCCGCTCCAGCGCGTCCTTGCCGTTCCCGGCCTCCTCGACCTGGTAGCCCTTCATCTCCAGGGCGGCGCGCAGGCCTTCGCGGAAGTCCGTGTCGTCATCGACGACCAGGATGTATGGCCAGCGGCGCATCGGGGCGGGGGACTCCGGTTCGGCCCTGATCTAACGACGATCCGGCAGGAACGGAAGGGGACGCTCGGTCGGCTGGTCGGTTCTGGACGTGCAATTTGACAGCCAGTCGCGCGGGATCCTGGCGGCGCTGCGCTTTTCAGGGCCCCGGACAGTATGGGATGCGTTGCCGGGCCTCGAGCGAAAGCAGCCGTCGATGGGTCGAATCGTCGCAGCGGAGAAGGCCGCCAGCCGGCGGCATCGGCGCCCGGCCGCCAGCGTCCGGCTGTCGGTCGAGGTGAGGGGCGGTGGGCACGCGGGGAGGGTCCTGCGCGCCGCTGCGAAGCAGCAGCTGGCCGCGCTGCGCCTCTCGCGCGAAGTCTCGCTGACCCTGGTCTCCGACCGCCGGATGCGCGCGCTGAACCGCGAGTGGCGCGGGAAGGATCGCCCCACCGACGTGCTCTCCTTCCCGCAGCACGGCGCCTCGATCGGGGACGTGGTCATCTCGCTCGATACCGCCCGCCGGCAGGCCCGGAAGGGCGGCTGGAGCCTGGCCGCCGAGCTGCGCCGTCTGCTCGCGCACGGGCTCCTCCACTGCCTCGGGCACGACCACCACACCGCGCAGGAGGCCCGCCGCATGGCCGCCGCCGAATGGCGCCTGCTCGGCCGCCGGGGGATGGTGGGGGAGTAGTTCCTTTGCGCGCGACAGTCCGCTACCCTGCGGGGCGATGGCCTCCCCTTCTCCTGAACTGGACGAGCTTTCGCGGCGCCTCGAGGCGCTGCGGGGGTCGCTTTGACATCGAGCGGAAGCGCGCGCGCGTCGAGCTGATCGAGCGCGAGAGCGTGCAGCCCGGCTTCTGGGAGGACCAGAAGCGCGCCCAGCACCTCTCCCGGGAGAAGAGCCAGCTCGAGCTGGCCATCGCCTCCTTCGAGCGCGAGAAGGAACGGCTGGAGGACGCGCTCGCGCTCCACGAGCTGGCCGAGGAAGCGAACGACGAGCAGGCGCGGGCGGAGGCGAAAGTCGCCACGCGCGAGGCGGGGCAGGGCGTCGAGCAGCTCGAGCTGTCGCGCATGCTGAGCGGCCCCCAGGATCACCTCAACGCGATCGTGGAGATCAATGCCGGCGCCGGGGGCACCGAATCGCAGGACTGGGCGCAGATGCTCTACCGGATGTACACGCGCTACGCGGAGCGCAAAGGCTGGGAGGTCGAGCCGGGCGACTTCCAGCCGGGCGAGGAGGCGGGACTGAAGAACGCCTCGTTCATCGCGCGCGGCGACCATGCCTACGGCTGGCTCAAGGCGGAAGTCGGCGTGCACCGGTTGGTGCGCATCTCGCCCTTCGACTCGAACGCGCGCCGGCACACCAGCTTCGCCTCGGTGTTCGTCTACCCCGAGGTGGACGAGGACATCGACGTCGTGATCAACCCGATGGACGTGCGCACCGACACCTTCCGCAGCTCGGGCGCCGGCGGACAGAAGGTGAACAAGACGGACTCGGCCATTCGTCTGACCCACCTGCCCACGGGTATCGTGGTGTCGATGCAGAACGAGCGCAGCCAGCACAAGAACCGCGACATGGCCTGGAAGGTGCTCCGCTCGCGGCTCTACGAGCTGGAGCTGCGCAAGCAGCAGGCGGAGCGCGACAAGGTGGAGGCATCCAAGGC
>DASWGQ010000011.1:0-3798 GCA_036393595.1 Myxococcales bacterium | reverse complement strand
CGACCTTGCGCTTCAGCTCGTCCGGGCTGAGCGCCGGCGCGGCGGCAGGCGGATCGCCGGGAGCGGCCGCCCCGGCCTTCTCCTCCGGCTTGCGCTCGCCGTCCGTGGGAGTGGGCGTCTGCGCGGTGCCGCTCGGCGCGGTGCCGCTCGGCGCGGTGCCGCTCGGCGCGGCGCCCTGCTGCGCCGGATCGGGCGGCCGGTCCCTGCGTTCGGAGAGGAGCGCGAAGGCGAGGAGCGCGCCCGCCAGGGCGAGCGCGAGCACCGCCAACACCGCGCGGAAAGGACCACGCCGCTCGGGCTGGCCGATCCGGAGCTCGCGGGCCGCCGCCGGGGGCGGCGCCGCCTTGGGGAGGGGCGTCGGCGTCTGCGCGCGGGGCTTGGACAGCTCGGCCGCCCCCCACCGCGCCAGGTCCAGCGCACCCGGCGCCAAGGCCGCGGGGTCGCCGGCCGCGGGCTGCTCCACCTCGGGCTGCGCCGGCGTGGCGGCCGACCCGGCCTCCTCCTCGGGGATCCGCATTCCACCGGGCGGCGTCGGCGCGTCGGGTGAGGCGGATTTCTCCACCTCCGCCGCGGCCGACACGGGCTCCGCGGAGGGCGGCGTGACGTGCCCGGCGGCCGATTCGAACGGCAGCTCGACGCGCCGCTCCCGCGCCTCCGGCCGCTGCGCGGCGGGCGCCTCGTCCCGCGGCGGCGGAGGCGGCGCCGGCGGCGCCGCGAAGAGCGGGACGAACTCGGGCACGTCCTTCGCCCGGATCCAGGACTCCATCCCATCCTTCCACAGGTACGTGCGCGGACCCACCTGGCCCGCCGACGCCTTGAGGGCCAGCTCCGCGCGCGTGATCGGGCCCGCCTGCTTGCCCTGGATCATCGCGAACCAGACCGCCGGATCGCGCGGCGGCGCCGGATCGCGGGGCGGCGGAGGCGGCGCGCTGCGCGGGGCGGGCGGCGCCGGGGGGGGAGGCGCGGCTCCTTCGCCCTTGCTGGCGCGCAGCGCCTTCTCCAGCACTTCGCTGTCCATCGCGCGCGTGCTCTCGGTGTCCGTCTCGCGGCGGGGCGCCGCCGCGCGCGCGATCGGTCCGGTGGACGGCCTGCCGCCCGATTGCGAGGTGCGGACGGGACCGGTCGCGGGCCGGCCCCCCGACTGCGAGGTTCCGCCGGCCGGCGAGGCCCCCCCCGGCGAGGTACGGATCGGTCCGGTGGGCGGCCTGCCGCCGGACTGGGACGATATGAGCGCTGGATCGACGATGCGGATCTGCACACCGCACCGCTTGCAGCGGACGATGAGCCGCTTGCCCCGGATCTTCTCGTCGGCGACTACTAGATGCGCCTTGCAGCTTTCGCAGATGAATTGCATCCGCGCCGACTCTACAACAGATCATCGCGCCCGAAAGAGGCGGCTTACGACGACGACTCGCTGGCGCTGGACTCGCCGCCCGCCTTCTTGCGCGAGCCGGCGCGGCGGCCGCGGCGCTTGGGTTGCAGCGTGCCCGCCTTCTGCGCGCGGTAACGCGCCCGGTAGTAATGGGAGCGGCACAATCCCTTGGCGAGCACCGGGCGTCCGCATCCGGCCACGCTGCAGACGGCGCGCGCCCCGCCGCGCCGTCCTCGGCCGCGGCCGCCCACTCCCAGCTGGCGCGCGATGTCGCCCACGTCGATCGTGCTCTGCAGCGAGCGCTGCACGCTCTCGGCGATGATCTGGCCCAGCTGCGAGCCGATCTGCTCGCCGAGGTTCTGCACCCACGCGCCCATCCCTTGATTTCGACGACCGCGACCGCGCGCCATCGGTCCTCCCGATTCCGTAAAGTTTTAGCAAGAAAGCCGGTGCGCATCGCGCCGTTCGGCTGGGCGTACAGTTAGCAAACGCAAAACGATTGTCAAGCAGCACAGTCGCCGCCGACAGCCGCCGCCGCTAGGGCGGCGCTGCGCCCTTGGAGTGGGCGGTCAGGCGGCGCTGCGCTTTTCGGTCGCGGACGGCGCGTCCCAACTTTCGACGTACGTTTTTGTACGGTACGGGCAATGGGGCCTATACGCGCGCCCCGTGCTCCTCCAAACGCCGGAGCAGCGCCTCCAGCTCCCGCTCCTCGCGCGAGACGTCGAGCCCGGCCCGGCGCGCACCGTCGAGCAGCGCGATCCCCAGCAGCACCGCCGCGACCGCCTCGCGCTCGCGGCCCTGCTCGCCCAGGAGCGACTCGGCCCCGGACGCGAGGTGGCGGAAGTCGCGGAAGCAGAACGTCGCGGGCAGGTCGGGGAGCGGACCCGTGCTCGCCGTCGAGGGCGCGAAGGCGAAGCCGACGTCCGCGAGCGCGACCTGGCGCCCGTCGGCGAAGGCCAGCACCAGGTACGGCGCGGGCCGGACCGGGTTTTGCTTCACGGCCGCGAAGGCGATCTCGTCCCAGCGGACGCGCAGCGCCTTGCCGGTGCCCGCCTCGAGGAGCTGCGCTCCACGGCCGTCGTCGTCGGGCAGGAGCGCGAAGCAGCCGGGGTTCTCGCGCAGGAAGGATTCGATCGCCGCGCGCGCCTGGTCGGGAGTCGCGGGCCCCTCGGGGCCGCTCACGCGGCCTGTTCCTCCCCGCGCGGCAGGACGGCGGCGGCGCACTGGATGGCGATGCCGATCTTGCCCTTGTGCTGGTTCGCCGCCATCAGCGCGTGCGCCCTGGCCGTCTCGCCGAAGGGGAACGCCTGGTCGAGCACCGGCCGGATCTTTCCTTCGTGCACGAGCTGGTTGGCGCGCTCAGCCTGGTAGGCGTTGCAGAAGTGCGAGCCGAGGATCTTCTGCTCGCTGCAGGCCATCGGATCGAGACCGTTGCACTCCGGGCATTGCCCGCAGCTCTGGTTGCAGTGGACGACCACCTCGTCGCCCACCTTCCAGCGCTTCACCTGGTCCCCCACCTTCCAGACGATCCCCGAGGCGTCGGAGCCGGCGATGTGGAACGGCTCGCCGTGCATCTTGAAGACGCTGACCGGCTTGCCTCGCGCGGCCCACACGCCGTTGAAGTTCACCCCGGCGGCCATGACCAGGACGAGCGCCTCGTTGGGACCGACCGGGGGCAGGTCGACCTCCTCGATGCGCATGGCGGTCGCGGGATCGCCCTCCCGGTCGGGGCGGATGGTGCAGGCCAGCATCTTCTCGGGCAGCACCCCGAAGTCCTGTGGCACTTCACCGAGCGGCAGCGTCGTCATGGGACTCCTCTTTGGCCTCGACCAGCTCCAGCAGCGTGCCGCCGAAGGCTTTGGGATGGAGGAAGGCGACCTTGTGCCCGCGCGCGCCGGGCCGGGAGACCTTGTCGATGAGCGGCACGCCTCGGGCGTCCAGGCGGGCGAGCAGCGCGTCGAGGTCGCGCACGCGCAGCGCGAGGTGGTGGAGCGCGTCGCCGCGCTTCTGCAGGAACTTCTCCAGTCCCTCGTTGCCCAGCGGCGCGACCAGCTCGAGCGACGCCCCGTTGGGGAAGTCGAAGAAGGCCGCGTGGACCCTCTGCGCGGGCACGAATTCCTTGTGCGCGGCCTTCTGGCCGAGCAGCTCCTCGATGAGCGCGATCGAGGCGTCGATGTCGCGGACGCAGATGGCGGTGTGGTCGAGGCGGGTGGCCGGGATGCCGGACCTGGAGGTCGAGGTCCGGCGCGAGGTCGGGGTCGGGGTCGCGTTCGAGGTCGGGGCCGCGTTCGGGTTCGCCGCCAGCTCCCGCACCGTCTCCACCACCGCGCCGAGCGGCGACTCCGGCCCGAACACCGCCGCCACGCCCAACTCTTTCAGCTTTGCGAAGTCGGCCGCCGGGATGATCCCTCCCACCACGATCGGGA
>DASWGQ010000010.1:0-4741 GCA_036393595.1 Myxococcales bacterium | reverse complement strand
CTCTCGCCCCACCTGGCGGAGGGGTTGAACCGGCTGATCGTCATCGTGCGCCCGCTCGAGCCGCCCGCGGCGGAGCAATACGACCGGGGCCTGCAGATGGCGGTGGCGCGCACCCGGCGCAACCCGCCGCAGGCGCTCGACCCGGCGCTCAAGACGGGCAACTACCTGAACAGCGCGCTCGCGCTGCGCGAGTCGCACGCTGCCGGCGCCGACGACGCGCTGCTGCTCGATCTGCGCGGGCAGGTGACCGAGGCCTCGACGTCGAACGTCTTCTTCGTGCAGGACGAGGTCGTCGTCACGCCTCCGCTCGCTCTCGGCATGCTGGAGGGCGTCACGCGCGGGCTGGTGATCGACATCGCGCGCGGCGAGGGCCTCCTGGTCCGCGAAGAGCCGCACGGCCCGGAGGCGCTCGCGGCGGCGGACGAGGTCTTCGTCACCAGCACCATCCGCGAGGTGATGCCGGTGACCTCGCTCCTGCTGCTCGACGGTGAGAAGCCCGACCGCCGCGTCGTCGCGGGCGGCAAGCCGGGTCCGATCACGCGGCGCCTGCACGCGGCGTTCCGGCGTTACGTGGAGCGCACCCACCGGCGATGACGACGCGCAGGACCTTCTTCGCCTGGGCGGCCGGCGCGCTCGCCGCGTGCGCACGGGCGGTGCGCCGCGAGCCGGCGGAGCCGCCGGCGACCTCCGACTCGACCTCAGACTCGACCTCAGACTCCGACGCGACCTCGACCCCGAACCCGACCTCCGACTCCAACGCGACCCCGACCCCGACCGATGCACCGGACGCCGGCGAGGTTCCGGCGCCCGAGCTGTCCCCGCCGGAGCCCCCCTCCGACCTCTTCGCCGGCGCCCCCGCTGCCGACGATCCCCTCGAGCTCCTCTACTCGCGCCGCCTCTCCTTCGAGGAAGGGCAGCCGCTCGTCACCGTCCGCGTCGCCGAGGGCCGCCGCGAGATGGTCGTCTCCGTGCGCGGCCCGCTCACCGTGCGAGCGCGCGCCGCGGACGGCACCGCTCCTGAAGCGGCGCTCGAAGGCGCGGAGGGGCCGTGGACGGTGCGGCTCGCCTCCGGCCGCCCCGGCGTGGGCGCCACCTGGGTCGAGCTGGAGGAGTTGCGCTTCTCCGACAAGGCCGGGCTGGAGCGGGCGCGCGGGGAGTGGGCCTCCCGGGGAGTTCCGACGCGCGCCACCACCGTCGGGCAGGTCTACGGCATCGCGGGGCACGTGGTGGACACACGGCGCCACGCGCTGCTCGCCGAGGGCGACGCCACCGAGGCGGGGGCGCGCGCCCAGGCGGAGCGCATCGCCGCCCGCTTCCCCGCCGTCCACCCGCAGCTCTTCCGCGAGCTGGCCGCGCGCCCCTCGGGTCGCATCGAGCTGCTGGACGCGTCGGGCGCCGTGCGCGCCACGGGCGAGTCCGCGCTCGAGTTGCGCGCTCCCGCCGGCCTGTCGGTCGCGCAGGTCGAGTTCGGGATGGGCTATTCGTTCCACGGCTTCGAGACCCGCGCCTATCCCGGGCGCCTGTACGCCACGGTCGACCCGCGCGGCCTCCTCGCGCTCGTCGCGGCGATCCCGATGGAGCGGCTGGTGAAGGGCGTGGTGCCGAGCGAGATCTTCGCCACCGCCCACGCCGAAGCGCTCAAGGCGCAGGCGGTGACGGCGCGGGGCGAAGTGCTCGCCAAGGTCGGCGCCCGCCACCTGGGCGACCCGTACCTCTTGTGCGCCGAGCAGCATTGCCAGGTCTACAAGGGCACCGGCGCGGAGACGCGCGCCACCGACGCGGCGGTGGACTCGACCCGCGGGGAGGCGCTGTTCGGGCGCGTCAGTGGAGAGCCGTTCGACGAAGGGCCCGGCGAGGTGAGCCGGCTGGTCGACTCGGTGTACTCGGCGGTCTGCGGCGGCTACACGGAGGACAACGAGTCGGTCTGGGGTGGGCCGGCGGATCCGTCGCTGCGCGGGCGGCCCGACTTCGACCCGCGGGCGCCGGGGATGTCGGCGTTCGCCTCCGGCATCGGGGCCGCGCTCGTGTCGCGTTTCGTGCGCCTCCCCTCCGTGCCCAGCTACTGCGCGCTCGTCGCGCCGCCGGCCAAGGTCCGGTGGCGCAGGCGTTTCCGGCAGGACGAGGTCGATGCCCTGTGCTCGGGGCTGGGCGTCGGGAAGGTCCGTTCCCTCTCGGTCGAAGGTCGCGGCGTCTCGGGCCGCGCCCGGGCGCTGCGCATCGAGGGCAGCGCGGGGATGGCGAGGATCAGCAGCGAGCTAGCCATCCGCCGGCTGTTCCGCAACCTCGAGAGCGGGATGTTCGTGGTGGAACGCGCCGGCTCCGACTGGTTGTTCGTCGGCGGCGGCTGGGGCCATGGGAGCGGAATGTGCCAGACGGGCGCGATGGGCCGCGCATTGCGCGGCTTCGGCTACCGCGACATCCTGGGCTGGTACTACTCCGGCGCCGGACCAGAGAAAATCTACTGACATCAATGGCTTGCACCAACGCCTGCGGGCGGCTCCGGGCCGGAAGGGGCGGGCGCCGCCACGGGTTGTGCAGAACGTGCCCGCAGCGCCCTCGCCGACATCTCGTGGTGGTCGCCCGGCGGGCCGCAGGGCGGCCGGCCCGCGGACCGCGGGTCGACATCCGGCTCGAGGGCGATCTTTCGGACGCCGCGCCGAGGGTTACAATGGAGGGCGGATGTCCCCGCTGCCGCACAGGCCGGTCCGGCGGCGCAGCCGGCTGACGATCGCGCTCGCGGTCTCGCTGGGGCTGCACCTGCTGCTCCTGCCCTGGATCGCGAAGGACGCTGTGTTCCACGTCCCGGCGCAGGTGCGCCGCACGGCGGTCGGCCTGGTGGCCACGCCGCGCAGCCAGGTCCAGCACGCGCAGCGCGGACCGCCCAACTCGGCTCCGTCCGCCGGCCGGTCCTCGCCGGACCTCTCTCCCCAGCTCCCGCCCGCGCTGGAGCAGGAGAAGGTCAAGCAGCCCCAGAAGATGGAGGGGCAGGTCGTCGCGCTGGGCGAACCGAAGGACGAGCGGCCACCGGACCAGCCGACCAAGTACCTGAGCGAGCACGACAGCCGGGTGCTGAAGGAGACCAGGGCGAAGGAGACCTCGGCGTTCTTCAAGAACGCGCTCTCGAAGGTGCAGCGCGAGGGGAAGAACGAGGCGGCCAAGCCCAACAAGGAGGCCGCGGCGCCCAGCGCGGTGCGGATGGGGCAGAACGGCGGAGTGAAGCCGCAGCCCGACCGCAGCGTGGCGAAGGCCGAGATTCCCAAGCAGGAGCACGTCCAGGGGCTGCATCTGGAAAAGGCGCCCGACGGCAGCGTCAACGATCGCTCCGGGCGCGAGTCGCTCGCGGGCAGCGGTCGCGCCCTCGCGATGTTGGACCCTGGCGCGCAGCGCTCCGCGGGGCAGCAAGGTCCGGAAGGGACGCCGGGCTTGCAGCCCGGAACGCCGGGAAAGCACGGCCCGCTCACGCTCACCCTGGATCGCCCGGGCGAGGCGCTCGGCCCGGTCGCGGGCGGCCCGATGAGCGACGATCTGCGCGGGGTCGAGGAAGGCGACGAGACGCTGCTGAACAGCCGCAGCTTCCGCTACGCGGGATTCATCAACCGCGTGAAGGAGACGGTGGCCCGGATCTGGACCACGCAGGTGGAAGACGAGACCGCCCGGCGGGATCCGACCGGGTCCATCTACCTGTGGAAGGATCGGCGCACCGTGGTCGAGTTCACCATCGACCAGCGGGGCGAGCTGAAGGACGTGCACGTGACCGTCTCGTCGGGCGTCGACTACCTCGACCATGTCGCGCTCGACGCATTCCGGCGCGCTGAGCGGTTCCCCAACCCCCCGCCGGGGCTGTTCGCCGCCGACGGCACCGCCACCATGGGCTTCGGGTTCGTCCTCGGGCTGGCGCGCGGGTTCCGCATGCGCCTGGGCCCCGCGTACCTCCCGAATTCGCCCGCGCAGCGCGGGTACTGAGCCAGCCAACCAGGCAGCCGCCCGCCCGCGGAAATGCCGGTGGTGCGCCCGGTGGTTGAAGAAGCCGTGCTGGCAAGCCATCGAACCATCGTGAAGGAGGTCACCATGCGGAAGTTCCTCACTTCGGTCCCCCTGGTTGCGGTCCTCGCCGCTTGCGCCACGCCGGGCACGCGGACGGCGGTCGGCGCCGCGGGCGGCGCGGGCATCGGCGCGGGCGTCGGCGCGGTCGCGGGCGGCTGGAAGGGCGCGGCGATCGGCGCGGCCATCGGCGGCCTCGCCGGCGGGGCCGCCGGAAACTACCTGGACAAGCAGGCGCAGGAGCTCAAGCAGGTGGCGGAGAACACCAAGCGCACCGAGGACGGCATCCTGGTAGATCTCAAATCCAAGCTGCTCTTCAACAGCGACAGCGCGGTGCTCAAGCCGGAAGCGGTGGAGCAGATCGCCAAGCTGGGCGACGTCCTGGCGAAGTACCCGGAGGACCGCATCCGGGTGCAGGGGCACACCGACTCGACCGGCTCCGTCTCGCACAACGAAGAGCTGTCGATGCGCCGGGCGCAGTCGGTGCGCGAGGTGCTGGTCAGCCGCGGCGTGAAGCCCGGGCAAATGCTGGTCGAGGGCGTCGGCGAAGCCCGCCCCATCGCGGACAACACGACCTCCGCCGGCCGCGCGAAGAACCGCCGCGTCGAGCTCCACATCGACATCCCCCAAACCTCCTAGGCCAGGACGACAAACCGATTGCACCACGGAGGGCACGGAGAACACCGGAGGAACGCCTGTC
>DASWGQ010000009.1:0-3744 GCA_036393595.1 Myxococcales bacterium | reverse complement strand
CGCACCATCTTCTCGTGGTTCTGCGCGTCGTAGCTGACGTTGCCGGTGAGGGCGTCCTTCTCCAGACCTCCGAGGCGGTGCTCGAGCCCCTTCGTTCCGGGGACGGCCCACGGGCGGGCCAGCGTCTCGGGATCGCGATCGTAAGGGTGGAAGCCCACCGGGTCGGTGCGGAGCTTGGGGTCGATGCGCGGCAGCGCCTCGAGGTCGGGCAGCTTCCAGGGCTCGCTGCCGGTCCCGATGGCGCCGTCCGACAATAATATAACGGGTGTACGATACTCGATGGCGATTCGGCAGGCCTCGATGGAGGCGTCGAAGCAGTCGGCGGGGGAGCGGGTGGCGAGCACCGGCACCGGGGACTCGCCGTTGCGGCCGTAGACCGCCTGGAAGAGGTCCGACTGCTCGGTCTTGGTGGGCAGGCCCGTGGAGGGGCCGCCCCGCTGCGCCACCACGATCACCAGCGGCAGCTCGATCATCAGCGCCAGGCCGATCGCCTCGGTCTTCAGCGCGATGCCGGGCCCGCTCGAGGCGGTGGCCCCCAGCGCGCCGCCGAACGAGGCCCCGATGGACGCCGTCACGGCGGCGATCTCGTCCTCCGCCTGGAAGGTGGTGACTCCGTACTGCCGGTGCTTGGCCAGCTCGTGCAGGATGTCGCTCGCCGGCGTGATCGGGTAGCTTCCGAAGAACAGCCGCAAGCCCGCCTGCCGCGCCGCCGCGATGAGCCCCAGCGCGATGGCGGTGGACCCCATCACGTTGCGGTAGGTGCCCGGCTGCAGGCGCGCGGGCGCGATCTGGTAGGGCGCGTCGGCGGCCTCGGTGGTCTCGCCGTAGTAGTAGCCGGCCTTGAAGGCGCGTCGGTTCGCCTCGGCCAGGTCGGGCCGCTTGGCGAAGCGCTCGCGGATGGAGCTCTCCTCGCGGGCCGTGTCGCGCGAGTAGAGCCAGAAGACGAATCCCAGGGCGAAGAAGTTCTTCGTCCGCTGCACGTCCTTCGCGGGCAGGCCCAGGCCCTGGCAGGCGAGCGTCACCAGCTTGTCGAAGTCGACCTGGATGACGCGGTAGCCCTCGAGGCTGCCGTCGGTGAGCGGGTTCGATTTCCAGCCGGCGCGCGTCAAGTCCGCCGGGGTGAAGGAGGCCTCGTTGACCACCAGCAACCCGCTCTTCTTGAGGTCGGCGAGGTGTACCTTGAGCGCGGCGGGGTTCATCGCCACCAGCGTGTCCGGCTGGTCGCCGGCCGAGAACACCTCGTGCGCGGCGAACTGGATCTGGTACCCGGAGACGCCCGCGGTGGTGCCCGCGGGCGCGCGAATTTCCGCAGGGAAATCCGGGAAGGTCGCCAGATCGTTTCCGTGCAGCGCCGCCTCGCGGGTGAACTCGGTGCCGGTGAGCTGCATGCCGTCGCCGGAGTCGCCGGCGAACCGGACGACGGCGTGCTCCAGGTTGCGCGGGGTGCGGGCGGAAGTCTGAACTTGCATCAGGTTACCTCCACTGCGGGGCTGACCGCTTGTGTAGCCCGGAACCCCGCCCCGCACAACGACGCGTGGCGTCGCCGGAAGGTCACGCGTCTGGCACCGGCGGCCCCCTGAACCGGGCGCGCTTCCAGGAGAACCAGTACGCCCCGACGAGCGCCAGCGCGCCCGCGAACGTGTAGCCCGCGACCTGGTTGGGGGGAAGGACGAACAGGACCGTCAAGGTGCAGATCCAGAGCAGCGCGGCGACGTTCACCGGCGTCGACCAACGGCCGAGGTGCCAGGGCCCCAAGCGCGTCCATCGGCCGCTGCGGCGGGCGCGCAGGCCCACCCAGATGGGCAGGCCATAGCTGGCGTACAGCGCGATGGTGCTCAGCGCGGTCATCGCCGAGTAGGCGTGCGCCCAGATGGCGACGGCGAAAGCCGCCGCGGCGGACACCCAGACCGCCACGTGCGGCGAGCGGTAGCGTGCCGACACCGCCGCCAGCTGGCGCGAGAAGGGCAACCCGCCGTCGCGCGCGAAGGCGAACAGCATGCGCGAGTTCGAGGTCACCGAGGAGAGCCCGCAGAACCACATGGCGACGATCGCGACCCAGACCAGCGCGCCGCCGGCTCCCGTGCCGAGCGCGCCGCGCAGCACGAAGATGAACGGATTGTCCGCGGCCGCCGTCGCGGACAGGTCGCCGATGGCGAGCGTCACCGCCAGGAGCAGCACCCAGCCGGCGAGGCCGCTCACCGCCACCGAGAGGAAGATCCCCCAGGGCGCCGTCCGGGTGGGATCGCGCGTCTCCTCGGAGACGTGGGCGCTGGCGTCGAATCCGGTGAAGGTCCATCCCGCCTGCAGCAGGCCGAGGAGGAACCCCAGCCAGTAGGGACCTGGAGCGTCGGTGAAGCGGGTGAGCAGGAACTCCGCCCGCTGGCGGGGCGCGAAGACTGCCAGCGCGACGGCCAGCACCGCGACCCCGGCGATGTGCACCCAGGCGGAGAGGTCGTTCAGCCGGGCGACGAGCCGCACCCCGAGGTGATTCAAGACGGCATGGCTGAGCAAGACGGCCGCGTAGACGGCCAGGACCGCCGGCCCGGGCTCAATCCCCACGAGCGCCGCCGCGAACTGCGCGAGCCCGTAGTCGATGCCGGCGGTGATGGCGAACTGCCCGATGCAGTTCAGCCAGGCAGTGAAGAATCCGGCTCCGCGCCCGCCGAGGAGGGAGGCCCAGTGGTACAGCGCGCCGGCCGTCGGGTAGCTCGAAGCGAGCTGCGCGAGCGAGGCGGCGACGGGCAGGGTGAGGAGCGACACCAGCGGCCAGCCGAGCGTCATCTCCAGCGGGCCGCCGTACCTCAACCCGTGGCCGTAGAGCGTCACGGCGCCGGTGAGGACCGAGATGATCGAGAAGCTGATGGCGAAGTTTGCGAAGCCGCCCATGTCGCGGAGCAGCTGCTGCGCGTAGCCCAGGCGCCGGAGCTGCTCCGCATCGCGATCGAGGGGGCCCTCGCCCATCTCCCCGCAGTCCTACCGCACGCGGGGCAGCCGGAGCGAGCGGCTTCCCCCTCTGTTAGTCTGGGCACGTGGGTACGCCGCGGGTCCCGCTGCAGATCATCGCTCCGTCGCGCCGGCTGGACGCGGCGCTGCGGCTCGCGGCCGGGCCCAATTCGGCCACGCTCTCCGCGACGCTGAGCTACCTGTGCGCCCAGCTCTCCGTCCTGTGCGCCTCGCCCATCGCCTCGGTCTACGTGCTGGAGGACAAGGACGACCTGGTGCTGCGCGGGAACCACGGCTTTCCCGACGCGGTGCTCGGCGAGGTGCGGCTCAAGGTCGGGCAGGGGATCACCGGCACGGCGCTCGAGACGATGCGGCCGATGACGGTGGACGACGCGGGCGTGGTCGAGCAGTTCGAGTATTTCCCGCAGCTCGCCGAGGAGCGCTACCCGGCCTTCCTGGCCTTGCCGCTGCTCGCCGGCCCGCGGCCTCGAGGCGTCCTGGTGCTGCAGCGGGAGGCGGGCCCGTTCTCCGAGGCCGACGTGCTGCTCGCCACCGCGGCGAGCCGCGCCGTGACCGCCGTGCTCGAGTCGCAGCACCCGCAGGGCGCGAACTTGCTCTTGCACGGCGCCGGGAATCGCCGCGGCCGCGTCCTGGGCGCGGCGCAGGTGCTCTCCCGGGCGCTGCCCCGGCGCCAGCGCGCCGCCGAGGTCTCCTCCGACGATCCGCACAGCGACCTGCTGAACGCGTTCACCGCCGAGCGCGAGGAGATCCGCGCCCTCGCGGAGCGCGCCCGGGCGGCGC
>DASWGQ010000008.1:0-11537 GCA_036393595.1 Myxococcales bacterium | reverse complement strand
GCGGCTGCTGCGCGACGGCGCCGCCGTGGTCGGCGCGGAGCTGAAGGACGTGCGCACCGGCCGCGTCGAGGAGGTGCGCGCGCGCTGCGTCTTCAACGCGGGCGGGCCGTGGGCGCCGAAGATCGCCGCCCTGGCGGGCGTTACGGTGAAGATCCGGCCGGGCAAGGGCGTGCATGTCACCCTCGACCGCCGCCTCTCGAACTACGGGATCATCTGCAAGGCGGTCGACGGGCGCGACGTGTTCGTCATGCCACACGAGGACTCGTCGATCGTCGGGACCACCGACGACGATTTCTACGGCGACCCGGACGACCTCTCCGTCACGCGCGACGAGGTGGAATATCTAATGGAGGCGGTTACGCACACCTTCCCCGCGGTGCGGCAGGCGCGCGTGCTGCGCGCCTGGGCCGGCATCCGGCCGACTCTCTACGCGTACGGGCCGCTCGAGGATAAGCTCTCGCGGGACCACAGGATCCACGATCACGAGGAGGACGGCGCGCCCGGCTTCTTCACCATCGTCGGGGGCAAGCTGGCCAGCTTCCGCGCCATGGCCCAGGAGGCGGTGGACGCGGTGGCGCGCAAGCTGGGGAACTCGGCGGCGTGCACCACGCACCAGGTGGCGTTGCCCGGCGGCGAGGCGCCGGCGCCGGAGGCCCAAGAGCTCTCCCGCAAGCACGGCGTCCCGGCGTTCGCCGCGGCGCGCATCTCGTACCGCCACGGGGCGGAGGCGGAGCGGGTGCTGCGGACGGCGGACGACGAGCCGGAGCTGCGTGCCGTGGCCTGCTCGTGCGAGGGAGTCACCTTCGCGGAGCTGGCCTTCTCGCTGCGCGAGGAGTTCGCCGAGTCGCTCGCCGACCTGCGGCGCCGCTGCCGGCTGGCGATGGGCGTGTGCCAGGGGACCCGCTGCGCCGGTCCCGCCGCCGCCCTGGTCGCCGACGAGCGGCAGCTCTCCTCGGAGGCCGCGCTCGCCGACCTCACCGCGCTGCTCGACGAGCGCTGGAAGGGGAACCGGGCCGTGCTCGCCGGAGAAGGCCTGGCGCAAGCCGAGCTGGTGCAAGGGACCTACTACACGACCGGCGGCCTGCGCCGCGGCGGAGGCATCCCGTGGCGCTGACCACCGACGTGGTGGTGGTCGGAGGCGGCCTGGCGGGCGCCTGCGCCGCCCTTTCGGCCCGCGAGGCGGGGGCCGAGGTGCTCCTGGTGGCGCGCGCGCCGGGCGCGACGGCCATGTCCAGCGGAGCGATCGACTTCGCCGGCGCGGACGACGACGCGCCCATCGGCGAGGCGGCGCGCAGGCTCTCGCGCACCGCGCCGGGCCATCCCTACGCTCTCTTCGGCGACGGTCTCGTCCCCGCCATCGACGATGCGCTGGCGTTCTTGCAGCGCCACCTCTCCGCGCTGGGCCTTTCCGGCGCGCGGACCGCGGCGGACCGCAACCTGTGGCTCGCCACGCCGCTGGGCCGCGCGAAGCCGGCCGCGCTCGCGCAGGGCGGCATCGCCGCGGGCGATCTGCGCAACCTGGCTGCGCGGGAAGCGCGGCTGGGGGTGGTCGCGCTGGCCGGCGCGCAGGCCATCGAGGCGCGCCTCCTCGCGCACGGGCTCACTCCGCTGCTCGCGCCGCTCTGCGAGGCGGTGGTGGTCGCGCCCGACTTCTACCGGCAGCGCGGCGACGCGCTGCGGACGCTGCCGGAGATCGCGCAGGACCTCGATCGCCCCGGCCGCCGCGCCGCGCTGGGAGCGTCGCTGGGCCGCGCCGCGGCGCAGGCGCACGCGACCTATCTATTGCTCCCCACCCTCGGGCTCCAAGACCCGGTGGCCGCCCGGGCCGAGCTGCAGCGCGCCACGGGCGTCCCCGTCCTGGAGCTGCTCGGCGCGCCGCCCAGCGTCCCTGGCCTGCGGCTGCAGCGCGCGCTGCAGGCCGCCCTGGAGAAGTCGGGCGTGCGATCGGTGGCCGCGATCGCGGAGCGCAGCTCGGACGGCCAGGTGCAGATCGTGCGAGGGGTGGAATGCGAGCCTGTGCGCGCCGGGTCGGTGGTGCTGGCCAGCGGCCGGTTCCTGGGCGGCGGGATCCGCTGCGAGACCGACGGCCGGCTGCGCGAGACCGTGTTCGACCTGCCGGCGCGCGCCGCCGGCCGCGATGCGCTGGCCGCGCTCCCCAACGAGCGCCTCTTCGCCGAGCGTGCCGCCGGGCCGCACCCCGGTCTGGCGGCGGGAGTGGAGGCGGATTCCGAGTTGCGCGCCGGGGCCGTGTTCGTTTGCGGCGCGGTGCTGGGCGGCTTCGATCCGGCCCGCGACGAAGGCGGTCTGGGAGTCTGCGCCGTCACCGGCCTGGTCGCCGGCCGCCGCGCGGCCCGCGCCGCGGGCAAGGCGGGGGCCAGCGCTCCGGCGGGGGCGGTGGGCCCGTGAGGCGCGTGCTCGCGCTGCTGCTCCTCGGACTCCGCGCGGTGGTGCTGCACCCCCTCGCGCAGCTCTTCACGCCGCCGGAGCGGAAAGGGAAGCGGCGCTTCCTCGCGAACTACGCCCCCGAGGCGCTGGTGCCGATGAGCGCCGCGGACCGCGCCGAGCTGCCGCGCTTCTCCGGGTGCGTGAACTGCGGGCTGTGCGACGCGGTCTGCCCGCTGGTCGGCCGCGCGGAGCTTTCGGACTGGCGCGGCCCGAGCCTTTTCGCCATCGCCTACTCCCGCGCGACGCCCGAGCTGCCGCACCTGCGCGCGGTGATCGCCACCCTCGACGCCTGCGGGGTCTGCCACGCCTGCCAGGACGTGTGCCCGCGCGCCGTGCCGCTGCTCGACATCTTCGCGTTCACCCGGCGCAAGCTGGTGGAGGTGGACGCGGCGCGCGCGCCGGCCGCCCGGTTGGCTCCCGCCGGGGAGCGGGTCGCGGCCGCGCAGCCCGGGCCCGGTACGTGACCGGCCCCCTGCGTGGAGCGGGACTGCGGGGCAGGGCGCTCGAGCGCGATCTGACCGCGCTGCTCGGCGCGGGAGCGGTTTCCTGCGAGCCGGCCGACCTGTGGGCCATGTCCCGGGACTGCTGGCCGCGCGCGCTCCTGTGGACCAAGGCCGGCGTGGCTCCGCACCCACCCGACGTCGTCGTCTGGCCGGCCTCGGCGGCGGAGGTCGCGCGGGTGGTGCGGTTCGCCGCCGAGCGGCGGGTCGCCGTGGTGCCGTTCGGCGCGGGCAGCGGCGTGTGCGGCGGCGCGGTGCCGGTGAAAGGCGGGATCGCGCTCGACCTGAAGCGGCTGTCCGGTCCACCTTGCATCGACCTGCCCGCGCGCGCCGTGGACGTCGAGGCCGGGATGAACGGACAGCGCCTCGAGGAGCTGCTCGGCGGGGCGGGCGCCACGCTGGGCCACTTTCCCTCCAGCATCTACTGCTCGACCGTCGGGGGATGGCTGGCGGCGCGCAGCGCGGGCCAGCTCTCGTCGCGCTACGGCAAGATCGAGGACATGGTGCTGGCGCTCGAGGCGGTGGACGGCACGGGCGAAGTCCTGCGCACGCAGGACGTCCCGTGCGCCGGGCCGGACCTCGTGCAGCTCCTGGTCGGCAGCGAGGGCACGCTGGCGGTCGTCACCAAGGCCCGGCTGCGCTGCTGGCCTTCGCCGACCGCGCGGTGGATGCGTGGCCTCCGCTTCGGCTCCGTCCAGGCGGGCATGGCGGGCCTGCGCGCGCTGATGCGATCGGGGCTGCGGCCCGCCGTCGCGCGTCTCTACGATCCGCTCGACACCTTGCTGGCCGGCCGCGGAGGCGGCGACGCGCACGTCCAGGTCCCCGAGCCGCTGCGCTGGGTGGTGGAGGGCGCCCAGGCCGAGGCGCTGAGGCTCGCCTTGCGCGCGCCGGTCCTGCTCAACCGCCTGGTGGACGCGCTGCCGGGGTCCTCGCTCCTGCTCCTCGGATTCGAGGGAGACGGCCCGTTCGCCTCCTCCGACGCCCGCGAGGAAGGCGAGCTGGCCCTGCGGCTGCTCGTGGCGGAAAGCGCGGAGGACCTGGGCCCCACGCCGGGGGAGAAGTGGCTGGCCAACCGGTACAAGATCAGCTACCGGCAGTCGCCGCTCTTCTCGGCCGGCGCGTTCGTGGACACCATGGAGGTGGCCACCACCTGGGACCGGCTCGACCCGCTCTACGCCGCCGTCCGCCACGCGGTCAGTCCGCACGCCTTCGTCATGGCGCACTTCTCCCACGCGTACCTGGAAGGGTGCTCGATCTACTTCACCTTCGTCGGGCTGGCCGGCGCCCCGGCGGGGGCGAGCGACGCGGACGACCTCGAGCAGGCCGAGGCGCGCTACGACGCGTGCTGGAACGCAGCGCTCTCGGCCGCCTGCGACGCGGGCGCGACGCTGAGCCACCACCACGGCATCGGCCTGCACAAGCAGGTCTTCCTCCCCCGCGAGCACGGCGAAGGGATGCGCCAGCTGCGCGCGCTCAAGCAGGCCTTCGATCCGCACGGGATCCTCAACCCGGGAAAGCTCCTGCTGTGAACGGGCTCCGAGACGACCTGTCGGCCACTGGATCGGCGGTGGTGGCCGAGGGAGAAGGGCTGCGCGTCACCCCGCCCAGCGTCGCCGCGCTGGGCAGGGCGGTCGCGGTGCTGCGCGGGCACCTCCTGCCGGTGCGCGTGCGCGGGAACGGCGACGCTCCGGTGGAGGCTCCCCCGGGTGGGGCGCTCCTGGAGCTGACCGCGCTCGACCGCATCGCCTCGGTGGACGGAGTGACAGGCATCGCGCGGGTGGAGGCCGGCTGCGGCGTTGCCGCGCTGGAGACGGCGGCGCGCCGCGCCGGAGCCACCCTCGGGCCCCTGCTGCCTTCGGTGCGCGCAGGGTCGGTGGGCGCCTGGCTCGCGGGGCCGACCCGCGGCGAGCGCGCCGTCCCCGGCGCCCGGCGCGAGACCGCCGCCCTGTCCGTGTCCGCGGTGCTGGCGGACGGGCGACTTGCCGAGAGCCGCGCCGCGCCGCGCTCGGCGACCGGACCGGACCTGGATCACCTGGCGCTCGGGGGGGCCGGCCGACTGTGCGTGATCGCGGGTGCTTGGGTCCGGCTCTTTCCGGCGGCCCCCCCGGCATATGCCGCCTGGCGCGCGCCGGACCTGCCGGCCGCGGTGAGGATGGTGGAGCGGCTGTGCGGCGACCGCCTGGCGCCGGCCCGCGGGGTGCTCCGGATCCACGAAGGGACCGCCCTGGTCGCGCTGTCGTGGGAAGGACCCGAAGCGTCCCGCCTCTTGCGCGAGCGCGCGGTGCGCGCGCTCGGCGGGCCGCTCGCCGTCGACGCGGGACCGGAGGTGCGCGCGCCGCCCTCGTCGCGCGGCGTCGAGGTGGATGCGCGCTGGGGCGCGCTCGCCGCGTTCGCCGGCCACTCGGGCGCGGCGGAGATCGCGCTCTACGGGATGCATGCGGGCGGCGCGTTCGCGGTGCTTTCGCTCGGCGGCGAGGACGTCGAGCAGTGCGCCGGCGCCGCGCGCGCGCCGGGGGCGCGCCTGATCGCGCCGAGGCGGCTGCGCGAGGCGGGGCCCTCCTGGGATGAGATGGGAGCGGGAGCGGCGTGGGGCCGGCTGGTCGCGGCGCTCGGCGCGGAGGAGCGGCGGTGACGGACCTGACGCGCGCGCTCGAGCTGTGCGTGTTCTGCCCCAAGATGTGCCGCTTCGCGTGTCCGGCTTCGGAGGTCACCTCGCGCGAGGCGTTCACGCCGTGGGGGAAGGTCTCGCTGGCGGCGCTGGCGGGGCGCGCTCCGGACGAGTCGGCCGCGATCGCCTTCGGCGCGTGCACCGGCTGCCTGCGCTGCCAGACGTACTGCGCGCACGCGAACGATGTGCCGGCGCTGCTCTACGCGGCGCGGGCGGGGGCGGTCAGGGCGGGATCCGCGCCGCGAGCGTGGGCGGAGGTGGCGAGGAGGATGAGCAGCGCGGGGCATGCGGAAGACGTGGATGTGAGGGAGGTGCTCCGGAGGATTACGGAGGAGGAGGCGACGGCGACTCCGACAACGAGTGCGACAGCGACACCGACTCCGACTCCCTCACGGACGGGGACTGCGACACGCCTCCGGGCGGTGGCAGGGGCGGTCACGGCGTTGCTGCGACCTGCGGTGCAGCCGGGGATGGGGAGGCCGATGTTGTTCGCCGGGTGCGATGCGCTGGCGGCGGGAGGGAAGGTGGTGAGGGAGGCGATCGCGGTGGCGCGGGTGGCCGGGGCGCCGCTCGGGCTGGCGCCGGAAGGGGCGCTGTGCTGCGGGCTCAAGCTGGTGGAGGCGGGACATCCGGAGATGTTCGCGGCGCATGCGGCGGGCGTGCGCATCGCTCTGTTGGGCGGCTCGCGCAGCCCGGCCCCCGTACATCTTGTGTCGCTCTCGCCGGGCTGCGCGCGCGCGATCCGCGAGCGCTGGCCGGCGTTGCCCGACGGCAGCCGGGTCGAGCACGTCACCACCTACCTGTCCCGGGCCCTGGCCGCGCGGCCCGACGTCCGCGAGCGTCCGCCGCTGCCGGAGTCGGCCGCGTACCACGACCCTTGCGAGCTGGCCCGGGGCCTCTCCGAGCTGACCGCGCCGCGGGCGCTCCTGGCCGCCGCCGTCGAGGAGGTGCGCGAGCCGCTCCGCTGCGGCGGCGACGCCGCCTGCTGCGGCGCGAACGGCCTGCTGCCGCGCACGCTGCCCGCCGTCGCAGCCGCGATCGCGGAGGACCGCCGGGAGGAGCTGGAGAGGTGCGGCGCGCCCGCGGTCACCGCCAGCCCCGGCTGCGCGGCCGCCCTGGGGGCGGAAGACGTGGTCAGCGTGCTCGCCCGGTGGCTGGGCGTCGCGGTAGAACAGGCGCTGTGAAGGCGTTCCTGATCGTCAACCCGCGCGCGGCGAACGGCGCGACGGGGCGCCACTTCGACGACATCTCCGCCGCGGTCCGCGCGGCGGTCGGCGAGCACGGGCACGCCTTCACCGAACGGCCGATGCACGCCTCCGACCTGGCCCGCCGGGCGCTTCGCGAGGGTGCGGACCTCGTGATCGCGGTGGGCGGAGACGGCACCATCAACGAGGT
Organism: Myxococcales bacterium; assembly: GCA_036393595.1. GTDB lineage: Bacteria > Myxococcota > Myxococcia > Myxococcales > 40CM-4-68-19 > VBKO01. The sequence goes on along the minus strand of DASWGQ010000008.1, from coordinate 4,529 downwards.
CGTGAACGGCTTCTTCGAGGAGCCGAGCCACGGCGAGCCGCCGCGCCCGGTCCGCCCCGGGGCGGCGCTCGGCATCCTGCCGCGCGGCACCGGCGGCGACCTGCGCCGCACCGTGGGCCTCGACAGCGACCTGCGCTCCTGCGCGCCCCGTCTCAAGGGCGACGGCCGGCCGGTCGACGTCGGACGCATCGACTTCGCCGACCCGAAGGGCCAGCCCGCCGCGCGCTACTTCATCAACGTCGCAGAGGCCGGCGTGGGGTCGGACGTGGTCCGCATCGCGAACTCGAGCAGCAAGCTGCTCGGGGGGAAGCTCACCTTCGCGCTCGCCTCGCTGCGGGCCCTGGCGAGCTGGAAGGACGTCGCCGTGCGCTGGTCGCTCGACGGCGGACCCTTCGAGGAGGGCGGAGTGACCACCTTCGCCGTCGCGAACGGCCGCTGCTTCGGCGGCGGCATGGTGGTCGCCCCCGGGGCCCGGCTCGACGACGGGCTCTTCCACGTGACGATCTGGAGCGGTTTTTCCCTCTCCGACTTCGTGCTGCGCAGTGGGGCGATGTACGACGGATCGCACGTGAAGCTCAAAGGTACGCGCACCGCCACGGCGCGTTCGGTGCGGCTGGAGCCGGCGCGGGACGCGAGAGGGCCGATCCACGTCGAGGCGGACGGGGAGCTGATCGGGCGACTTCCTGCCACATTCACCGTCGTCCCCGGAGCGGTGCGGCTGGTCTCCTGACCGTTGGCCTCGCGGCGCGCCCGCCTTATGCTGGCCGGATGCTGCTTCCCCTGATCGCGCTCGTCGCCGCCGCGCAGGTCCCGCCGCGGGACGCCGCCGCGCTGACCGCCGAGGACCAGGTGCGCGACATCTGCGCGGCCCTGAAGGAACAGGGCGGCGAGCCCGCGCCGGGCGTCTCGCAACCGCGCTCGCGCGCGCAGGCGCTGTCGCAGACCCGGCAGGTGCTGGTGCCGGCGAACGGGTTCGGGCTGGGGCGGTACCGCGAGGCCGAGCAGGAGCTGGAGCTCGACGGCGACCGGGCGCTGCGGGCGCTCGACGGCGCGCTCACGCTCGATCTCGCCGGCGTCGACGACGTCGCCTTCCGCGCCTCGGCGGCCGAGCTCAAGCAATGGACCGCGGCCAAGAAGGCAGGGAAGCTCACCTTGACGGTGTACTTCCGCCCCTCGGGCGAGCGCTGCGCCGGGAACGCGGCGGCGCGCATCTTCCGCATGGAGGGGTATCCGCTCTGGTGGCAGCTCGAGGTCGACGCGGCCTCCGTGGCCGCCGCCGACGAGGAGGGGCTCCCGGTCGACAAGCCGGGCACGGCCCGCGCCTTCCGCGTCGACAAGGTCCTGCTGGACACCGAGATGCCGCGCCCGGACGCGGGGAAGGATCGCCTGGCGGCGGTCCAGGGTGCGCTGGACCGCTGCGCCCAGGCCGCCCGCCGCCGCGGCTCGCTGGTCGTCAGCTTCGGCGTGCAGGACGGCCACGTCCGCAATCCCCAGGTCATCATGGACGCGGCGCGCGACGAGGACACCGCCCGCTGCGTGTCCCAAGCCCTCTCCGGCGCCACCATCTCCGGCGCCGATCCTGCCGCCTCCCGCGGCACCGCCTCCCTCGCCACCCAATAGTCCGGACGCGAGTCGCAAAGCGATCACACCACGGAGTGCACGGAGCTCACGGAGATTCGTTTTTCAAAAGCATTCTCCGTGGCCTCCGTGCTCTCCGTGGTGCGATTGTTTTTCCACTCAGTGGGCGGAGGCCCAGGTGTCGCCGTGGCCCAGGTCGACTTCGAGGGGGACGGCGAGGTCGGCCGCGCCTTTCATTTCCTCGACCAGCAGGGGGCCCACCGAGTCCAACTCGGCGGGGGGCGCTTCCAGCACCAGCTCGTCGTGGACCTGGAGGAGCATCTTCGCCTGCAGCGCGCGCGCCGTCAGGGCGCGGTCGACGCGGAGCATGGCGCGCTTCACCAGATCGGCGGCGGTGCCCTGGATGGGCGTGTTCACCGCGGTCCGCTCCGCCGCGTTGCGCGCCGCCGGGTTCTTCGAGTTGATGTCCGGCAGGTAGCGGCGCCGCCCGAAGAGCGTCTTCACCCGCCCGCTGCGGCGCGCCTCCTCGATGGTGGCGTCCAGCCACTCCTTCACGCGGCGGTAGCGGGCGAAGTAACGCTCGATGATCGCGTGCGCCTCGGACTGCTCGAGCCCCAGGCGGTGTGCGAGCCCGAAGGAGGAGAGCCCGTAGGCGATCCCGTAGTTGATCATCTTGGCGATGTCGCGCTGCTGCCGGGTCACCTCCGCCGCGGGCACGCCGAAGGTCTCGCCGGCCGTGCGCGCGTGCAGGTCCTCCCCGGAGAGGAAGCTGTCGCGCAGCACGGGATCTCCCGAGATGTGGGCGAGCACCCGCAGCTCGATCTGGCTGTAGTCGGCGCTGAGCAGCTTCCACCCGGTGCGGGGGATGAACGCCTCGCGGATGCGCGCTCCGAGCGGCGTCCGGATGGGGATGTTCTGCAGGTTCGGATTGATCGACGCCAGGCGCCCGGTCGCGGCTACGGCCTGATCGAAGGTCGTGTGCAGCCGGCCGTCCTTGCCGAGCGCCGCGGGGAGCGCGTCGAGGTAGGTCGACTTGAGCTTGGTCAGCTGCCGGTGCTCCAGCACCTTGGCGGGCATCGGGTGCTGCTGCGCCAGCTCCTCGAGCACCTCCTGGTCGGTGGAGGGCCCCGTCTTGCCGCGCTTGAGCACCGGCAGCTGCAGCTTCTTGTAGAGGATCTCCGCCAGCTGCTGGTTGGAGGTGGGCAGGAACTCCTCTCCCGCGAGGTCGGTGATCTCGCGCAGGAGCTGCTCGATCTGCGTGCCCAGCTCGCGGCCCAGCGCCTCGAGTCGGGGCACGTCGAGCGAGATGCCGGTCAGCTCGACGCGCGCGAGCACCTCCTCGAGGGGCAGCTCCAGCTCCGAGTAGAGCTGCCACAGCTCGGGGTCGCCGCGCAGGTCCTCTTCCAGCGCGGCGGCGAGCCGGCGAGCGCCCTCGACGAGCGCGCAGGCCGCCGCCCCCACCTCGTCGACGGGGACCTCCGGCAGCGGCGTCGCCTTCTTTCCCTTGCCGGTCTGCTCGCACAGCTCCTTGAGCAGGGGCAGCTCGCAGGAGATGCGCTCCCGCGCGGTCTGCGCCAGCGAATGGTCCCGTCCGGTCGGGTCGAGCAGGTACGAGGCCAGCCGCGCGTCCACGGAAAGCCCGCGCAGGTCGATACCCGCGCGCTTCCAGGCGACCAGGTCGCGCTTCAGATCGTGGCCGTCCTTGCGGACCTGCGGATCCTCCAAGAGCGGCCGGAGCAGCGCGATCGCCTTGCGCGCGTCCAGCCCGGCCGGAGCGAAGAGCGCCCCGGCCGTCCCGCCGCGTGGCCGGTGGCCGAGCGGAACGTACACGGACTCGTCGGGCAGCGAGATCGCCACGCCCAGCAGCTCGTCGTGCAGCGGCTCGTCGGCGCTGGTCAGGGTGAGGAGCCCGACGCGGCCGGCCTGCCGGGCGCGGGCGACCAGCTTCTCCACCGCGGCCAGGTCGGTCGCGATGGACCTCGCGCCGGAGGGCGGCGTCGGCGCGGGGCGGGGCAGGTCCTTGATCAGCCGCACGAACTCCAGCTCGGTGAACAGCGCGCGGGCCTTCTCCTCGTTGAGCGGCTTGCGCACGAGGTCTTCCAGCTGCACGGGCAGGGGGAGCTCCTCGTGGAGCTGGATGAGCTTGCGCGCGCGGCGCACCGTCTCGAGGTTCGCGAGCGCGTTCTCGCGCAGCTTGGGCTTCTTGATCTCCCCGGCGCGCGAGAGCACGCCCTCCAGGGTGCCGAACTCCTTGAGCAGCGCCGCGGCCGTCTTCTCACCGACCCCGGGGATGCCGGGCACGTTGTCGATCTTGTCCCCGGTCAGCGCGAGCAGGTCGGCGACGAGGTGCGGAGGGACTCCCCATTTCTCCTCCACCTCGGCGGGGCCGTACCACTTCTCGTACATGCTGTCGTAGCAGCGGACGGCGCCGTCCACGAGCTGCAGCAGGTCCTTGTCGCCGGTGACGATCACCACTTCCCACCCCAGGGAGCGGGCGCGGCGGGCGAGGGTGGCGATCACGTCGTCCGCCTCCCACCCTGACAGTCCCACGGCCGGCACGTTGAGCGCCTCGAGCACGCGGCGCACGAGGGGAAACTGGGGAGAGAGGTCCTCGGGCAAAGGCCCGCGCGTCGCCTTGTAGTCGGCGTAGATCTCGCTGCGCGCCTGCTTGCCCTCCTCGTCGAAGGCGACCGCGAGGTGCGTGGGATTCCCTTCGCGGATGGCGCGCAGGAGCATGGTGGTGAAGCCGTAGACGGCGTTGGTCGGAACGCCCTGCCGCGTGGAGAGGTGCGGCAGCGCGTGATACGCGCGGAAGATGGCGTGCGAACCGTCCACGAGCCAAAGCGAAGGCATCGCGCGCTTCTAACATTCCCGGCGCGACAGCGCAGCAGCCGAAAACGCAGCTTCATCGTTCGCAGCCCGGTCTGGCGCACGTCCTTCGTCCTCCGTCC
>DASWGQ010000007.1:0-3603 GCA_036393595.1 Myxococcales bacterium | reverse complement strand
CCCGACGTGCCCACCGCGCGGCAGCGCCTTACGGACGCGCTCGCCGACGGCTCGGCGCTGCGGCGGTTCGCGCAGATCGTCGAGGCGCAGGGAGGAGACCCAGGGGTCGTCGAGGACCCTCGCCGCCTGCCGCGCCCCGCGGCGGTCCGCGAGGTGCGCCTGGATCGCGGCGGAGTCCTCGCCGCGCTCGACGCCGAGCAGGTCGGCTTGGCGGCGGTGGAGCTGGGGGCGGGGCGGGCGCGCAAGGAGGACCGCGTGGATCCGGCGGCCGGCGTCCTGTTGCGCAAGCGCAGAGGCGATGAGGTGCGGGCGGGCGAGGTGCTGGCCGAGTTGCACGCCGCGGACGCGGCGCGGCTGGACGCCGGCGAAGCGCGGCTGCGCGCGGCGGTCGCCCTCTCGGACGAGCCGCCTGTCGCGCAGCCGCTGGTGCTGGAACGTTTCGAGTAGCGACCGGCGCGGCTACTGAGCCACCGGCTGCTTGCAGATGGTGCCGCTCACGTTGACCGTGTCGGTGGTCCCGTTCGAGCTCATGTCGACGGTCACGTTGATTCCGCAGGTGCCCACCAAGGTCCCGTTGCGCGTCACGGTGATGCCGCCCTGGATGGTCTCGTGCAGCGAGAAGGCGTTGCCGTTGATCGAACCACTCGCGCCGATGTCCAGCCCACCGTTGGCAACCACGCCGGCGACCGAGGAGCAGCTGTTGAGGGCCAGGTGCAGCAGGCCGCTGAAGCTGCAGGCCGTGGACGACGAGCAGCTCGAGTCAATGTTCCCGCTCACCGAGACGTTGCCGCTGAGCGCGCAGTTCTGCGGCGGCGGATTCACGGCGACGGCCGTCCCTGCGCGCGCCGGCGCCTGCAGCCCGCCCTGCTGCTGGAGCGCCACGCCGAATGAGCTGGAGATCGTCGTCATCACGTCCGCGGAGTCCTGCGTGGAGAAGTTCCCGGTGGTCGGGTCGACCCAGCTCGAGCCGCCGCCACACGCCACCAGCGCGGCTGCCGCCGCAATCGCAATTCTCTTGTGCATTTAGACACCCTCCCTCTCCTCCTCTTCTCCTACGGACGGACGGGCGTCAAGGAACCGGAGGTACTGCGATGAGAGCGGATCTGCGCTTGTCAACGCCGTCCGCCCCGCGTACATCGGCGCACATGCCTCCCGAAGCGCCGCCGGGCGCGCCGCCCCGCCCCGCCGAGCTGACGCAGACCCTCGCGGACGCCGCCGCCCGGCGGCCCGGCGCCCCGCGCACGCGCCACCTGCGCGACGACGGCGGTCCCCGGTTCGTCAACCGGCTCTCGCTGGAGTCGAGCCCGTACCTCCTGCAGCACGCGCACAACCCGGTCGACTGGCGGCCCTGGGGCGACGAGGCCTTCGCCGAGGCGCGGGCGCGCGACGTGCCCGTCTTCCTCTCGGTCGGCTACTCGACCTGCCACTGGTGCCACGTGATGGAGGAGGAGTCGTTCGAGGACCTGGAGATCGCCGAGGTGCTCAACCGCCTGTTCGTGCCCATCAAGGTCGACCGCGAGGAGCGGCCCGACGTCGACAGCGTCTACATGCAGGCGGTGCAGATCCTCACCCAGCACGGCGGCTGGCCCATGAGCGTGTTCCTCACGCCAGAGCGCAAGCCGTTCTATGGCGGCACCTATTTCCCGCCCCGCGACGGAGCTCGCGGAGCGGGGGTCGGGTTCCTCACCCTCCTGCGGGAGCTGCACCGCGTCTACTCGCAGGAACGGGGGCGCGCGGCCGGCGCCGCCGAGCAGATCTCGCGCGCCGTCAAGGAGGGCCTCGCTGCCGACCGCCCCACCGGCGCGCCCGGGCTGCACGTGCTGCACGGGGCCATGTCCTACTTCACCGAGGTGTTCGACCCGGCCGAAGGCGGGGTGCGGCGCGCGCCCAAGTTCCCCTCCAGCCTGCACACGCGCTTCCTGCTCCGCTACGCGCGCCGCACCGGCGACGAGAAGGCGCTGCGCATGGCCACGCTGACGCTCACCAAGATGGCCCTGGGCGGCATCTACGACCAGGTGGGGGGCGGGTTCCACCGCTACTCGACGGATGCGCGCTGGCTGGTGCCGCACTTCGAGAAGATGCTCTACGACAACGCGCTCCTGGCGCCGGCGTACGTCGAGGCGTGGCAGTCGACGGGCGACGCGTTCTTCCGCGAGGTGGCCATCGACGTGTTGGAGTACGTGGCGCGCGAGATGACCGATCCCGGCGGCGCGTTCTGGTCGGCCACCGACGCGGACAGCGAGGGCGAGGAAGGCACCTTCTTCGTCTGGACGCCGCGGCAGCTGGCCGACGCGCTGGGCGAGGACGACGGCTCGCGGGCCACGAACCTGTTCGGCGCCACGGAGACGGGCAACTTCGAGGGGAGCAACGTGCTCAGCCTCTCGCGCGTGCCCGACGCGGACGAGCGCGCTTTCTTGCGGCGCATCCGGCCGAAGCTGTACCAGGCGCGGGCGAGGCGGCCGCCACCCCTGAGCGACCGTAAGGTCATCACCGGGTGGAACGGGCTCATGATCTCCGCCTTCGCGCGCGCCGGACTCGCGCTCGCGCGACCGGACTTCGTCGAGCGGGCCGCGCGCGCGGCCGACTACCTGCTCCGCGTCCACCGCGCCTCGGGGCGGCTCTTGCGCAGCTCGATGGACGGAGTCGCGCGGCACGCGGGCCTGCTCGAGGACCACGCCTTCCTCGCGGCCGGGCTGGTCGATCTCTTCGAAGCGACGGGCGAGGCGCGCTGGCTGGGAGAGGCGCGCGCGCTCCACGAGGAGCTGGAGGCGCGCTTCGCCGACCGGGACAACGGCGGGTACTTCCGCACTCCGTCCGACGGCGAGGAGCTGCTCGCGCGCGAGAAGCCTGGGTACGACGGCGCGGAGCCGACCGGCAACTCGGTCGCGGCGCTCACCTTGCTGCGGCTCGAGGCCATCACCGGCGAGGCGCGCTGGCGCGAGTCGGCGGAGCGCGTCCTGCGCTGCTTCGGCGCCCTGCTGGCGGGAGCGCCGGGCGCGCTGGGCGAGATGCTGCTGGCGGTCGACTTCGCGCTCTCGGAGGCGAAGGAGATCGTGCTGGTGCGGCCGCGCGGCGGGAGCGACGCGCCGCTGCTCGACGCGCTCCGCACGCGCTTCCTGCCGCACTCCGTGCTCGTCCGCGCCGAGGAAGGCGCCACCGAGCCGGCGCTGGCGCGGGGTCGGCCGGCCCTACGTGGCCAGCTGACGGCGTACGTCTGCGTCCGAGGCTCGTGCCAGCTGCCGGTCACCGCACCGGACGAGCTAGCCAAGCTACTCGCCTGAAGCGATCGACCTCGACTTCGACCCCGACCTCGCCCAGCATCGCGCGCGGGCTGATCCTGTGGAGCGACGCGAACGCCCACGTGACAGCGTTCGCCTCGCCGGAGTACCGGCCGTAACCTCGGCCGCGCCGGTCTTGATGTCGCACTGTCCGCGAACAAGCACGGCGCCGCCCTGTCGGCGTGGCTGTTGACGACCCCGGAGGCGCGCGGTACTGCCGCAGTCGGATGCGCCTCGCCCGGCCCTGGGTCCTCGCCGCGCTCTGCTGGACGCTCGGCGCGTGCAAGAAGACGGCGCCGCCGCACACCGTGGGTCTGGCGCTCGA
>DASWGQ010000006.1:0-12427 GCA_036393595.1 Myxococcales bacterium | reverse complement strand
GCGCTTGCGCCCTCGGCGCCGGCGGAGCGATCGCCGCCACCGCGACGACCACCTTCACCGTGACCGCCTCGGTGTCGGCGAACTGCACCATCAGCGCGACCGGCATCAGCTTCACGTACGATCCGATAGGCGCCAACGCCGCTGCGGCGGCGACCGCCACCGGCACCCTGATCATCGCCTGCACCAAGGGCTCGGGGCCGAGCATCGGCCTCAATGCCGGGAGCAACGCGGGCGCGGTCGCCGGCGTCACGCGCGCGATGGCCAACGGCGCGAACCGGCTCGGCTACGAACTGTTCCAGCCGGCCGCCGCGCCGGGGAACGGCGCGGTGTGGACGGACATCGGCGGGGCCAACCCGCTGAACGCCGGCGTCTCGCCCAGCAAGGCGGCCCAAAGCTACACCGTCCAGGCGCAGATCCCCGCCGGACAGGACGTGGCGGTGGGCAGCTACAGCGACACAGTCACGGCTACCGTGAACTTCTAGGGCCTGCACCGGCCCACACCGCATTACCAAGTAGCTGATTTAGTTATCGAAACATAGCGTCAAACGTTTGACACCGGGTGAGCGGATCGAATACGGTGGCACTGGAGACATTCACCACCTTCCCAGGAGAGAATCGTGAAGACCCGTATCCTCACCCTCGCCGCCGCAGCCGCCGCCCTGCTCTTCACGGCGCACTCGGCGGTCGCGGCCAGCAAGTCGACGACGTTCAACGTCAGCAGCAGCGTGTCCGCCAACTGCACCATCTCCGCCACCGACCTGAACTTCGGCGCGTACGATCCGGTGGTGGCGAACAAGACCACGGCGCTCGACGTGAACACCACGGTCACGGTGTTGTGCACCAAGGGCTCGACCGGCGTGACCGTCGGGCTCGACCTCGGCATCCACGCCGCGGCCGGCAACCGGTTCATGTCGAACGGCACCGACTCGCTGCAGTACGAGCTGTACTCGGACTCGGCGGGCGGCACGCTCTGGGCGAACGCGGGCGCTGGCCTGGTCACCTGGCCTGCCTTCGGCCCCATCGGGGCCGGCGCCGGGACGCCCCACACCGTCTTCGGCCGCATCCCCGCGGGCCAGGACGTCTCGGTCGGTAGCTACAACGACACCGTCACCGCCACGGTCAACTTCTAGGGAATCTCGTGCAGACCGCCCGCGCCGCGCTGATCGCACTCGCCATGACCGCGTCCAGCGCGCGCGCGGGCGGCCTGAACGTCACGCCCATCCAGCTCCGCCTCTCGCCGCAAACGACGAAGGCCATGCTCACCCTGCGCAACGACGGACCGGACACGGTCCGGTACCAGGTGAGCGCGACCAGCTGGAACCAGACCTCACGCGGCGAGCTGCAGCTCGCGCCCACCGGCGAGGTCCTCTTCTTCCCCGCGCTCTTCACCCTCAAGCCGGGCGAGGAGCGCAACGTGCGGGTGGGGGTGGGCACCCCGTTCGGCCTGGTGGAGAAGACCTACCGGGTGTTCGTGGAGGAGCTGCCGCCCACCGAGCGGCCCGCCCAGCCCAGCTCGGAAGTACGGGTGCTGACGCGGGTGGGGGTGCCGGTGTTCCTGGCGCCGGCGCGCGCGGTGGAGCGGCGGTCGATCGAGGCACTGGGGGCGCGCGGGGGGCGCGCCTCGTTCCATGTCGTCAACCAAGGCACCGTCCATTTCCGCGAGGACGCGGTGAAGCTGCGCGGCGTGGATGCGTCCGGCGCGGTGCTGTTCGAGCGCGAGCAGCGCGGCTGGTACGTGCTGGCGGGCGGCGCGCTGGATTACGAGTTCGAGCTGCCGAAGGGCTGCGCGGGTCTGGCCGCGCTGGTGGCCAGCGTGACCGCCGACAACGGCGACAAGTTCGAGCAACGCGCGCCGGCGGGGCCGTCGGCCTGTGCGCCATAGCCTGCTGGCGCTGATCCTCGTCGCCGGCGCGGCGCGCGCCGCGCAGGACCAGCCCGTCTACGTGGACCTGTTCGTCAACGAGGCGCCCAAGGACAGCGTCCTGGTACGGCTGCGCGGCGAGGACGTGCTCGCACCCGTCGAGGACCTCGAGCGCGCCGGGCTGACCGGCTTCGCCGGGCAGCGGGAGCAGATCGACGGCAAGCAGCACGTGGCGCTCCGCTCGCTGGCTCCGGGCATCGCCTTCCGGTTCGACGAGCCTTCCCTCGAGCTGCGCCTGACCGCGCAGGCGGAGCTGTTGCCCGTCACCCACCTGGACCTCACGCCCGTGCAGCGCCCGCGGGACCTGGTGCTGCGCACCGATACCAGCGCGTTCGCCAACTACGCCGTCCAGTACGCCTCGCCACAAGTCATCTCCGGGTTCGGGGAGCTCGGGGTCAGCGTGCGCGGCAACCTGCTCTACACCGGCCTGTCCCAGACTCCCTCGGGCTTCTCCCGCGGCCTGAGCAACTTCACGGTCGATCAGCCCGCGGCGTTGCGGCGCTGGGTGGCGGGCGACGCCTTCGCCTCGACGGGCACGCTGGGCGGCAGCCTGCTCCTCGGCGGCGTCTCGGTGTCGCGCAACTTCTCCCTCGATCCCTACTTCGTGCGCAACCCGCTGCCGCGCGTCTCCGGCGCAGTGCTCACGCCGTCGACGCTGGACGTGTACGTGAACGGCGTGCTGGTCCGCCGGGAGCCGCTGCCGCCGGGGCCCTTCGAGATCGCCAACCTGCCGGTCACCAGCGGCCTGTCGGGCGTCCGGTACGTGGTGCACGACGCCTTCGGCCGCACGCAGGAGTACAGCACGCGCGCGTACTCCTCGCCGACCGTGCTGGCGAAGGGGCTGAGCGACTACTCGTACAGCGTCGGCCTGCGGCGCGACGACTTCGGGGCCTCGAGCTTCTCCTACGGCCGGGCCGCGCTCCTGGCGCAGCACCGCCTGGGCCTCACCGATCGGGTGACCGGCGGGTACCGGCTCGAGGCCGATCCCGGCCTGGTCAGCGCCGGTCCCTCCCTCAGCGTGGCGCTGCCGCTCGGCCAGCTCGACCTGGCGGCGGCCGGGTCGCTGGCGGCGGGAAGCTGGGGGGCCGGCGGCTCGGCCGGATATGTGCTGGTGGCGCGCCCCGCCGCGTTCGGCGTGTCGCTGCGGGCGATGACTCCGCGCTACGCGACCGCGGCCCTGGACCCCCTGGCCGACCGGCCGCTCCTGGACGCCACCGCCTTCGCCTCGGTGACCCTGGGGCGCTTGACTCTCTCGGTCGACTACGGCGCCTCGCGCATGCGCGACACGGGCGTCAACGACCTCCTGCAGGCGCGCGCCGACGTGCGCCTGAGCGGCCGCGCGACGTTCTTCCTGAGCGCGGGGCGGTCGCGCGCGGCCGGACAGGACGCGGTGCTGGAGACCACCGCCAGCCTGGTCTACAGCTTCGACGAGATGACGGTCGCGAACAGCTCGGCGACCGCGCGCGAGGGCGGGGGAGGGACGGCGGCCTCCATCCAGCGCGGTCTGCCGATCGGCAACGGCCTGGGGTACGTCGTGCAGGGCGAGAGCGGCGCTTCCGACCACTTCGGAGCGCAGCTGCAGGCGAACGCCCCGTTCGGCCATTACGAGGCGAGCTTCCAGCGGTTCGGTCCCGACAACGCGGTGAGCGCGAGCGCCTCCGGATCGGTGGTGCTGGCCGGCGATCGCCTCTTCCTGGCCCGGCCGGTGCAGGACGGATTCGCGGTGCTGCGCGTCCCCGGCCTGCCGGGCGTCCGCGGGTACCTGAACAACGTCGAGGTGGGGACAACCGACTCGCGGGGAGATCTCTTCATCCCCAACCTGCTGCCGTACTACGGCAACCGGCTCTCCATCCGGGACGGCGACGTGCCGATGGACTACGAGGTGGGCAAGGTCGAGAGGCTGGTCGCCTCCCCGTACCGCGGCGGCGCGCTGGTCGAGTTCGACGTGCACCGGATCCAGAGCGTGACGGGCGTCCTGGAGGTGGAGGGCGGCGGCACGCCCGCCTTCGGCGAGCTGCAGCTGTCGGTGGGAGGAAAGGACCTCGCCTCGCCCATCTCCGCGGAAGGGCGGTTCTGGCTCGAGGGAGTGCCGGTCGGCAGCTACGCCGCGGCGGTGGAGTTCCGCGGCGGCACCTGCACCGCGCGCATCGAGGTGCCGCAGGCCGCGGGCCCGCTCTTCGACCTCGGGCGTCTGCGCTGCACCCCGCCGGCCGCCGTGGCCGCCAGGTAGCTCTACCCGAGCGTGTCTTCGAGCGAGCGCAGCGCGATCATCGCCCAGTCCGGCCGCCGGTCCAGCTCGACGTGGATGTCGTCCAGCGCCAGCTCGAGGTTGAGGGTGTCGAGGAGCATCTCCGTCTCGGCGCGCTCGCGCGGCACGATCGGCGACCCTTTGGTCGCCTCCAGGTAGGCCCCCAGGAAAGCGGCCGGCGCCCACGTCATCCACAGACGGGCCCACGGCTCGGCGGCAGCCCGGTCCGCCTCGCGCACGATGGCGGCGTCGCGCAGCGCGGTCTGGGCCGCGTACTCGAACGAGCGGACCATGGCGGCGACGTCGCGCAGGGCGCTGCGCTTGCGGCGGCGCTCGGCGAGCGGGCGGTCCGAGTCGCCCTCGAAGTCGAGCACCGTGAAGTCCTTTCCCGTGTAGAGCAGCTTGCCCAGGTGGTAGTGCCCGTGGATGCGGCAGCGGCGGGCGGTGAGGCGGCGCTCCAGCAGCGGCTCGAAGCGCTTGTAGAGGGCCGCCTCGTGCGTGAGCAGGTGGTGGGCGAGCTCGGCGAGCTTTCCGGAGAGCCGCGGGCCACGGAGCTTGAGCTGCCGCAGCACCTTGCCCGTCAGGTTGCGCTTGCTCTGGTAGTTGGAGCGCTGGTCGAGGGTCGAGTACGGCTCGGTCCCCAGCCCCTCGTCGGTCGCGCTGGCCAGCGCGAGGTGCAGCTCCGCGGTCCGGCGGCCCAGCAGGCGCGCGCCGGCCAGCGACCCGATGAACAGCTCGCGGACAGGTGGCGGCTCCATTGCGGCGAGATCGAGCAGAGTCGCTCCGGCGGGCCGCGGCGGCGGGCGCACGTCGGGTCCGCTGGCCAGCGCGCGCTCGTAGAACCGGCGCAGCTCGTCTCGCGCCCACTCCCAGGCGGTGCCCTCGTTGCGGACCCAGCCGTGCAGGGTGGCCAGCGTGATCGGTTCCGAGCGGCCGGGGCGGTACTCGACCGCGCCCAGCAGCGGCGGGACCAGCGCCTCGGGAGCGCGCTGCGACAGGCACCGATTCAGCTCCAGCTCGGGGCTCACGCCCTCGCCCAGGCGGCGATACAGCTTGAGCATTAGGATTTCGCCGTAGGCGACCGAGGCGCGCCGGTGGTCCGATCGGGGCAAGCGAGGCTCGAGCGATCCCGCGGGCACGTCCTGGCGCAGGTCGGCCCAGACGGGCCCCAGCGTGCCCTTGCCCCGCGCCCGCTCGCGCAGCGCGTCGAGCAGGACGGCCGACCAGGGCGCGTCGGCGCTGGGATCGAGCAGGACGGCGGTGGGTTCGTCGGTGCGGCCCGGCGCGCGCAGGTGCGCGATCACCGCCTGCGGGGAGCGCTCGCGCAGCAAGGGGACGCGATCGCCCGTCTCCACCGCCAGGGGAACCACGTAGTCCTCCGGCTCGCCGAGGGTGAGCTCGACCCGGGCGACCGCGAAGCGCACGCCGCCGAGCGGAAGGACGTCGAGCACTCGCACGCCGGACATGTCGCGGTCGCGCCCGGCGAACCAGCGCCGTCCTTCGATGTAGCCGGGCAGCACCTGCTCGAGCAGGGCGCGATCCGCCGCCGCCGCTTCCATCCCGGCCGGCGGCTCCACCGCGGGGGGCTGGTACGCCGCCTCGCGCGCCACGTCGGCGGCCGCCTTCGGCTCCTCCAGCGAGAACCAGTAGAACTCGTGCGCGCCGAGGGTGAGCAGGTAAGGCAGCTCCCCGATGGCGGGGAACTTGGTCTGCCCGAACAGCTCCAGCGGTGCGCGCCCCTTGTGGGAAGCGAGGTTCAGCTCGACGTAGTGCACGCGGCGCGAGAGGTTCGCCACCACCAGCACGGTCTCGTCCTCGTGCCGGCGGATGAAGGCGAGCACGTGCGGGTTGTCCGGCGAGAGGAACTCGATCGAGCCGCGGCCGAAGGCCTGGAACCGCTTGCGCAGCGCCACCAGCCGCTTGGTCCACCAGAGCAGCGAGTTGGGGTTCTGCTGCTGGGCCTCCACGTTCAGCGATTCGTAGTGATACTCGGGGTCGATGATCACCGGCAGGACGAGGCGCTGCGGGTTGGCGCGCGAGAAGCCGGCGTTCCGATCGGCGCTCCACTGCATCGGCGTGCGCACGCCGTTGCGGTCGCCGAGGAACACGTTGTCGCCCATGCCGATCTCGTCGCCGTAGTAGATGACGGGCGTGCCGGGCAGCGAGAAGAGCAGGCCGGTCATCAGTTGGATTCCGCGGCGGTCGTTCCCCAGGAGCGGCGCGAGGCGGCGCCGGATGCCCAGGTTGATGCGCATCGCCTGGTCGTGGGCGAAGGCGCGGTACATGTAGTCGCGCTCCTCGTCGGTCACCATCTCGAGGGTCAGCTCGTCGTGGTTGCGCAGGAAGATGGCCCACTGGCAGGCGGGCGGCGGCTCCGGCGTCTGCGCCAGGATGTCGATGATCGGCAGCCGGTCCTCCATGTGCATCGACATGAAGATCCGCGGCATGATCGGGAAGTGGAAGTTCATGTGGCACTCGTCGCCTTGCCCGAAGTACTGGGCGGCGTCCTCGGGCCACTGGTTCGCTTCGGCGAGCAGCATGCGGTTCTTGAAGCGGGCATCGACGTGCGCGCGCAGCTTCTTCAAGAAGGCGTGCGTCTCGGGGAGGTTCTCGCAGTTGGTGCCGTCGCGCTCGAACAGGTAGGGCACCGCGTCGAGACGCAGCCCATCGACCCCCAGGTTGAACCAGAAATCGACCACCCCCAGCATGGCCTCCTGCACCTCGGGGTTGTCGAAGTTCAGGTCCGGCTGGTGGGCGAAGAACCGGTGCCAGTAGTACTGCTTGGCGACCGGGTCCCACGACCAGTTCGACGGCTCGAAGTCCTTGAAGATGATGCGCGCGTCCTGGTAGCGCTCCGGCGTGTCGCTCCAGAGGTAGAAGTTCCGCTCGCGCGAGCCGGGCGGCGCCCGCCGGGCGCGCTGGAACCACGAGTGCTGGTCGCTGGTGTGGTTCAGCACCAGCTCGGTGATCACCCGGATCCCGCGGCGGTGCGCCTCGTCGAGGAAGATCTTGAAGTCTTCCAGCGTGCCCACGTCGGGATGCACGTCGGTGTAGTCGGAGATGTCGTACCCGTCGTCCTTGCCGGGCGAGGGACAGATGGGCAAGAGCCACAGCGCGGAGACCCCCAGGTCCTGCAGGTAGTCGAGCTTCTCGGTGAGCCCGCGGAAGTCCCCGATGCCGTCCCCGTTCGAGTCCATGTACGAGCGCACGCGCAGCTCGTAGATGACGGCGTCCTTGTACCAGAGCGGGTCGTCGGCGAGGCCGCGCCGCGGGGCAGTCATCACCCGCCGCTTCATGGTCCCGCCTCCTGTTCCTCGAACATCCCGTCCCTCTCGAAGCTGGAAGCATAGGCTAGCGACGCGCCTGCGTGTGCGCCGCAGCACGCCGACACTGTTCTCTCCTCTCTCAGGGCTGCCCCTCGTCCGCCCGCCAGCCCGGCAGCCTCGCCGGCAGGCGCGCGCTCACGCCCCGCCCAGGAACGCCTCCAGCTCCTCCCTCACCTCGTGCGCGTCCCTCTCGCCCAGCGCGATCAGCTCCCTCGCATACTCCCCGTCGAACAGCAGGTAGCTGAGCAAGTCCGAAGGGTCCTGCGTCTGCACCGCATTCTCCCCCATCCGCCGCATGAAGTATCCGGCGGGCCCGGAGAGCCGCGCCCGCACCGCCGGCCGCGAGAGCACGTCGGCCGCGAGCTTCCCCAGGTCCTGGCTGGGCCGGATGAACAGGTCGCGCACGGGCCGGAGCGCGCCGCCCGCCGCCACCAGCGCGAGCGCGACCTCCTGGTCCTGCAAGAGGATGGGCGTCAGGGCGTGCAGCGCCGCGTTCACCCGGCGCAGGTTGGCGAGGTCGTTCTCGACGCGGTCGAGCAGCAGCGCGTCGAGCAGCTTGCCGAACAGGTACAAGGGGGAGGAGAGCGATTCCTGGTGGGAAGCCTCCTGCCGCCGCGTGGCGCGCGCCTGAAGCGTCCGCGGATCGGCGCGCAGGCCGATCACCAGCACCCGCTCGCAGCCCATCCGGATGGCGGGGGAGATGGGCGTGTTCTGCCTCACGCTGCCGTCGACGAAGAGGCGCCCGGCGACGCGCACGGTGGGGAAGATGATGGGGATGGCGGCGCTGGCGAGCGCGTGCTGCGGCTTGAGGCGCGCGGGGACGTACTCGACCGAGGCGTCGGTGGAGTAGAGCGCGTGGTCGACGGCGCTCTCCACGAAGATGACGGTGTGCCCGGTCTCGACGTCGGTGGCGGAGAGCGTGACGGCGTGCACGCCGCCCTCCGCCACGTTCTGGTGGAGCGCCCGCCAGGGGATGAACTCGCGCACCAAAGTGGCCAGCGGGCCTGCGTCGAGCAGCGAGGAGACGCCGTCCGGGGCGGGCTTGCCGACCAGCCAGCGGGCGGTGGCGGCCAGGTCGCCCCAGCCCAACTTGAAGACATCCTCCAACCGCAGCGACTCCCAGCGGTCGGCGAGGAGGCGCACGCCGAGGTCGGGCAGCTCGGCGCGCGCGGCCAGCGCGCAGGCGTTGATGGCGCCGACGCTGGTGCCGCAGAAGATCTGGGGGAGGGCGGAGCGCCCCCGGCGGGGAGCGAGCTTTCCGAGCGCGTACCGCAGGACGCCGGCCTCGTACGCGCCGCGCGCGCCGCCCCCGGAGAGCACGAGCGCGAGCGGCTGTTCCCCCTCTTCCGGCATCCTCCGCTACAGGTTCAGCTGCAGGCCCGCGCCGAGGGAGATCGTCTGCTGGCTGAAGAAGTCGGGCGAGCCGCTGCCACCGCCCAGCGGGAAGTCCGCCGCGAGCTCCAGGTACAGCTTGGCCACCGGAGGACCGAACAGGGTGCCGATCGCCGCGCGCATGCTGGCGAAGACGGGCGACGGCTCGAGGTGCAGCGGAACCGCGGCCCGGAGGTAGAAGGGCAAGAGCGGCGGGTCGAAGGTCGCCCCGAGGCGGAAGGTAGTGCCGATGCGCGAGTCCTGGCCCGCAGGCGGGTTCACCCGGAAAGCCTCGGCCAGCTCGCCGTCGATGGAGAGGAAGGGCAGCACGTAGAAGCCGAGCATGCCGACGACCGAGGGGCGCCACTGATCGGTGAGCCAGGTCGTCGAGGAGACTCCGGGAGGCGGGCTGTTGACGTGGTCCAGCACCTGCGTCTCGGCGCCGAGACGCACCTTGAACTGCGCGTGGGCGGGCGCTGCAGCGAGCGCCGCAACTGCTACGGCGGCGCTGAGGGTGGGGAACTTCAGCACGGTGTCCTCCTCGCCCCGAAGGGCTTGTCCTGCAACCGGACCCGGGTAGCGGGCCCTCCGGCCACGGAAGGTAGCCACGAACGATCCGTGCTCCAAAAAAAACGCAGGGCCGCCCTATGGGCTGCCACTGGCGGACAGCTCGAGCATCCGACGGACGGGCTCGAGCGCCCGCAGCCGCACATCCTCGGGCAAGGTGATCTCGGGCGTGCGGTCGCGCATGCAGAGATAGACCTTCTCCAGCGAGTTGAGGCGCATGTAGGGGCAAATCGCACAGTTGCAACCCGAGCTGGGCGGCGCCGGGATCAGCTCCGCGTCCGGGCGCGCCTTCTGCATCAGGTGGAGGATTCCGACCTCGGTCGCGACGATGAAGCTCTTCGCCGGACTTCCCTTCACGTACTCGAGCAGGCCCCGGGTCGAGCCGACGTAGTCCGCGATGGCGAGCACGCTCTCCTCGCACTCCGGATGCGCGATGAGCTTCGCCTGCGGATGGCGCACTTTCAGCTTGGTGAGCTGCCGCTCGGTGAACTGCTCGTGCACGATGCAGAAGCCCGGCCACAGCACCAGGTCCCGCCCCGTCTTCTTGCTCACCCACGCGCCCAGGTGCCGGTCCGGGGCGAAGACGATCGGCGTCTCTGGCGGGAAGCTCCGCACCACCTTCTCCGCGTTGGACGAGGTGCAGATGACGTCCGAGAGCGCCTTCACGCCCGCCGAGCAGTTGATGTAGCTGACCACCTTGTGGCCGGGGTACTGCGCGAGCCAGCGCGCGAACTGCTCCGGCGGGCACCGGTCGGAGAGCGAGCAGCCGGCATCGAGGTCGGGGAGCAGCACCTGCTTGTCGGGGTTCAGGATCTTGGCCGTCTCGGCCATGAAGTGCACCCCGCAGAAGACGATCACCTTCGCCTTCGTGGCGGCCGCCTGCTGCGAGAGCTGCAGCGAGTCTCCGACGAGGTCGGCGATCTCCTGGATCTCCGCGTCCTGGTAGTAGTGGGCGAGGATCACCGCGTCCAGGTCCCTGCGCAGGCGCTCGATCCCGCGCAGGAGCGCCTCGCCTTGCGGCGCGGGCCCCTTCGAGGAGGCCGGCTGGCTGGCGATCGGCAACGTCATCAACCCCCCGTTGGATGCCCGGCTCGTCTGCCTGGTTGCATAACCCTTCGCGCCGTCAAAAGCACAGCGCCGCCCTACCGGCGGCGGCTGCCCTGCTCCTCCACCAGGCGGCCGAGGCGTTGCACGATCCCCTTGCCGGCGTCGTCGACCTGGGCGAACCGGTAGTCGCTGCGCCCGGCGGTCAGCTCGTCCACGCGTCCCAGGTCGAGCTCCTCGCGGAAGGTCGCCGCGGTCACCGCCCGCCCCTCCACCACCACCCCGACCGGGGCGCGCGCCTCGAGCCTCGACAGCAACGCCTTCTTCACCGGCCGGCCGAGGTCCTTGGGGACGCGCACGACGAGCACGCCGCGCGCTTCCTCGCGGGCCGACGCCGCCAGGTCCTCGACCGGGGCCAGGGTCTCCGCGTGCGCGCGCTGCAGGTCCTGCAGCCGCTTTCGCAACTGGGGTGGAAGCGGCTCCGGCGCGCGGGCGAGCCCCTCGACCAGCTCCTGCCGGAGCGACTCGCGCGCCTTGGAGCGCAGCGTGCTTCCCGCCTCGTCGAGCGCCTCGACCAGCAGCTGCCCGAAGGAGGAGAGCGCATGCCCCCGGCCGGGGCTGTCGGCGGCGCGGGCGTCCTCGTCCGCCTCCGGCCACGGGGGGTCCCCCTTGCGCAGGAACTTCACCGCGGAGAGCAGCCCGTCGAGGTCGGCGTGCGCGACGATGGCGTCCACCGGGCCGGCCCGCTCGACCACGTCCTGGGTCACCAGCTCGGGGCAGGCGTGCGCGTCGCGGTTCGGCACCAGGCGGAAGCGCGGGTCCCCGCGGACCCGCGCCCACCCGACCGGATGCTCATGGTGATCGATCCAGACCGCGAGGCGCTCGCCGAGCGCGTCGAGGAAGGGCACCGTCACCTTCTCGAAGTTCTCTCCTCCGGCGAAGGCGACGTCGAGCACCGCCACGCGCCCCTCGGGCGGCGCAGGCAAGCTGCCGGGCTGCTCGACGAAGACGACGCGCACGGCAGCGTAGAACCCACACGCGCCCCGCGGCGTCAAGCAGAGATCAGGGCGTGTCGCTTCAACCGCTTGGTGTCGAAAGCGAGGCGTTCTAGTCTCTCGACCAATGCAGAACCTCCGCGACAAGCTGCTCAAGGCGGGCCTGGTCTCCGAGAAGCAGGCCAAGGAGGCGGAGCGCAAGGGAGCGAAGCCGCAGGGCACGGTGAAGCAGAAGCAGCAGTCGGTCTCGGAGGAGGAGCGCCAGCGCCGCGAGGCGTTCGCCCTGCGCGAGGCGGAGCTGGCGGAGGAACGCCGCAAGGAGGCGGCGAAGAAGGCCGAGGCGCGGCAACAGTCCGAGCGCGCCCTGCGGTTGCGGCAGCTGGTGGAGGCGAACCGGGTGCGCGAGCCGCCGGGCGAGGTGAGCTTCCACTTCGTCAAGCGAAGCGGCAAGGTCGGGCGGCTGGCCCTGTCGCCAGAGACCGCGAAGCTCCTGGAGAGCGGCGCGGCGGCCGTGGTGGAGGACCCGGGGAACCCCGAGCACGCCGTGGTGCCCGCAGAGGCGGCGCAGCGGATCTACGAGGTGGACAAGCAGGCGGTGCGGTTCTGGTTCGGTCCGGAGAAGCCGATCGGTTTCGAGCTGGATTAGTGACCGGATGCGCAAGCGGCGCGAGTCGTCCCGGGTCGCGGGGCGGGACGCAGCGCGTCACTCCGAATGAGTCCCGGGACGATCTGGGAGCGGGTCGAGCGATGCGCGCGCTCGCTCCATGAACGGGCGACCGTACATCTGCTCCGCGGCGTGCTGGTTGTGCGCACGGCAGAGCAGACGGATGCGGTCCGCTCGGTGGAGACGCGTTCGCGCGAACCCGTCCTGGTGATCGAATTCCAAGGCGCCAGTCTCGGCGCACCTCCGGCCGCGCTCGTCGGCGAAGGTGCAGCGGCCACCGTCGCGCTCGAA
>DASWGQ010000005.1:0-4547 GCA_036393595.1 Myxococcales bacterium | reverse complement strand
CTTTTTTTTAACAGCGAACCTCCGTGCTCTCCGTGTGCTCCGTGGTGCAATTGTTTTGGCTAGCGGACGATGTGGAAGGAACCGTCGCTGCGCGGCCGCCCTTCCTCCGGCCGCGCCACGGACGGATCCCGCAGATACGTGTCGGTCAGCCGGCGGCGCGGAACCAGGCGCAGCGGGAAGGCGGCGACGCTCGCGGCGCAGGCCTCGACCACGGCGGCGGCCTTCTGCAGCGGGGAGAGCTCCGCCACCGCGCCCTCCACGATCCCCATGCGGCGCAGGCGCACCTGCCCGCAGTCGACGGCGAACTCGAGGAACTCGGGCAGCCGCGCGAGCACCGGGTGGTCGGCAGGGAGGCGCCGCTGCAAGAAACGTCCTAGCCGCCGCACCGCCCAGGTGGAGACCAGCGAGAGGCCGAGCAGCCTGCGCTTGAGCGCCGGGCGCCGGTGCACCGCCAGCGCCGTCCGCCGTTCGCCGAAATCGACGTGGCGCTCCTCCTGCCGCACCGCGCGCGCCAGGATCTCGCGGATGCCCTCGTGGCCCACGGTGTCGATCACCCCGTAGAGGGCCATGAGGACGAATCCCTCGCCCATCGCCATCTCCAGGCAGACGTGCTCCTCGAAGGAGGCCGGCATCATCCCGGTGCTGAGGAACCGCACCAGCGGATGGGGCGCGGCCGGCTTCTCCCCGAGCAGGTCGAGGATGCGCAGGAAGTTGTCGACGTGCTGGAGCTCCTCCACCGCCTGCCGCGCGAAGAAGCGGGCGGCGTCGAGGTCGGGCGCGGCGTAGAGCCAGTGGCCGCACTGGATGCCGGTCACCTCGCCGTAGAGGAACTGGTTCATCATCCAGCCCAGCACGGCGCGGTCCCGGGCCGGGTCGAGGCGGGCGCCGCCCCAGTCGAAGGTCATCTCCTCGCGCGAGAGCAGCATGTAGACCGGGAGCCTACAGTGAAAAGCACGCCGCCGCTCGATCGGCGGCGAGTGGCGGAGGATCCACGAACCTGTACAATCGGCGGCGAACTCTCCTGGAGGCGAGGCGTGAGGCGGCCGGCCGACGACATGCGCGAGGTGCGGGCGCCCCCCGAGCTGCTCGCCCGCTGGGCGCTCGAGACGCCCGCCCAGGCGCAGGAGGCGACCTGGGCGGCGCTCTGCTTCCTGGTCGAGGTGGAGCACGCCGCCGTCACCCAGCTCCCCGTTCCGGCCGTGCTGCGCAACGAGAAGGCGGCGCTGGACGCGGACGGCTTCCTGCGCGTGCCCCGCGTCGCGCTGGAGCAGTTCCGGCTGCGCTCGGCGCGCGCGATGGGCTGGATGGAGCAGCTGCTCTTCTTCCGCGAGCGCTTCCCCACAGCCGCGCAGCGGAACCCACCCGACGCGCTGTACGGGCTCGCCCGCCTGTTCGGCGGCCATGCGGCCCCGCAAGACGCCGCGGTCGACGTCCTGGTGCGCGAATCGGTGCTGCCGGAGATCGAGGACCTGCTCCACCGCACCGTCACCTATCCCGGCTTGCAGCTCCTGCAGCAGCGGATGCGCGAGAGCGAGTCGCAGCAGAGCGCCGAGGCGCGCCGGCTGGCGGCGGACGTCCTGGGCGAGCTGACCGGCGCATCCGTGTGGGGCGTGCGCAAGCGGCTGGTCTCGACCGCCACCCGCGCGGTCCTGGGGGCACGCCCGCTGCTCGAGGAGCTGGAGCGGGGCGGCATGAAAGTCGACCGGGGCCGGGCTGCGCGGGGGTTCGCGCGAAGGCTCGAGGAGGCCGTTTCGGCGCTCTCCGGAGTCCGCGTGCTCCCCGAGGCGCTGATCGCCCGCCTGGCCGGCAAGATGCAGGAGCCGGACGCCGCCGGCACGGAGGAGGGACCGGAGCAGGCCGGAGAGGGGAAGTAGCCGGACTTACGGGTTGTTGACCGCCAGCCGGTTCACCGGTCCTGCTGCAGGGCCGCGTAGATGTGCCCGCGCTTGGGACCGTACTTCGCCATGGTGGCGACGCCCGCGGCCATCAGGCAGAGGAGCCCGGCCACGAGGAGCCCGACGACCTGCTGGGGCGGGAGCCGGCGCATCGCGAGCCATCCTAACTCCGCAGTTTCGGAGAAGCCAATCCGTGCCCCTCGGGTGCGAAATAGAGGGCGGTTTCACTCGTAGAAGGCCCGACCCGGCCACCTTCCAGGAGCGTGCGTGAGCGAAGCCCGGACGGCGGAAGTGCAGGCGCAAACGTGGCGGGTCCCTCCCGCCGCGGTCGCGCTGGTCGCCCCGGAAGTGGGCATGGAGCGCGTGGCGCGCACGGGCCGCGTGCGCGGGCCGCTGCTCGTGGCGCTTGCGTGCGCGCTGCTCTCGGCGGGGGCCGGCGTCCTCCGCGTCGACGCCAAGGACGCCACCCTGCGGGCGATGGAGAAGGCAGGAGAGCTGCAGACCTCCAGCGACCGGCAGGTCGAGGACAACACCAGGAGCACCGAGCGTGTCTATCTGGTGACGCGCGTGGCAGGCGCGCTGGTCGAGCCGCCGCTGCAGCTGGGCCTTCTCTGCGTGGCGATCTTCGGGCTCTCCTGGTTCCTGCGCGGCCGCTCGGAAGGCCGGGCCGTCCCACCGGTGGCCGCGGCGGCCCTGCTGCCCGCCGCGCTCGCGAACCTGCTCGAGGCGGGGGCCACGCTCCAACACGCCGCCATCGCGCCGGACGGACCCACCGCGCTGCCGCGCACCCTGGCGGACGCCTGGAACGCGCTGGCGGGACACCCGGCAGGTCCGGCCGCCATGAAGCTGCTGTCGGTCTTCGATCTCTTCTCGTTCTGGACTGCGCTGCTGGTCGGCTTCGGCGTGGCCGCGGCTGGGCACGTACCCCAGCGGCGCGCCGTGATAGGGACGCTGGTTGGTTGGCTCTGCTTGCGTCTCCTCACCCAGGTCGCCACGGGAGGTCATTGACCGTGCTTCGCGCAGCCCTCGCAGCCTCGTCCATCGCTTTCGCCGCCGTTGCCCAGGGCGGCTCCGGTACTCCGCAGCAGCCCGCGCTCACGCTCGAGCAGGCCATCCAGTTGGCGCTGGAGCGCAACTTCGACCTGCGCAAGAGCCAGTACCAGGCGCTCTCGTCCGGACAGGACCTGATCACCGCGCGCGGGGCGATCCTGCCCAAGCTCGACTTCAACGCGTCGGTCTCCGAGATCCGGCTCAATGGACAGCAGTACTCGGGCGGCGTGCTGATCCCGGGCGCGACCACGACCAACTACTCCACGCTATTCGCCGGGAACCTGCGGCTGCAGCAGCTGGTCTTCGATGGCGGAAAGTGGTGGAACAACCTGGCCGCCGCTGACTTGAACCTCGCCTCTTCGGAGGCCAGCGTGGACGAGCAGCGACTGACGACGCTCTACACGGTCGAGCAGAGGTTCTACGAGCTGGTCCGGGCCCAGCGACAGCTCAAGGTCCTGGGCGACGCGGCCGTGCGCAGCCGCGACCAAGCCGATTTCACCCAGCGGCTCTTCGATGGCGGCCGCGCCACGCAGGCCGATGTCTACGCCGCGCGGGCAAACCGGGACAACGACGAGATCAACCGGCTGGGGCAGGAAGCGAAGGTCGAGCTGGCACGGCAGGACCTGGCGGTCACCATCGGCGCCGATCCGGCGGAGCCGCTCGCCATCGCGGAACCCGCCGCCATGCAGCAGGATCCCTCGGCGCCTCCAGCGCCGGTCGAGGCGGTGCAGAAGGCGCTTGCGCAGCGGCCCAGTCTCAAAGCGTTCGCGTTCGCCGCCGAGGCCCAGCGAAAGAGCGCAGCCGCGGCGACGGGTGAGTACTGGCCGTCGCTGGCGATCGGGGGCAGCTACTCGCGAAACAACCCCGAGTTCTCCGTGTTCGCCGATCCGATGTTCAACAAGAACAGCCAGATCACTGGTAGCGTCAACCTGACGTGGAACATCTTCAAGGGCTTCGCCACCAAGGCCGCCGTCGAGAAGGCGCGCATCAACGTGCTGCTCGCCGAGAACGACCTGATCAACGGCCGGCGCGGCGTCGCCTCCGACGTGGAGAGGGCGATCGCGCAGCTCGCGGTGGCGCGGCAGCAGGCGCGCATCGCCGCGCAGAGCGAGCAGACGGCGAGCGAGAACCTGCGGCTGGCGCGCACCCGGCAGCAGGTGGGCGTGGGCACGCAGCTCGAAGTGCGCGACGCGGAGCTGAAGCTGACGCAGTCCGAGCTGGCGCGCGCCAACGCGCTGGTCGACGGTCACGAGGCGGAGTCGGCGCTTCGCCGCGCCACGGGCGGCTAGCCTCCGCCGACGTCGGGGGACGGAATGAGATTTCCACGAGAGGGACGGACAAGATGACGAAGGGACGCTGGATCGTCGCAGGGATCGTCGTGGCGGGGGTCGCGGCCGCGACCGTGCAGGGCCTGAGGCCCCGCCCGCCTCCGCCCGTCGAGGTGACCACCTCGGTGGCCAAGCGCGGGCCCATCACGCGCCTGGTGACCGCCGCGGGACACCTGCAGGCGCACCAGACGGTCAAGGTCAGCTCGAACATCTCCGGCGACCTGCTCTCGCTCGCGGTGAAGGAAGGCGACCACGTGGCGCTGGGACAGGTGCT
>DASWGQ010000004.1:0-6195 GCA_036393595.1 Myxococcales bacterium | reverse complement strand
CAGGTGGGTCTTGAAGCGGATGTCGATGCCGCGGCGGATCAGGATGCCCTGCGCGAACACGGCCAGGTCCGCCGAGACCTCGGGCAGGATGCGCTCGCCCGAGTGCAGGAGCACGACGCGGATCTCATTCGCGTCGAGGCTCGGATAGCTGCGCGCGACCTCGCGCACGAAGTCGTTCAGCTCCGCCACCACCTCCACGCCCGAGAAGCCGCCGCCCGCCACCACGAAGGTGAGGAGCTGGCGGCGCAGGCGCTCGTCGTGCC
Organism: Myxococcales bacterium; assembly: GCA_036393595.1. GTDB lineage: Bacteria > Myxococcota > Myxococcia > Myxococcales > 40CM-4-68-19 > VBKO01. Next base: position 5,932 of record DASWGQ010000004.1, on the reverse strand, counting down.
GCTCGATGGCGGCCTCGTCCAGCGCGCGGATCACGTGGTTGCGCAGGTCGAGCGCGTCCTGCAGGTTCTTGAAGGGCAGCGCGTGCTCGGGCAGGCCCCGCAGGCCGCGGAAGTCGGTGACCGTTCCCAGCGCGAGCACCAGGTGGTCGTAGGGGAGGGTGTGGGCGTGCGGCAGGAACCCCGGCGCGGTGGTGACCGTACGCCGCTCCGGGTCGATCGACTCCACGTCGCGCACGTGGATCTCGGCCCCGGGGACGAGCTGCCGGATCGGGCTGACCAGGTCGGTGAGGCCGATGGTGCCGGAGATGACCTCGGGCAGCATGGGCTGGAAAACGAAGTAGTTCTCCTTGGAAACGAGGACGATCTCGTAGTCGCCCTTCCCGCCGAGGAGCTGCTGCAAGCGGCGGGCGGTGAAGATGCCGCCGAATCCGCCGCCCAGGATGACGATGCGCCGCGGGGAAGCCGTGCCCGGACGGCGCGCGCGCTCCTCGCAGAAGATGCAGCGCTTGTCCGCCGCGTGGACGAGCTTGGCGCAGCCGCGGCTGCGGCGGCGCGCGTACACGGTCGCGGCGAGCAACATTCCGAGCGGCGGGGCCAGGAAGTAGATCCAGAGCGCCGTCCAGTCGCCGGCCACCAGGGCAGAGGCGAACGACCGCGCCGGGTTCATGCTCATGCCGGAGAGCGGCGCCTCGACGGCGATGTACAGCGCCACCAGGGCGCCGGCGACGACGCCCGTCCACCGCGCGTAGCGCGATCCGGAGACGTGCAGGACGGCCGTCATCAGGACGAACGAGATCGCCGCCTCCGCCGCCAGCGCGGCAGACGGTCCCGCCGTGCCCGGCATCGTGACCGCGAAGCGGGTGGCCGGGTGCGAGAGCCGCGCCCCCAGCACTGCCCAGGCGAGCAGCACGCCCGCGATCGCGCCGGCGACCTGGAACGCGGCATAGAACGCCGCGTCGGCGCGCGGGATCCATCCCAGCCGCAGGAAGCCGAGCGTGACGCCGGGGTTGAGGTGCGCTCCCGACTGCCGGCCCCAGGGGGAGTAGATGATCGCGACCGCGGTGAGCCCCATCGCGAGCCCGCCGAGCGCGCGCCGAGCCGCGGGGTCCGCCACCACGCCGTGCACCGGCGAGGCGGGGTGCTCGAGCAGGACGGCGAAGAAGCAGGCGGAGATCATGAACGCCGCCAGCCCGGCGGCCTCCATCAGGTACTCCGGCCAGTGGCGCCGGAACGCCTCGGCGAGGGCGCTCATCCGGCGAGCCTCGGCGCCGGCGTGGACTCGGCCACCTTGCGCCACCGGCCCCGCGCCGGCTCGGCGAGATCGACCGACAAGGCGCGCAACAGCTCGGCGACGCTCCACGCCTGCGCAGGGCAGCCGCCCGGGCGGTGCGGCGGCTCCGCGTCGAACACCTCGCTGACGTTCCCCAGGCACGCGTCGTCCAGGTGGGCCTCCAGAGGCAAAAGCAGCTCGCGGCAGCGCGCCAGCGTCTCCGGTGTCCGGCCGAAGGCGACGAGAGAAGCGCGGATGAAGGGACCGAGGAGCCACGGCCAGACGGTCCCCTGGTGATAGGCGCCGTCCCGCTCGGCAGGGCCGCCCCCGTACCTGGGCTCGTACCCGGGCTCGCCCGGCGCGAGCGTGCGCAGCCCATACGGGGTGAGGAGCTTCTCCTCCACGGCGCGCACCACGGCCTTCTGCTGCTCCGGCCGCAGCAGCGGGAACGGGAGCGACACGGCGAAGATCTGGTTGGGACGCAGGCTCGGATCGGGCCGGCCGTCAGGACCGACCACGTCGTAGAGGCATTCGCGCTCGGGGTTCCAGAAGGCCCGCTCGAAGCTGCGCTCGACGGCGTCGGCCTCGCGCGCGTACACGGCGGCGCTCTCCGCGTCGCCGCACCCGTGCGTCCACAGCGACATGAGCCGGAGCGCGTTGTAGTAGAGCGCGTTGATCTCGACGGCCTTCCCGTGCCGCGGCGTGATCACGCGGTCGCCGACCTTCGCGTCCATCCAGGTGAGCTGCGCGCCCGGCTCACCCTGGGTGAGCAGGTGGTCCGCGGGATCGACGTGGATGCCGTGGTGCGTTCCTTCGCGGTGCCAGCGGAGGATCTCCTTGCCGGCCGGGAGGAACTCGTCGCGCAGGAACGGCGCGCTCCCGCCCGCCTGGAGGTAGGCGAAGACGGCCTGGAACAGCCACAGCGTCGCGTCCACGGTGTTGTACTCGGGCCTCTCCTCAGGCCGATCGGGGAAGCGGTTGGGGATCAGCCCGCGATCGAGGAAAGCCAGGAACCCGCGCAGCACCTGCCGGGCCTCGTCGAGACGCCCGCGGGTGAGCAACAGACCCGGCAGCGCGATCATCGTGTCGCGCCCCCAGTCGGTGAACCACGGGTAGCCCGCGATGATCGTCGGCTCGCCGCTCGCGCGGCGGGCGATGAACTGGTCGGCCGCGAGCTCCAGGCGCGCGGCGAATCGATCCTCGCTGCGCGGGCGCCGCCGCTCCCGCTCCGCGGCCGTCAGGCGATCGACGGCGCCGGCGTCCACCTGGCGCGACCCGATCGTCGCGACGACGAAGACGGGCGCCTCCGGGCCGACCTCCACCGAAACGGTGCCCATCTTCCAGAGGTCCTCGACGAAGCCGAGGCCGCGCTCCTGCTCCTCCAGGTACTGTGCGGAGTGGTACCAGACGCCGTCGGCCGTGAAGCCGGCACCAGGGCTGACGTGGAGCCGCAATTCGGGGAGGGGCGCGTAGGGGCGAACCCTCAGGACCAGGGCGCCCGGAGCTCGCTCCTCGCGCACGCTCCCGTCGAGCGCCGGATTCGAGTGCGTGAGCGAGTGGTAGTCGCGGACGGCGAGGAACGGCGAGATCCGGAGGGTGCGCCGGCGCGTCGCGCGATACTGCACGACGACGGTCTCCTCCCCCTGGACCAGGAAGATCTGCTTCTCCACGTGCGCGCCGCCCACGTCGTAGACCCAGGTCGGGAACGGATCGAGGCGGAACTCGGCGAGGTTGCGGTAGCCCGCCGGATGGAGCGCGCCCGGGTACTGCGCCGTCCCGAGCGGCACCTCGAGGGTCCCGTCGGACACGACCTCCTCGAGACGGGAGAGCAGCACGTGCCGGTCCACGGGCGGGCGCAACGAGGCGACGAGCAGACCGTGGTAGCGCCGCGTGTTCGCGCCGGCCACGGTCCCCATCGCGAAGCTGCCTGCCCCGTTCGACTCGAGCCATTCGAGCTTCGAGGAACGCGCGTAGTCGGCGCACACCTTCCGTCCCACGGCAACCTGCATGATCAGTCTCCGCTCTGCTGGAGGAGCTTCGCCACCAGGCCCGTCCAGCCGGTCTGGTGGCTGGCGCCGACCCCGGATCCGTCGTCGCCGTCGAAATACTCGTGGAACAACAGGTAGTCGCGGAAGTGCGGGTCCTGCTGCAGGCGGGCGGAAGCCCCGAACGCGGGCCGGCGCCCTTCCCCGTCGCGGAGGAAGATCGAGGAAAGGCGGCGCGACAGCTCCCGCGCGACGTCCGCCAGCGTGAGCTGCCTCCCCGACCCGGTGGGGAACTCCACCGTGTAGGAATCGCCCAGGTAGTGGTGGAACTTCTGCAGCGACTCGATCAGCAGGTAGTTGACCGGGAACCACACGGGTCCGCGCCAGTTCGAGTTGCCGCCGAAGAGCCCGCTCGACGACTCGGCCGGCTCGTAGTTGACCGCGTAGCTCATGCCGTCGACCTGCAGCGTGTACGGCTGCTCGCGGTGCGCGCGCGACAGAGCGCGGATGCCGTGCGGGGAAAGGAACTCCGCCTCGTCGAGGAGCCGCCGCACGATCCGGCGGAGCTTCTGCGGATCGACGATGGAGAAGAAGCGCCGGCCCTCGACGCCGGGCGTGCGCATGCACGCCACCGCGGCGGTGATGTCCGGCCGGTGGTCGATGAACCACTCCAGCCGCCGGGTGAACGCGGGGAATCTCGCCAGGAGCTCGGGCGGGAACGACTCGACCGCGAAGAGCGGGATCAGGCCGACCATCGAGCGGATCTTCAGGCAGACCTCTTCCTTCCCGGGCCGGTGCAAGAGGTCGTAGTAGAAGCCGTCCTCCTCGTCCCAGAGGCCGAGCGTGTTGATCGCCGAGGCGATGTGGACGAAGTGCTCCCAGAACTTGCTCGCCACGTCCTCGTAGCTGTCGTCGTCGCGCGCCAGCTCCAGCGCGATGGAGAGCATGTTGAGGCAATACATCGCCATCCAGCTGGTGCCGTCGGACTGCTCGAGGTGCCCTCCGCCCGGCAGCGGCGCGCTGCGATCGAAGACGCCGATGTTGTCGAGCCCGAGGAACCCGCCCTGGAAAACGTTGCGCCCCTCGGCGTCCTTCCGGTTCACCCACCAGGTGAAGTTGAGCATCAGCTTGTGGAAGACACGCTTCAAGAACTTACGGTCTCCCTCGCCGCGCCGCTTCTGCTCGATCTTGTAGACGCGCCAGGCCGCCCAGGCGAGCACCGGCGGGTTCACGTCGCCGAACGCCCACTCGTAGGCCGGGATCTGGCCGTTCGGGTGCATGTACCACTCGCGCAGGAGCAGCGAGATCTGCTCCTTCGCGAAGTCGGAATCGACGATCGCGAGCGGGATGCAGTGGAACGCCAGGTCCCAGGCGGCGAACCACGGGTACTCCCACTTGTCCGGCATGGACAGCACGTCGGCATTGTGGAGGTGCGTCCACTCGGCGTTGCGCCCGGCGCGCCGCTGCTGCGGCGGCGGGGGCTGCCGGCCGTCGCCGGACAGCCAGTCGCGCACCACGTAGTGGTAGTACTGCTTCGACCACAGCATGCCCCCGAGCGCCTGGCGCATGACGCCGGCCCCGTCCTCCGACAGGTGGCCGGGGATGACGGTTTGGTAGAACTCGTCCGCCTCGCGCTTGCGCTGCTCGACGACGCGATCCACTTCCTCGATTCCCACACCGGCGTCGCGCGTGAGCCGCAGGCGCACGACGGCGCTCTCCCCCGGCCCGACTGTGAGCGGATACCGCGCGGCGCACTTGGTGCCGATTCGATCGGGGTTCACCGCACCGGCCCGCCCCTGCACGACGTACTCGTCGATGCCGTCCTTGAGGTAGCCGCCGTTCTTGCCGCCGAAGAGGCGGGCGACGTTGGTGTCGTTGTCGGTGAAGAGCAGCTCGGGCGCGCCCTCGCAGTGCAGGTACCGGCGCCCCTCGCCGCGGTGATCGGCCTGCACGACCGCGTCTCCGCCGGCGCGCACCGAAGGCCGGCGCTGATCGCCGTTCCAGCTCCAGGTGTTCCGGAACCAGAGGGTGGGAAGCAGGTCCAGCTCGGCCGGCTCGGGGCCCCGATTGGCCACCTCGATCCGGATGCAGAGGTCCTCGACGTCCGCCTTGGCGTACTCCACGAACACGTCGAAATAGCGATCGCCGTCGAAGACGCCCGTGTCGAGCAGCTCGTACTCGCGGCCGGCGCGACCGCGCCGCCGGTTCTCCTCGACGAGCTTCCCGTAGGGGAACTCCGCCTGGGGGTATTTGTAGAGGTACTTCATGTACGAATGCGTGGGCGTCGAGTCGAGGTAGTAGTACAGCTCCTTCACGTCCTCGCCGTGGTTCCCCTCCTGCCCGGTGAGGCCGAAGAGCCTCTCCTTGAGGATCGGATCGCGGCGGTTCCACAGCGCGACCGCGAAGCAGAGGACCTGGTGCCGGTCGCAGACCCCGGCGAGACCGTCCTCGTTCCAGCGGTACGCGCGGGATCGCGCTTGATCGTGCGGAAAGTAGTCCCAGGCGGTGCCGTGCTCGCTGTAGTCCTCGCGGACCGTGCCCCACGCCCGCTCGCTGAGGTAGGGGCCCCAGCGCTTCCAGTGCTTCTTGCGTTCCCGCGACTCGGACAGCCTGGTCTCTTCGGCGGTCATGGTCCTCCTCAGTCCCGCGAGCCGGCCGGCCGTTACTCGCCGGCCAG
>DASWGQ010000003.1:0-2452 GCA_036393595.1 Myxococcales bacterium | reverse complement strand
GCTTGACACCCTGTCGCTTCCACGCGACAGATGGGAGGGGTCGAAAGGTCCGCTGCATGGGTCGGCTGCTCTGCACCTTCATCGCGCTGCTTTTGCTCGCGCCCGTTCGGCCGGCGCGCGCCGCCGGCCGGCGCGAGCTGGTGGTGTTCGCCGCCGCTTCGCTGCGCGAGGCGTTCACCGAGCTGGGCCGGAGGTTCGAGCGCGAGCATCCCGGAACCAAGGTCGCCTTCGCCTTCGCCGGCTCGCAGGAGCTGCGGACGCAGATCGAGCACGGCGCGCCCGCCGACGCCTTCGCTTCGGCCGACTGGAAGCACATGCAGGCGCTGGTCGCGGCGACGCTCGCCTCCACGCCGAGGACGTTCGCGCGCAACGAACCGGTCCTGGTGGTGCCTCGCGACAACCCCGCCGGGCTGCGGACGCTTAAGGACCTGCCCCGCGCGAAACGGATCGTGGTGGGCGCGCCCGAGGTCCCGATCGGCGCCTACACCCTGCGCATCCTCGATGCGGCATCCGCGCGGTATGGCGCCGGGTTCCGCGCCGCGGTGGAGGCGCGGGTGGTCTCCCGCGAGATGAACGTCCGCCAGGTGCTCTCGAAGGTGGCGCTCGGCGAGGCCGACGCGGCCATCGTGTACCGGACGGACGCGGACGCGGCCGGACGCGAGGTCGAGGTCATGCCCATTCCCGTGGAATTGAACGCCATCGCGGAGTACCCGGTCGCCGTCCTGGAGCACGCCAGGGAGCCCGGGCTGGCGCGCGAGTTCGTCGACCTGCTGCTGTCCCCGGCCGGGCAGGAAACGCTGGCAGGGTTCGGCTTCCAGCCGGGGACCCGCGGGTGAGGTCCGGCCGCGCGAGCGCCTGGGGCGCGGCGCAGGCCGTCGCCTCGGCGGCCCTGGTGTCCTTCCTTCTCCTGCCGGTCGCCGCGCTGGTCTTCACTCTCCGCTGGGCCGACTTCGTCGGCGGGCTCCGCGACCCGCTCCTGGTGCCCGCGTTGCGCCTGTCGCTCCTCACCACGGGCACCAGCCTGGCGCTGGTGGTGGTGCTCGGCTCGCTGCTCGCCTGGCGCATCGCGCGCCACCCCGGCCGGGCGTCGCGCTGGATGGAGGCGATCACCCAGCTGCCGGCCGTGATTCCGCCCGCGGTCGCCGGAGTCGGTCTGTTGCTCGCGTTCGGCCGCCGGGGCCTGCTCGGCGGCTGGCTGGCCGCGCACGGGATCGCGCTGGCGTTCACCACGCCGGCGGTGGTGATGGCCGAGGCGTTCGTCTCCGCCCCGTTCTTCGTGCAGGCGGCCATCGCCGCCTTCCGGCGCGTCGACGAGAACCTGCTCGTCGTCGCGCGCACCCTGGGCGCTTCGCCCTTCCGCGCCTTCCTCCGCGTCGGGCTGCCTCTGGCGGCCCCCGGGCTGGTGGCGGGCGCGGCGATGAGCTGGGCGCGCTCGCTGGGCGAATTCGGCGCCACGTTGCTGTTCGCCGGCAACCTGACCGGCCGGACACAGACGCTGCCGCTCGCGGTGTACACGGCGATGGAATCGGACCTGCGCGCGGCCCAGGCCCTGTCGCTGGTGATGGTCGCGGTCGCCTTCGCGCTCCTCTTCGTCCTGCGCCGCATGGCGCCGGGCGCGGCCCTGCCCGCCCCCGAGGTGCGCGGTGCTTGAGGCGCGCCTCGCCGGGCGCGTGGGACCGCTCGATCTGCGCATCGATCTGTCGCTCGACGGCGAGACGGTGCTGGTGGCAGGTCCCAACGGCTCTGGCAAGTCGAGCTTGCTGCGGCTGCTGCTCGGCGTCCTGCGGCCCGACGCGGGCCGCATCGCCCTGGACGGGTCCGTGCTGTTCGACGCGGAAGAGGGCATCGACGTGCCCGCCGAGGAGCGCGGGCTGGCGTACGTCCCGCAGGACTACGCCCTGTTCCCGCACATGGACGTGCTCGGCAACGCCACCTTCGGCCTCGCGGCGCTGGATCGGCGCGAGCGCGTCCGACGCGCCACCAGCTGGCTCGACCGCCTCGGCGCAGGAGATCTGGTGCGCAGGTTCCCGTCGGCGCTCTCGGGAGGGGAGCGCCAGCGCGTCGCGCTCGCGCGCGCCCTCGCCCGGACGCCGCGCGCGCTGCTCCTGGACGAGCCGTTCGCTTCGCTCGACCCGATCGCCCGCCGGCAGCTGCGCGCCTCCCTGACCGGCTGGCTGCGCGAGTGGCGGCTCCCCGCGCTGATCGTCTCGCACGACCCGGCGGATGCGGTGCTCGCCGACCGGATCGCCGTGCTCGAGCGCGGCCGCCTCGTCCAGCAGGGGACCCTGGAGGAGCTTCGCCGCGCGCCAGGTTCGGACTTCGTCGCCGGCCTGATCGAGGCGGCGCCTTTCCGTGCCGGCGCCGATTGAATCGTTCAGCGCTTCGGTCGGGGTGCGCCGGGCGATTCGCGCAGCCGGTGGCTGTCCTCCGCCGAGAGGTCCAGCCCGTAGAC
>DASWGQ010000002.1:0-6958 GCA_036393595.1 Myxococcales bacterium | reverse complement strand
GACGGGCTGCAGGCGCTGAGCCAGCTCGCCGGCGAGAAACCGGACGTGATGCTCCTCGATCTCGGGCTGCCCAGGCTCAACGGCGTTCAGCTGCTCCGCTTCATCCGGCAGCAGCCGCGCCTCGCCGACCTTCCGGTGGTGGTCGTTTCGGGCCAGCTCGACCTGCTCAACGCCGCCGGCGAGATCGCCGCCGACGTGGTGTGCCCGAAGCCCTGCGAGCCCCAGGAGCTGATGCGCGTCGTCCGCGCCGTGCTCGATCGGAAGGGGGCCCACTGAGCGCAGGACGGACGTTGTAGGATGCGGTCATGGCCACCGAACCCGGGAGCGCCGATCTGCGGCGGTTCGGCGAGGGCGGCGAAGGCAGGCCGCTGGTCCTGGTGCAGCTCTTGCGGTTCGCCGAGGGCGGGCGTGACCGTTATCTGGAATACTCCGTTGCGGCGCAGCCCCTCCTGGCGCGCGTCGGCGCCCAGGTCCTGTACGCGGGGGAATGCACCGAGCCGCTGCTCGCCGCGGACGGCAGCTGGGACGCCGTGGTGCTCGTCCGCTACCCGAGCCGGACCGCATACCTGGAGATGCTCGCCCACCCGGACTACCAGGAGATCGCACCGCTCCGCCGCGCCGCGTTGCGCGAAGCGATGCTGCTCCCCATGGACGACTGGCCAGGCCGGTAGCCGGAACGCGGCGTAACGGATCGCTTGCCCGGCCTACTCCGCTGCAGGAACGCTGCGCGGAGGGAGCCAGTGGCGACGGACAACTCCTACGACGTGATCGTCATCGGGTCGGGAGCAGGCGGCGGAACGCTGGTGCACCGGCTGGCGCCTTCCGGCAAGCGCATCCTCCTCCTGGAGCGCGGCGGGTACGTCGCCCGCGAGAAGGACAACTGGGACTCGCGCGCGGTCAACCTGGAGGGCAAGTACCAGACGAAGGAGGTCTGGAAGGACCGCGCCGGGAACGACCTCCACCCTCACACCAACTACGCGGTGGGCGGCAACACCAAGTTCTACGGAGCGGCGCTCTTCCGGCTGCGCAAGAAGGACTTCGGCGAGCTGCGCCACCAGGGCGGCGTCTCGCCGGCCTGGCCGATCTCCTACGACGAGCTCGAGCCGTACTACACCCGCGCCGAGCGCATGTACCACGTGCACGGGCAGCGGGGAGAGGATCCGACCGAGCCGCCCGCGAGCGCGCCCTTCCCGCACCCGCCGGTCAGCCACGAGCCGCGGCTGCAACACCTGCACGAGGACTTCGCCCGGAGCGGCCTCCGGCCGTTCCATACGCCGCTCGGCATCCTGCTGGATGAATCGCGCCCCCAGTCGAGCCGCTGCATCCGCTGCAACACCTGCGACGGCTATCCCTGCCTGGTGCGGGCGAAGGCCGACGCGCAGGTGCTCGCGGTGGACCCGGCGCTCGAGTACCCGAACGTCACCCTCCTCACCGGCGCGTACGTGGAGCGGCTGGAGACCAGTCCATCCGGCCGCGAGGTGACCAAGGTGGTCGTCCAGCGCGACGGCGCTCGCGAGGACTACAGGGGCGGGACGGTGGTGGTCTCCTGCGGCGCGATCAATTCCGCGGCGCTCCTCCTCCGCTCCGCGAACGACCGCCACCCGCAAGGTCTCGCGAACGGGTCGGGGGTGGTCGGACGCCACTACATGGGGCACGTGAACTCGGTGCTGATGGCGGTCTCCAAGTGCCCCAACCCGACCGTCTTCCAGAAGTCGCTCTCCGTGAACGACTTCTACTTCGGGGACGCCGGGTTCCCCTACCCGATGGGCCACATCTCCTTCGTCGGCAAGCTCGACGGCGTGACCTTGAGCGCGGGCGCGCCGGCGATCGCTCCCGGCTTCACGCTCGACCTGATGGCCCGGCACTCGCTCGACTTCTGGCTCACCTCCGAGGACCTGCCCGATCCGGAGAACCGCGTCACCCTGGACGGCCAGGGGAACATCGTCCTGTCGTACCGGCCGAACAACGAGGAGGGGCACCGGCGGCTCATCGACCGGCTCAAGGCGGCGATGAACGAGCAGCGCGCCTGCGCGATGCACGGCCACCAGTGCCACCAGGGGCTGTTCGCGCGCAACCTCTACCTCAAGGAGCGAATCCCCCTGGCCGGCGTGGCGCACCAGAACGGCACCATCCGGTTCGGCGACGATCCGCGGACCTCGGCGCTGGACCGGAACTGCAAGGCGCACCAGCTCGACAACCTGTACGTGGTCGACGCGAGCTTCTTCCCCTCTTCGGGGGCGGTGAACCCGGCGCTCACCATCATGGCCAATGCACTTCGGGTCGGCGACCAGTTGATGGATCGGCTGAACCGTGCACAATCCGTCCGCGCATGATCCAGGTCCCGGGCGAGCTCAGCTGCAAGGAGATGGTCGAGCTGATGAACGACTATCTCGAGGGCCGCCTCTCGCCGGCCGAGCTCTCCGACTTCGAGCGGCACCTGGTCTTCTGCGACGGGTGCGCGGAGTACCTGCGGCAGCTGCGGCAGCTCGGGACGGCGGCGAAGCGCCTCCGCGAGGAGGAGATCCCGGAAAGCACCCGGGACACGTTGCTCGAGGCGTTCCGAAAGTGGAAGCGCAAGTGAGGGGCTGGTGATCGCGTACAAGTTCCTGGCCCGGGGCGCCGTCTCGCCGTTCTCCGGAGAGGCCTGGCCCCCGCCCTCCGGCGCGACGCCGGGAGCGTGGGTCGCCGTTTCGGGGCCGGAGCTCTGGATCCACGGCTGCCGCCCCGCCGACCTGCCGTACTGGGTGGATGTCGAGCTCTGGCGCGTCGAGCTGTCGGATCCGGCCCGCCCGATCCGTCGCGCGGTCCAGGCGGAGCGCGGGCGCTTGCTCGAGCGGATCGAGGCGTGGGGCGTTGCGTCCAAGCGCGACTTCGCGCTCGAGTGCGCGCTGCGCACCGCCCGGTTCGCCGCCGAGGCGTTCGGGCAGGAGGGCCGCGAGTCCGAGGCCCGCGCGCTGTCCTCGTGCCGTACCCTCGACGACCTCGCCGCGGCGGCCGAGGCGGTGGGGCAAGAGCAGCTGCCGGCCCGCTCCCGCCAGCTGCTCGGCTATTGCGGCGATGCGGTCTTCTGGGGGCGTCCATCGCATGCTGGCTGCGTCTCGTACATCGCCGCCATCGCCGCTGCCGATCTCCGCGGCGATCCGGCGGCGGTCGAAGACGAGCGGGCCTGGCAGGCGCGCTGGCTCTGCGACAGGCTCGGCATTTCACCCGGCGCTTAACCGAACAGGCAGTCGAGGAAGGTCGTCGGGCGCCGCAGCACCATCGCCACGCAGCAGCGCAGCCACGCGCGCGGTCCGAACTCGCGCACGATCATCGCGCCGTTGAGCAGCACGTCCCTGCTGGTGATAGTCCCACGGATCGTCATCGGCCTCGCTCCATCCACAAGGAGGAGTCTGCCCGGAGCCCGACGACGTTACGGGCGAGACCCGCTGTAACGGAGTGGCCCGACGGGAAGACGCCCTCTCGAAACCTGAAGCAGGAGGGCATCCCATGCAGACGCCGTCGCGAATCCGGGCTCGTCAGCAGAAGCTCGCCCGCATCCAGCTGGTCGCGCGCGCCCAGGTCGCCTACGAGCAGCTCCGCGATCTCGCCTGGCGCGCCGGCGCGCACGCGGCGAGCGATCCCGCGATCCAGGCGGCACGCAGGCACCTGGCCGCGCTGAACCTGTCACTCGCGCTGCTCACGCTGCAGGCGGAGTGAGCCCTGGGCACGGCACCGACGAGGACAAGCGACCCTCGTCTCCGTTGCTTTCAGGGTTTCGATCGCAGGCGCGGCGACTAACTCAGTCAGGAAGAGGGAACGCCGCCGGGCTCGGCGCCTGGAGCGCCGAGGCTGACTGCCGGTCACAGGTCTAACGCGCTGCGTCCCGCCCCGGGGCGGATCGATTGGTTCGTGGCGGGCGGCTCCATCGGACAAATTACGTATGCGCATTGTTTGCGATTGACACGTTCGGGGCGTGCGCTTCGCAAACGGCTGCGAGCGTTCGCAATAACGGCCGCGTAGCTGCTGCAGATGCGTGGAGAGCGGCCGTTTGGCCCACGTTCTCCTCGTGTGTCGGCCCGCCGTCCAGCGCTCTCGTGCGGCCTCCGGAGGACCCCGACAAACGCCGTGCTACGACTGCGCACATGATGAACTCACGAACCATTGTCGAATCGCTCAGCTCGTCCGACCTCCGTTCCGCGACGCGGGAGCTGGTGCGGAGATCGCACGGCGTCGAGGCGGCGCTTCTTGTCCATCTAGGTGAGATCGACGAGCGGAAGCTCTACCTCGACTGGACATTCTCCTCGATGTTCGCCTTCTGCGTCGGCGAGCTGGGGTTTTCCGAGGACGTCGCCTGCAATCGGATCGACCTCGCCCGCGCCGCCCGACGCATGCCGGTGATCCTGGAGGCGCTCCGCTCGGGGCGGGTGCATCTGGCCGGGCTGCGCTTGCTGGCGCCGCATCTGACTACCGAGAACCAGGAAAACGTGTTGGCGGATGCAGCGGGCAAGTCGAAGCGCCAGATCGAAGAACTGGTCGCGCGTCTTTCGCCGCAGCCGCCGGTTCCGACGGTCGTGCGCAAGCTTCCGGACCGCGGCAATTCGGCGCCCGAGTCGCCCGCATTCTCGTTCGGCGCCGCCATGCCGGTGGCGCAACCCGAGTCGCCCCCTGCTGTCACGTTCGCACCGCCACCCGCGCCAGCGCCGCGACGCGATGAGCGGGCTGTGATTGCACCGCTCTCCGAAGAGAGCTTCAAGTTCCAGTTCACCGCGAGTCGCGCGTGTCATGACAAGTTCCGCGAAGCCCAGGACTTGCTCCGCCACCGAATCCCGAACGGAGACCTGGCGAAGATCGTCGAGAAAGCACTCGACTTGCTCATCGAGCACGTGAAGAAGGACCGCTTCGCCACGGGTCGTAAGGCGCGACAAGCTCCGGCCGAAGCGAACGACCCCTCGTATTCGCGTCACATCCCGGACGCCATCAAACGCGAGGTGTTCGAGCGCGACGGTGGCCGCTGCACGTTCACCGACGAGCATGGCCGCAGGTGCGCCGAGACGGGCGCCCTGGAATTCGATCACCGCGACGGCTTCGCGCGAACGCGTCTCCACCGGGCGGACCGGATCCGACTGCTCTGCCGGGCCCACAACCAACACGCCGCTGACCGGATGTACGGTCGCGCATTCATGGAACGAGCGCGTGCATCGGTCGACCGGCTTCAAGCCGGCCCGGGGACTCCGTCAGGGTGAGGTGGAGGTTATCCGCCCCGGGGCGGGACGCGCTGCGTCAAGGCGTGCACGCCGCGGTCGAACCAGCATCAGGAGACGCGGCGGGTGCGCTGGTCGCGCAGGCGTTCCAGGCTGCGGCGCACCTCGGGCATGCCCTGCGAGAGGAGCGCCAGCTCGCGCTTCGGGAGGCTCCAGACGTCCATCGGCTCCACGCAGCGGATGGTGGCGCTGCGCACCGTCTGATCGAGCAACGCCATCTCGCCGAACAGATCGCCGGGGCCCAGGCGCGCCAGGACGGTCTCCCGGCCAGAGGCCTCGAGCACGACGTCCGCCGCGCCCGCGACGATGGAGTAGATGCGGTCGCCGAGGTCGCCCTGGTGGAACACCTCCTGGCCGGGCTCGAAGTGCTCGCGCAGCATGGAGGATGGGGCAGAGAAGCGAAACAGGACGCTGTCCGGCGGAAGCAGCAGGTCGAAGGTCCACGAGGCGGCGATCTTCAGCCGGCGTCCCAGGCCGGGAAGCTTCATCAGATAGATGGTGCGCCACAGGAACCAGGCCAGCGCGCCGGAGATCTGCAGACCGAAGATCTCCGCGACCGCCGAGCGGCTCCCCAGCGAGCCCATCTTGCCGAGCCCCTTGAAGTCGAACGCGCGCCGGCGACCGCCCCGGATGGTCGCGACGATGTTCTCCGCCAGCAGCTCCGCCTGGCGGGTCGCGTGCTGCGCGGTGGGCGGAGACGAGCCGCCGCCGGGAGTCGGGATCGACGCGCAGTCGCCCAGCGCCCACACGCAGGGGAAGCCGGGCACCTCGAGCTCGGGCGTGACCTGGATGCGGCCGCCGCGGGCCTTGGGAAGCTTGACCGCGTCGATCACCGGGTGGGGGGCTGACGGCACCGTCGACACCAGGGTACGGGTGCCGATGCGCATGCCGTCTCCCAGGATGGCTTCCTCGCCGCTGGCGGCCGAGAGCCGCGCATCGAGCAGCAGCTCGACGCCGCGCTCGCGCAGGATGCGCTGCGCGAACAGGCCCAGCTTCTCGCCCACCTCGGGCAGGATGCGCCCCTGCGAGTGCACCAGCACCACGCGGATCTCCGCCGGATCGATCTGCGGGTAGCTGCGCGCGACGCGCCGGACGAAGTCGTTCAGCTCCGCCACCACCTCGACGCCCGAGAAGCCGCCCCCGGCGACGACGAAGGTGAGGAGCTGCTTGCGCAGCCGCGCGTCGTGCTCCTCGATGGCCGCCTCCTCCAGCGCGCGGATGACGTGGTTGCGCAGGTCGAGCGCGTCCTGGAGGTTCTTGAAGGGCAGCGCGTGCTCGGGCAGGCCGCGCAGCCCGCGGAAGTCGGTGACCGTTCCCAGCGCGAGCACCAGGTGGTCGTAGGGGAGCGTGTGCGCGTGCGGCAGGAAGCCCGGCGCTGTGGTGACGGTCCGCCGCTCCGGGTCGATCGACTCCACGTCGCGGACGTGGATCTCGGCCCCGGGGACGAGCTGCCGGATCGGGCTGACCAGGTCGGTGAGGCCGATGGTGCCGGAGATGACCTCGGGCAGCATGGGCTGGAAGACGAAGTAGTTCTCCTTGGAAACGAGGACGATCTCGTAGTCGCCCTTCCCGCCGAGGAGCTGCTGCAAGCGGCGGGCGGTGAAGATGCCGCCGAATCCGCCGCCCAGGATCACGATGCGCCGCGGGCTGGCGTTCCCTGGACGGCGCGCGCGCTCCTCGCAGAAGATGCAGCGCTTGTCCGCCGCGTGGACGAG
>DASWGQ010000001.1:0-5468 GCA_036393595.1 Myxococcales bacterium | reverse complement strand
GCCGGAAGGAGTCTCAGCGAAGCTCGCCGCCGCCGTCATGCTGCAAGGCATGACCGCGCACTACCTGACCCACGACACGTATCCGCTGAAGCGCGGCGAGTGGTGCCTGATCCACGCGGCGGCGGGCGGGGTCGGGCTGCTCTTCTGCCAGATGGCGAAGAAGATCGGGGCACGGACGATCGGGACGGTCGGCACCGACGAGAAGGCGAGGCTCGCGCGCAAGGCCGGCGCCGAGGAGGTGGTCGTCTATACCAAGGGTGACTTCGAGGCGGAGGCGAGGCGGATCACCGGCGGCGCGGGCACCAGCGTGGTCTACGATTCCGTCGGGAAGGACACCTTCGACCGCAGCCTGAAATGTCTGCGGCGGCGCGGGATGATGGTCCTCTTCGGGCAGTCGAGCGGGCCGGTGCCGCCGTTCGACCTGCAGCGCCTCGCGGCCGGTGGTTCGCTCTACATCACCCGCCCGACGATCGGCAGCTACATCACCACCCGCGAGGAGCTGCTCGCGCGCGCCGGCGCCGTGCTGGACATGGTGCGCAAGGGCGAGCTGGAGGTCCGCATCGAGGCGGAGCTTCCGCTCGGGCAGGCGGCCAAGGCGCACGAGCTGCTTGCCTCGCGGAAGACCACGGGGAAGATCATCCTGGTGCCGTAGGTCGAGCTCGACGCTACGCCGCGTACTCCTCGATCGGCGGGCAGCTGCAGATGAGCTGCCGGTCGCCGAGCACCG
Source organism: Myxococcales bacterium (assembly GCA_036393595.1). Taxonomy (GTDB): domain Bacteria; phylum Myxococcota; class Myxococcia; order Myxococcales; family 40CM-4-68-19; genus VBKO01. The sequence continues at coordinate 4,741 of DASWGQ010000001.1, read as the reverse complement.
CGTTGATCCGGGCCACCGCGGGCCAGAACTTCTTGCTGCGCACCCAGGGCAGCGGGAACGCGGCGCGCTGGCGCGAGTACGGGCGGTCCCACGAGTCGGCCGTGAGCACCTCCGCGGTGTGCGGCGCGGCCTTGAGCACGTTGCGGTCGCGGGGCTGCTTGCCCTGCTCGACCTCGCGGATCTCCTCGCGGATGGCGATCATCGCGTCGCAGAAGCGGTCCAGCTCGGCCTTGGCCTCGCTCTCGGTCGGCTCGACCATCAGCGTGCCGATCACCGGAAACGAGGTGGTGGGCGCATGGAAGCCGTAGTCCATCAGCCGCTTCGCCACGTCCTCCACCTCGACCGAGGCGTCGCGCTTCACCTTGCGCAAGTCGAGGATGCACTCGTGTGCCACGGTGCCGTTCTTGCCCACGTACAGCACGGGGAAGTGCGGCCCGAGCCGCTTCGCCATGTAGTTCGCGTTGAGGATGGCGATCTTCGTCGCCTGGGTCAGGCCCTCGCCGCCCATCAGCTTGATGTACGCCCAGGAGATCAGCAGGATCGAGGCGCTTCCCCACGGCGCCGCGGAGATCGGCCCGATCGCCTCCTCGCCCCCGACGCGCACCACCGGGTGGCCCGGAAGGTAGGGCGCGAGGTGCCTCGCCACGCAGATGGGGCCCATGCCCGGTCCGCCGCCGCCATGGGGGATGCAGAACGTCTTGTGCAGGTTGAGGTGGCACACGTCGGCGCCGAAGTCGCCCGGCCGGCACAAGCCGACCTGCGCGTTCATGTTCGCGCCGTCCATGTAGACCTGCCCGCCGTGCTGGTGGACGATGCGGCAGACCTGCTGGATGCCTTCCTCGAACACGCCGTGCGTGGACGGGTAGGTGACCATCAGAGCGGCCAGGTCCTTCGCGTTGGCCCGCGCCTTCGCCTCGAGGTCCGCGAGGTCGATGTTCCCGTTCTCGTCCGTCCTCACCACCACGATCTTGAGCCCCGCCATCGCCGCCGAGGCCGGGTTGGTGCCGTGCGCCGATTGCGGGATCAGGCACACGTTGCGGTGGGACTCGCCGCGCGCCTCGTGGTAGCGCCGGATGACGAGGAGGCCGGCGTACTCCCCCTGCGCGCCGGCGTTGGGCTGCAGGGAAACGGCGTCGAAGCCGGTGATCTCGCGCAGCATCGCGGACAGCTCGTCGAAGATCTGCGTGTATCCCTGCGCCTGGGAGCGGGGCACGAAGGGATGCAGCTTGCCGAACTGCGGCCAGGTGACGGGCACCATCTCCGCCGTCGCGTTCAGCTTCATGGTGCACGAGCCGAGCGGGATCATCGAATGGGTCAAGGACAGGTCGCGCGACTCGAGCAGCCGCATGTAGCGCAGCATCTCGGTCTCGCTGTGGTGCGTATTGAAGACCGCGTGGGTGAGATAGGCGGAGGAGCGGGCGAGCTGGGGCGGGAGCGCGCTGTCCGGCTCGAGCTGATCGAGCGCCACGCTGCTGCCGAAGACCGCCAGCACGCTCTCCACGTCTTCCCGCGAGCAGGTCTCGTCTAGCGAGATGCCCACGGTGCGAGGGTCGATGCGCCGCAGGTTGATGCGCCGGGCCGCTGCCGCCGCGACGATCTGGTCCGCGTCGGCCTCGACCGCGAGGGTGTCGAAGAAGTGCTGGTGGCGGAGCTTCAGCCCCTTCTTTCGCAAGCCGGCCGCGAGCAGCGAGGTGAGGCCGTGCACGTGCTGCGCGATGGCCTTGAGCCCGCGCGGCCCGTGGTAGACGGCGTACATCCCGGCCATGATCGCGAGCAGCGCCTGCGCCGTGCAGATGTTGCTGGTCGCCTTCTCGCGGCGGATGTGCTGCTCGCGCGTCTGCAGCGCCATGCGCAGCGCCGGGCGGCCCTGGGCGTCCTGCGAGACGCCGATGATCCGCCCCGGCATGTGGCGGACGTGCTCCTCGCGGCAGGCGAAGTAGGCCGCGTGCGGCCCGCCGTAGCCGAGCGGCACGCCGAAGCGCTGCGAGGAGCCCACCGCGACGTCGGCGCCCAGCTCGCCGGGCGGCGCCAGCAGGCAGAGGGAGAGGAGGTCGGCGGCGACCACGGCCAGTCCCCCGTGCTGGTGCACGCGCTCGATGAAAGCGCGCAGGTCGCGCACGCGGCCGTCGGTCGACGGGTACTGCACCAGCGCCCCGAACACCTTGGTCTTGAAGTCGAAGGTATCCGGCTCGCCGACCACCACGCGCCATCCGAGCGGCTCGGCGCGCGTGCGCACCACCTCGATGGTCTGCGGGTGGCAGTCGCTCGCGACGAAGAACGCCTTCGCGTCGCCCCCGGCGACCGCGTGCACCAGGCTCATCGCCTCGGCGGCGGCGGTCCCTTCGTCGAGCAGGGATGCGTTCGCCACCGGGAGGCCGGTGAGGTCGATCACCATGGTCTGGTAGTTGAGCAGCGCCTCGAGGCGACCCTGCGAGATCTCGGGCTGGTACGGAGTATACTGAGTGTACCAACCTGGGTTCTCCAGGATGTTGCGCTGGATCACCGCCGGCGTGACGGTGTCCGAGTAGCCCATCCCGAGGTAGCTGCGGAAGACCTGGTTCTTCGCCGCGAGCTGCTGCAGGTCCTGCAGGAGGCCGTGCTCCGAGAGGCCTGTCGGCAGATCGAGCGGCCGCTTCAGGCGGATGCCGGCGGGGACCGTGGCGTCGATCAGGGCGTCCAGAGACCCTTTTCCCAGCACCTCCAGCATCTCCACCACGTCGCGGGTGTCGGGCCCGATGTGGCGGTCGACGAAGCAGTCCGGGTGCCGCGGAATGTGCATTGCTTTCCTGCTCCTTCCAGGGGTTGGCACTCCCTACCACGCCGGACGCCGCAGGGTAACCGCGATCAGGCGACGGCGCACTCACCCCGGCATCGCGGCCCGCGGCGGTCGGAGAAACTTCGGCTCGTGCCGTGACACTACCTGTCATCAAAAGCGCAGCGCCGCCGAATACGGCGGCGACTGGCTTGGCACGGGGCCTGCTTTAGACCCCGGGCATGGAGGACGCGATGACGACGATCAAGATGACGATGCGCGAGTGGGGCTACCCGGCGCTGGTGCTGATTTCGTGGATGATGGCTGCGGCCTACACGCTCTCGATGGTGATCTGACCTGTCCGGTTCCGGGAATGGACGCGGAATCCGGACAGGGTGCGGTTGGCGGGCGAGGTGGGACGCGGGCAGGTCGCCTGGGATGGGCGGCGGCTGCGCCTTCACGGGAGCCGGACGACGATCTTGCCCCGGGCGTGCCGCGTCTCCAGCCGCCGCAGTCCCTGTACCGCGTCGCCGAACGGAACCACCATCTCGACGACGGGGCGCAGGCCTCCCCGCTCGACGAGGTCCGATATCCATTCCAGGTCCGCGCGACGCGACCGCGCCACGACGAGACGGGCGCGGGGGTATCCAGCCAGCGTGCGGATCGCATCGCCAAAGACTCGTCTCGACGGAACTGTGGTGACATAGACGCCGCGCGCGTCGAGCGCCGGCCGCACCCGCGCGAAAGAGAGGTCCCCGAAGGCATCGAAGATGACGCGAAAACGGTGGGCGCCAGAGAATGCGTCGCCGCGGGCGTAGTCGAACGTTTCGCTGGCGCCGAGTGAACTGCAAAGGTCCCGGTTGGCCTCGCTGGACGTAGTGGCCACGGTCGCGCCGAGCGCCCGTGCCATCTGGACCGCGGCCGTGCCTACGCCTCCGGAAGCCCCGTGCACGCAGACCCTCTCTCCGTCGCGGACTCCAGCCACATCGCGCAGCGCCTGGAGCGCGGTGAGCGAGACCAGCGGGAGCGCCGCGGCCTCCTCGAAAGCGAGGGCGCCCGGCATGGGCGCGAACTCGCTGTCTCGCACCGCGACGTACTCGGCGAGCGTGCCGCGCCGGTAGCTCCACTGCTGCAGCGCACCGTAGACCCGGTCCCCGACCGCCACGCCCCGGATCCGCGATCCACGGGCGACCGCCTCGCCGGCGAAGTCGAGGCCAACGCCCTTGGGGAATCGCCGGCCGCTCAGCAAGCGAAAGCGCCCCTTTCGAACCAGCACGTCCTTTGGATTCAGCGCCGCGGCCCGGACGCGGACCAGCACCTCGTCCGGGCCCGGCGCCGGCAAGGCGATCTCGCAGGGGCGGAGGACGTCGAGCCCGCCATAGCGATCGTACAGGAGGGCGCGCATACGCCGCGGAAGATCTTGTACTTGCGCCGTGGCAAAGGGGACGGGAGACCAAATGGGCGGGATCACGACGGCAGTGTAGTTCGGAGCAACTCGCGCAGCGCGCGCGCGAGCCGCTCGATCTGCCCGCGCGAGTTGTAGAGCTGCGCGGCGATGCGGACCAGGCGGTGGGGGTACTGCGGAAAAACGAAGATCGGAACCTCGACGCGGTGCTGATCGAAAATCGTACGTTGCAGCGGGTCGTTCATCGAGCCGGGCGGCGGCGGCGGGCCGTCGCTGTCCGGGAGTGGGACGGCGGCCAGCGTGCCGATCATCTCGGCGGGCGCGGGCTCCGGGATTCCGAGCGCGTCGCAGAGCAGGGCGCGGCCGGCAAGGGCCAGCTCGCGGTTGCGCTGCATCAGCGCGGGCCATCCGCCAGGCACGAGCGAGCCGAGGAAGCGGATCGCCTCGGGGATGCAGAGGAAGGGAGTCGGGTCGTCTGTGCCGCCCCAGTCGAAGAGCAGGCGGAAACGCGACCGGTCGGTGCGCGTCGAGTTGAAGCCGTGGCTCACCGCCAGCGGCAGCACGCCGTCTTGCCGATCGCGGCG